>NZ_JCBAIQ010000002.1:0-435765 GCF_059772165.1 Paenibacillus sp. TY11 | reverse complement strand
TACAACCATTACAGATACCAATGGAACTTAAAAAGGATGACCCCTGTACAATACAGAGATCATCTTCTGCAAGCAATTTAGTCTTTTTTTAAATGGTCCTTTACATAGGGTACAGTTTATTGTGGGGTCTGCCTTTTTTGAATTTTAGTTGAAAAAGTTTTTGAATGATTTTAAGCGGCTTTTTCTCGACTGGATACTGCTCTGCGATTTTGAAGATATCCTGTGAGCAAAATACCAGCCATAACTGCGGCAATAAACAAGATACGCAGCGCGGGGTGCTCGGTAAAGTATGGTTCCAGCTTACGTTCCTCGGTAATCATATTAGAGGCCGTATAACCAAGCACAGCCGATCCTAAATAGATAATCCAGGGGAATTTATTGATCAGCTTGATAAAGAGAGTGCTTCCCCATACAACGATCGGCACGCTGATTAACAGGCCCAGCACTACAAGTAGCAAATGCTGCTGGGCAGCACCCGCAACAGCAATCACGTTGTCCAGACCCATAGCCGCATCGGCTACAACAATGGTGCGGATAGCACCCCATAAAGTTGTTCCCGCTTTGACTTCGGTATGGTCCTCCTGGTCTACGAGCAACTTATACGCGATCCAGACTAACATGACACCCCCGATGAGTAACAACCACGGTACTTGGAGCAGCCAGAGTACCACAATGGTGGCTGCTATGCGAATGAGCAGGGCACCACCGGTACCGTACAGAATCGCTTTTTTTTGCGTTGCAGGAGGCAGCTTTCTGGCGGCAAGTCCAATTACAATCGCATTATCTCCTGCGAGCAGAAGGTCAATAAATATCACATTAAGCAGTAGCCAAAAGAACTGAAGTCCAGACATGTCAATCGTTCTCATCTCCCTGATTAAACATCCTAAATTCATTGTATGTTGTTTATGTTAATACCCGTTTTTCGGAAATACGATTCATTATATTGCTGTTCGTTATTGAATTCAAGGTCTTTACTCAACAAATTGACATCTGTTTTTATATAAATGATGACTTATTTACTAAGGCTTACAAGCATAGCCTCGTCCTATTTCGCATACAAGTAGGATGGGGGTGTTTGTACACATGGAGCATATCATTTTGCTGTTGAAAATATTAATGATCAATTTGGTGTTAAGCGGTGATAATGCGGTTGTTATAGCCATGGCGAGCAAAAACTTGCCTGCAAGGCAGCGAAGTCAAGCTATATGGTGGGGGGCAGTTGGTGCAGTCCTCCTGCGCTGTGTTTTGACTTTTGTAGCTGTCATTTTGCTGGGCATACCCTTTATTCAGGCGGCAGGCGGCCTACTTCTGTTATGGATTGCGTTTAAGCTGCTTTATGAGAATGAGGATCATGTGGGAGTAAGAGCAGAAACAACCATATGGAAGGCTATACAGGTGATTCTGGTAGCGGACTTTGTGATGAGTCTAGATAACGTATTGGCTATTGCAGCCCTAGCAGATGGGGATATCGCCATTATTGTCATTGGTATTGCGATTAGCATTCCGATTGTCGTCTGGGGCAGCAACGTGATTGCCGTCTGGCTTCACCGGTTCCCTGTGCTTGTTTTACTTGGATCTGCAATCCTGGCCTTTACGGCAGGAGAAATGTTACTGCGTGATCCCAGATTGGGTGTATGGTTAGCAGGGATAGGAGAAGTTATACATGTATGGTTACCGGGACTGTTGGCAGCAGCAGTTGTCATTGCAGGAATATATCGTCAGTTACGAGCCCGCCATATTTGAACGTAGTTTTTTTGGAAAACATCGGCTAAACTAGACATAGGGTTTTTGCAGGATGCCGTGGAGTCTGCTCGGTTTTTGTAAAGACTCTATATTCATAAAAATACACTTACAAACAACCACATTAAGAGACCCAAAAACAAATTCAGCAAACAAAGGAGACCACGATGAATTCCGGAAAAGAGCGTATGATCGGAGTGGGCATTGTTGCCGTAGGACTGATTATTTTGTTGGGGAAACTGGGGGCGTTCTCCTTTTTGGGACGAAACTTTTGGCCCTTGCTGATTTTAATACCTGGAATCGTACTGCATGCAATGTACATGATGCGTAAAGTATCACCCTTTATGTTGCTGCCGGCAGGGATTTTGTCGGTTTATGGCTTCTTATTTTTTCTCTGCAATATTTGGGGTTGGCATTTAATGGCCTATTTATGGCCTTTGTTACTTCTAGGTGTGGCGATTGGATTATGCGAGTACGCCATTAATGATATTTCGCTTTCTCGTAATGTATATACAGGGGGCGTGATATTAGGCTTGGTTTCGGTACTTTTATTGGTTATTACCCTGCTAAGAACGGGTATCATGTATGTTATTGCAGTTTTACTGATCGGCGCTGGAATCTGGTTGGTCGTTAACAACCGTGGCAAACGCAAATGGTAAACGACAAGCTGTGCAGATTTCATGGCGGTAAATTACGGAACAGGCAATAATGTCTTGCTTTATGACATATTTCAACTATAATATAATGGATATGATAAGAGCGTCGGAATGATTTCTGACGCTTATTTTAAGGTTTTCACGCGAATCGGAGAGAGAAGCTGTCTGTATAAAGCCTGAAACATATAGAAGGCTGGCAGGGAGTGGCCCTAAAGAACGATTGTTAGCCTTGAATCAGCACTGCTTCAGGATAGAGACACTATTTTGATATACGGAAAGGATATGGATACAAACCATGCATGCAAGAGAAAACATTCGCAATATTGCGATTATTGCCCACGTCGACCACGGAAAAACGACGCTTGTCGACAAGCTGCTTCAACAGTCCGGAACATTTAGAGAACACGAGGCTGTTCAGGAGCGCGCCATGGACTCCAACGATCTGGAGCGTGAACGCGGTATTACGATTTTGGCTAAAAATACAGCTATCACTTACAAAGATTACCTGATTAACATTGTAGATACACCGGGACACGCCGACTTTGGTGGCGAAGTGGAACGGATTATGAAAATGGTTGACGGCGTTCTGCTCGTCGTTGATGCTTACGAAGGTTGCATGCCGCAAACGAAATTCGTACTGCGTAAAGCGCTGGAACAAAATCTGACGCCTATCGTTGTAGTGAACAAAATTGACCGTCCGGCAGCTCGTCCGGCAGAAGTCATTGACGAAGTACTGGATCTGTTCATTGAGCTGGGTGCGAATGATGAGCAATTGGAATTCCCTGTTGTGTACGCTTCGGCGCTGAACGGAACATCCAGCATGGATGCTGAAAAGCAAGACGACAACATGCAAGCATTGTACGAAACAGTTGTAGAGCACATTCCGGCTCCAACTGAGAATGTAGATGAGCCTCTTCAATTCCTCGTAACACTGATGGACTATAACGAATACCTTGGCCGAATTGCAGTAGGTCGTGTTAACCGCGGTATCATCAAGCAGGGACAATCGGTCACAGTTATTCAGCGCGATGGTAGCAGTAAATCAGCGCGTATTGAGAAGCTGTTCGGCTTCCAAGGCCTGAAACGGATTGAAACTGATCAAGCGGGCGCTGGTGACATTGTGGCGATTGCGGGAATTAAGGATATCAACATCGGTGAAACCATTGCCGATCCAAATCATCCTGAAGCGTTGCCTGTACTGAAGATTGATGAGCCAACGCTGCAAATGACCTTCTTGGTTAACAACAGCCCATTCGCAGGTCGCGATGGTAAGTGGGTAACATCCCGTAAATTGCGTGAGCGTCTTCTGAAAGAACTCGAAACTGATGTCAGCTTACGTGTTGATGAAACTGACAGCCCGGACGCCTTTATTGTATCCGGACGTGGTGAGTTGCATCTGGGTATCCTGATTGAAAACATGCGTCGTGAAGGTTACGAACTGCAAGTGTCCAAACCGGAAGTTATCGTCAAGGAAATTGACGGTAAGAAAATGGAGCCAATCGAACGTCTCCTCATTGATATTCCGGAAGAAAGCATGGGCGCGGTTATGGAAAGTTTGGGCTCCCGTAAAGCCGAAATGGTTAACATGATTAATAACGGCACTGGACAGGTTCGTTTGGAATTCCTGATCCCTGCACGTGGTCTGATCGGTTACACTACAAACTTCCTGACTTTGACTCGTGGTTACGGCGTAATGAACCATGCGTTTGACAGCTATGGACCATTTGTTGGCGGTCAAGTAGGTGGACGTCATCAGGGTGTACTCGTGTCAACGGAAAACGGCAGCTCTACATTTTACGGTATGCTGGGCGTAGAAGATCGCGGTATTTTGTTCCTGGAGCCAGGTACTGAAATCTATGAAGGCATGATCGTTGGGGAGCACACGCGTGATAACGACATCGTCGTTAACATTTGTAAAGAAAAACAATTAACAAACGTTCGCTCAGCAACAAAAGACGATACAGTTAAACTGAAAACACCTGTTATCTTCTCTCTGGAGCAGGCGCTTGAATATCTGAATGATGATGAGTATTGCGAAATTACACCTAATGCCATCCGTTTGCGTAAAAAGATCTTGAACAAAGGTGAGCGCGAGCGTGCGGAGAAACAACGTAAAACAGCACAAGCAAATATGTAATTGATTGGATTGGTCTTTGGCCACAGCGGCGACGCCCGGGAACGGGATGCGCCGCTGTATGTGTTTTAGGATTGTAAACTTGGAGAAAGCTATATTTCTCAAAACGCAGGAAAAGGTGTTGAAGCATGAGTAATCTTTCGAACGGATTGCCTCCCCGGACACAAAGCGGGAAAAAATCCGCCAAACCGAAAAAAACGAAAAAGAAAAAAAGTTTTTTCAGATCGTTTATGAAGTTTGTCTTGTTTCTGCTCATTATAGGTATCTTGGCAGCAGGTGGTTATATCTACTATATTTACAATCAAGTAGAGGAAGTTTTGGATACGGGAATCAACACGGAAGTACCCAAAACGGAATTGGCAGAAGCTAAGCCTTTGACTATCTTATTGCTAGGAACAGACTACCGCCCTGATCATCCGACTTATTTGTCAGACGTTATTATGGTAGCTACATTGAACCCCAATACAAAATCGTCTACCATCGTGTCCTTACCGCGTGATACGCGTCTAGAAATGGATGGATATAAACCACGTAAGCTAAATGAGTATTATCCGGTGTTTAAGGCCAGAGAGAAAGAATCTGGTGAAGTTGCTGAAGAGCAAATGAAGAAGATGATCGGCAAATATTTAAACATTGATATTGATTATGTGACGGTTATTAACTTCCAGGGCTTTAGAGATGTTGTAGATAATTTGGGTGGCGTAGATGTGACGGTTGATAAAAATATGTGTTACCGTGACCGTGCAGATGGTACCGATATTAACCTGACAGCTGGAGCCAAGCATTTGAACGGTGATCAGGCTCTTGATTTTGTTCGCTACCGCAAATCGAATTGTCGTCCGAGAACAGCTGAATCAGACGATTTTGATCGCAATCGTCGACAAAATCAGGTGCTTCATTCCTTAATTGATCAAATGCAATCCTTTAACGCTTTGACCAAGTTTAGTGCAATTATTAAATCGGTTGATAAGAATATGATGACAGATATCGAGTCACAGCAAATGAAAAATATTGTACAAACCTATTGGAATATTTCCAAGCAAAATGTAAAATACAATCCGGTAGCGGGAACGTGGCGTAGCCCTTATGTGTACATTGATGAGCAACAGCTCGATTTGGCTAAACAAGCGCTACAAGAGGAATTAGCTAAAAAAGCAAGCGACAATACTGCAGCTTCTTCCAATTCCTGAGTATGTATCTTTCTTCCTTCTTATGTTATACTCGCAGCGAGTAAAGCTCTTATATAGCATAAGGGGGTTGAGGTATGTCTAAATTTATAATGAACCGAGTCTAGGTCCAGTGAGCGAATCACTGGGCCTTTTGTGTCTAATTTTAAAAAATGTACAGGCTCAAAGGCTACCTTCCCTACAACGTTTCGTTGATTTATGCTGCTTTGGGGTTCTTTTTTCAGGGAATCAGCAAGTATTGGGTACCCGGTGAATAGGTATAGGTATGAAACACGAGATTGTCCACGCCGCTTTGGAGGGGATTTAATGAAGAAAATTTTTGTGCTGGATACGAATGTGCTGCTGCATGATCCGAAAGCCATTTTTACCTTCAAAGAACATGAAGTTGTCATTCCAGCTGTTGTTCTGGAAGAAATCGACTCCAAAAAACGCAACGCGGATGAGATTGGACGGAATGCCCGTAATGTATCGCGATTGTTGGACGGGTTGAGAGAAGTGGGTCATCTGCATAGTGGCGTTCCACTGCCCCAAGGTGGGAGGCTTAAGGTTGAGTTAAACCACCGGAGCTTTTTGAAAGTTCAGGAGATGTTCGGGGAGGTTTCGAACGATAACCGGATTTTGGCGGTCGCCTTGAATTATCATCTGGAAGAGCAGGAGCAGTCTGAACCGCGTTCGGTCGTGTTGGTCAGTAAAGACGTGCTGGTCAGAATAAAGGCAGATGTATTGGGACTGCTGACCGAAGACTACCTATCCGATAGAACTGGCGATCTAAGTGAGCTATACCCCGGATACTCGGCAATACAGGTGCACCCGTCCATCATAGATGAATTTTACTCTAACCGTTTTTTACCAATCAAGCCACTGGAACTACCTTATACGCTGTATCCACATGAATTTGTTATTCTGAAAGATGAAATGGGGACTGGAAAATCTGCTTTGCTGAAAGTAAACCAGGAGGCAGAGCGATTGGAGCCTCTGTATTTAAGTAACGAATCAGTGTGGGGAATCAGCGCACGTAATGCGCAACAGCGGATGGCATTGGAGCTTTTGCTTAATGACGATATCCCCCTCGTGACGATTACAGGAAAAGCGGGTACGGGCAAAACGCTGCTGGCGCTGGCGGCAGGTTTGCTTAAGGTAGAGGATGAACATCGCTTCAAGAAACTGTTAATTGCTCGGCCTGTCGTTCCTATGGGTAAGGATATCGGTTATTTACCGGGAGAAAAGGATGAAAAGCTTCGCCCGTGGATGCAACCGATTTACGACAATCTCGAGTACCTATTTGATGCCAAAAAATCAGGTGATATCGACAAAATTTTGATGGGCTTGGGCAGTATTCAGGTGGAGGCGCTCACTTATATTCGCGGGCGTTCGATACCTGGGCAATTTATTATAGTCGATGAGGCGCAAAATTTATCCCGACATGAGATCAAAACGATTGTGTCCCGGGTGGGTGAGGGGAGCAAGATCATTTTGATGGGAGATCCGGAGCAGATTGATCACCCTTATCTGGATGCAGCCAGTAATGGCCTAACCTATGTGGTGGAGCGGTTTAAACAAGAAGGGATTAGCGGGCATATTATGTTGGAAAAAGGAGAACGCTCCAAGCTCGCGCAGTTGGCAGCCGACCTGCTATAAAATCCCTATCGTTATAACAAATAATAAAGACCTCGGGAACATCCCGGGGTCTCTTGTTTTGTACACGTAAAAATTCAGAGTATGAAAGGTGAGCAGAAGCTTACTTAAAGCTTAATTCGAGCTTAACCTCAAGTATTCCTGTTAGAGTGCGTACTTCTGTGGCTTTGACATATGAAATAAGCTGCTGTGGGTAGAAGCCCAGATCAAAATCCTTTTCCAGCTTGTTGCGGGTCGTATCCGGTAGTTCCAGTCCGTTAAATACCAGTCGATCCACATGAAATAGAATTGCATTTTTCGGTTCATTCTCTACCGTGTAGTGACCTTCTACCGTCAATTTCATCGTTCCTTGCTGACCTTCCACCACAATTCGATCCTGCACAAAGGAAAAGTTGAAGTGATTAAACAATTCATTTTCTGACTTTAAAAAACGGTTAAAGTCCTCTTCACGAATGCTTATCGTAATGATTTTTCCATTTGTAACCATGGCCCCTTGTTGTTGTTGAATGAATTGTGGTAAATCCTGCATAGCTTGAGCTAATGCTTTAAAGTGTTTATTTACCTCGTAGACACCTACATTCTCCCAATAAGCTGTCATTTCGCTAATTAGTTTGCGTAGGGTATCCGGGTCATCACTGGCATTAACACCGTCATTTACACGCGACTGAAGCAGGACAATACGTTTACGTTGTGCCAGTAAGTTTGTTTTGACCGTCTCCAATTCCGTCGAGGCTTGGGTGACTTGTTGTTCTGTTTTTCGCATAGATCGATAATTGGATTCGTATTCTTGAAGCACATCCTGATCGTGGCTAATCAACAATAAGTAGTAATCGTACAGAGATAGAAGTTGCTTTATACTTTTCGCCCCTAGCACAACACTCAACAGCTTGTCCCTTTCCCCCATATAATAAGATCGCAGTACAGAACCTGCACGCTTCCGTTGTATGGTCATTTGCTCCTGCTGAACGGTAAGGCTACTTCGAAGTTCCTGCTGACGGTGTAAAAGAGTCTGCTGCTCCTGACTGATTCGCTCAATTTCATGGTCTATCTCAACAATCGACAGGCTATCCTGTAAAATCTGGCTTTCTTCTTGGGAGGGAGCGGCCAGAGTAGGACGTACATATATGGAAGTTAGCATCATAATGATGGTCAGCAGGGTGCTTACCGTGATTTTTATTCGTTTGTTCATTTGGTTTCCCCTTTTATGTATTCCCGAAAAAGACTAATGGTAATGTATATGATCCTTTCTTATTCTTTAACCATTCATTTTATTGTACAGCAGTCAGAGCATGCTTGAAACCAGAAACTGTTTACTTCACGTATGAGTTCTTGCAGAAATGGAAATACAATTTAGTATCAAATAGATTCTATGAACTCTACGAGAGGCATAGGAATGAATAAACAGCTTTTATACCCTATTCAAATACCGGCAAGATCGGTTCATGAAGACGGTTATTTCAGGATGTTGTTAGGAGGGCTAGAGGCATGACTGCAATAAGACAAGATGCATGGAGTGCGGAAGATGATTTGATATTGGCGGAGGTGACATTGCGGCATATCCGGGAAGGTGGAACACAGCTCGCTGCGTTTGAGGAGGTTGGACAAAAAATTGGAAGAACCTCTGCAGCATGCGGCTTTCGCTGGAACAGTTGCGTGCGCAAACGTTACGATGAAGCGATTAGCATTGCCAAAGCGCAGCGCCAGAAACGCAGTTATATCCGCAAGCAGAACCCGGTGGGTGTATCACAGGTGGCAGCTTTCGCCTCGCTTGATACAGTCGAAAGTGGATACAGAACAGATGGTTCGAGTGAGGATACGTTATCTATTGATGCAGTAATTCGCTTCTTGCGTCAATGGAAAGGATCTGTGCAGGAAACCAATCGGCAGATTAAGATGCTGGAGAAAGATTTACGGGAAAAGGAAGAGGAACTGAATCAGCTCCGCTCCATTAATGACCGGCTGTCCAAAGAAGTGAATGAGGTGCAAACCGACTATCGTGTTGTAAATGATGATTATAGAGCTTTGATTCAGATTATGGACCGAGCCCGGCGTTTGGCTTTAATCACTGAAGATGAGGAAGAGCTTAAATCCAGATTCAAAATGGACGCCAATGGGAATCTGGAGCGCATTGAGTAGCAAGATTACATCAGCAAATCTGAAATAAAACGTCAACTAGCGCTTTGCCGTAGTTGGCGTTTTTTGTATTTCTTTGGAGTGCATATGATATAGTAGAAAAAAAGATGGAAGCGAGACGATACAAAGGTGATTGATATTATTGGAGCGGGTTCGCTAGGATTGTTGTTTGCCGGGAGGTTGTCGGCCTCGGGTACTAAAGTAAGGCTGTGGACACGAACACTTGAACAGGCAAGTGTCATAGCTCGTGATGGGATTACTGTGTTTAATAAGGAGGGTCAAGCGGCTGTCCATGTGCCTGGGGATACATTGAAGGTAGCTCCATTGGCAGATTGGCAACGGTTAAATTCACATACTCCGGCACGGTGGATAATGCTTATGATCAAACAGGGGGCGATTGAAGAAGTATTAGTACAGATCCAGCCAGCAGCTAAATCGGAAAGAGATACGGGAATTGTTTGTTTACAGAATGGAATCGGCCATATAGAACGCATTAGACAGGCGTGGCCTGAAGCTGTGGTATACCCTGCTGTGACGACCGAAGGAGCCAAGAGGCAGGGAGTAGCATCTATTGTACATGCGGGATCGGGCGTTACTGAAATTGGCTGTTCGGAAGGAGGGGAGGAAGCGAAAAACAGTAATTTCAAACAATGTGTGCTAAATCGGCTGCTTGCAGCAGGATTTGACGCTTGCTTGTCGAAAGAAATCGAGAACGGTATGTATCGCAAGTTGTTGATCAATGCTGTGATCAATCCGTTAACGGCGGTATGGCGAGTTCGTAATGGCGAGCTGCTTTCGGACCCTATTCGAATACATATGATGCGCAAGCTGTACGATGAAGGCATTCAAGTGTATGAAGCTCATGGTATCCACTGGGAAAGCACATGGTGGGACCAAATTATGAATGTATGCCGGGCAACGGCAGAGAATCACTCGTCCATGCTAGCTGATGTACTTGCACAGTCCATGACAGAAGTTGCTTCCATTAACGGACAACTGGTGCAGATGGCAGATCGGGCTGGAGTTACTGCACCAACTCATAAGGTATTGTGGCAATTAATTGAAGGCATGCGGCTAAAAGAGGGGTGATCAGTTGAGTCTTATACAAGGTACTATTATCACTTTCAGTATTCTTCCCTTTTTTCCGTTTTTGATCGTGTTTGCGGTTTGTCGCTACTTTCTTAAAATGGAAAAGAAGAAATCGTTACTTACATCTATGGATATTACCACGTTTTTTCTGATATTTTCCGTTGCAGCACTCTTTAATGTTATTTTTACATCTCGATTCGGTTTTTATTTGATTTTACTGCTCCTATTACTGGCATTAGGTTTAATTGGAGGAGCACAAAATCGAATAAAAGGGAAGGTTGATGGTAAAAGATTGTGTAGAGCAGTCTGGAGATTAACTTTTATGGCGATGACATTGACGTATATTTTGTTGACTGTTGTTGGTATATTTAAGAATATATTCAACGCCATGTGATATAAGGTGACATGAAATGGTGAAAAAATATGAATTAATCATGTTTTTTTGAAAAAAAAGCTCAATTTGAAGAAATGTTATGTAGATTTTTTTGACCGCTGGTTGTATAATCTATAAACATATACCACTTTAGAACTAGGGGGAAAACGCTAGATGAAAAGGAAAAGCTTTTTAGTCCTTTTGACACTCGTTCTTGCGGTTGGCGCACTGCTCGCAGGTTGTGGCTCCAGCAAGAATGATAACAATGGCAAGGGCGCACAAGAAAACACCTCGACTACGCCGGCTCCGGCCGACAAACAGATTTTGCGCATTAATCTGGCATCCGAGCCGCCAACATTCGACCCGGCACAGGCTCAAGATACTCAAGCAAACACTGTTTTAAAAACAATGTATGAAGGTCTTGTTCGCATGGGCCCTGATGGTAAAGAAATTCCTGGCGTAGCTGAATCCTGGAAAATTTCCGATGACGGCAAAACCTATACGTTCAAGCTTCGCGATACTGCAAAATGGAGTAATGGCGACCCGGTCAAAGCAAGTGATTTCGTATTTGCTTGGCAGCGGGTATTGGATCCTTCCACGGCTCCAGCACCTCCATATGCTTACCAATTGTACTATATCAAAAATGCTGAGGGCTATAACCTGAGCACTTCCAAATCTTTTAAAGGTACTAAAGTTACGGACTTCAAAGATGTAGGTGTCAAAGCAGTTGACGACCATACATTGCAGGTAGAACTGGAACATGCAACACCTTACTTCCTGGGATTGACTTCTTTCTACACCTATTATCCGGTGCATCCGTCTGTTAAAGGTAATGATAAATGGGCGACTAAAAAAGAAAGCATGATCACTAACGGGCCTTTCACATTGTCGACTTGGGAGACGGGTCAAAAGATCGAGGTTTCCAAAAGCGAAAATTATTGGGGTAAGGACGAAATTAAGCTGAAGAAAATTACAATGTCCCTTGTAAACAGCGGTGCAACAGAACTCGCTTCTTACAGAAGTGGACAACTTGATTATGCAGGTAAACCTAATGGCGAAATTCCTGCAGACCAAATGATGGCTGTGAAAAATGAAATGCCTAACGAATTTCAGGCTAAAGGAATAGCGAGCACCTATTACTATTTGTTTAACGTCACCGAAAAACCGTTCAATAATCTTAAAATTCGTAAAGCCTTTGCGATGTCGATTCAACGTCAGCCGATTGTTGATAGAGTAACGATGGGTGGCGAGATTCCTGCTTACGGCTTTGTACCTCCGGGTATTAAAGGTTTATCTCAGGAATACCGTAGTGAACACAAAGATGATTATTTTAAAGAAGATGTAGCTGAAGCGAAGAAATTGCTTCAAGAAGGTATGAAGGAAGAAGGAGTAACTTCACTCCCTCCAATTACTCTACTCTACAATTCCACTGAAGGGCACCAAAAAATTGCTTTGGCAGTTGCAGATATGTGGAAGAAAAACCTGGGAATCGACGTGAAAACGCAAAACCAGGAGTGGGGCGTATTTATCCAAACACGTAACAAGTTGAATTTCCAAATTGCTCGTGGTGGATGGTCTGCTGACTTTAATGATCCGATGACATTCCTGGATATCTGGACAACTGGTAATGGCAACAATAATTCTGGATATTCTAATCCTGAATATGACGGTTTGATTAAAGCGGCTAAAACAGAAACTGATCCAGGAAAACGCATGGAAATATTTGCAAAAGCAGAGAAGCTTCTTGTTCAGGATGATATGGTTTTACTGCCGATTTATTACTACTCTAATACTTCTTTGACGAAACCAAATGTAAAAGGCGTTGCCTTGGATTTTAGTGGTGCAATTGATTTTACAAGAGCTTATATAACACAGTAAGTAGCTGATACTTGATTCTGAAGTTGAAGAGTTACTTCGGGATATATATGTGGGTACTGCCATATATATCCCGTTTTTTTTGTGTGTGAGGGTTCTTTTTATTATTTAATTAACCATGCATATAAGTAGATTGGACAACCCAACTCTATTTCTATAGAATCGAATGGTGTCGAAAAAATTATGGGGGGTGTAAACGGGCGATGGCGCGTTATTTGATCAGTAAATTTATATTTATGCTTATTTCTTTGCTCATTCTGATCTCTGCGACGTTCTTTCTGATGAAGGCAATTCCAGGTAACCCTTTCATGAGCGAAAGAGCGACGTCTCCTGAGATTCAAGCCCGATTAATGGAACAGTATGGGTTGGATAAGCCTGTATATGTACAATATTTTAAATACTTAGGTGATATTGTTACGGGTGATTTTGGTATTTCTATGAAAAAATTGAATCAAGATGTAAGCGACATTATTGGACAGACCTTCATGGTGTCACTAAAATTAGGTCTGGTCGCGATTATTGTTTCCATTATTGTCGGTATTTTACTAGGTATGCTGGCGGCTTTGTACCATCGTAGACTCATTGATACCGTAGCGATGATATTGGCAATTCTGGGTATTGCGGTTCCCAGCTTCGTTCTGGCATCATTAATTCAGTTCTTTCTTGCCCAAAAGTTGGAATTGTTTAATGTTATGGGCTTTGAGGGCCCAATGGACTACGTTCTACCTGTTGCGGCTTTGTCCGCTCAACCAATTGCATTTATTGCACGATTGACGCGTTCCAGTATGATAGAAGTACTGCATGCAGATTATATCAAGACGGCCAAAGCTAAAGGCTTGAAATCCATTACGATCATGTTCAAACACGTTGTGCGGAATGCTATTTTGCCAGTTGTTACCTACGTAGGTCCAATGACAGCGAATATTATTACCGGATCTGTGGTTATTGAACGGATTTTCGGGATTGGCGGTATTGGTAAAGTGTTTGTGGAAAGTATCACAAGTCGTGATTACACCATGATTATGGGCATAACGATTTTTTACGGTGTTTTGCTTATGTTAGCGCGTTTTATTACAGATGTCGCGTATGGGTTTATTGATCCTCGGATTAAGCTGTCCGGCGGGAAGGAGGGGTAACTTTATGTCTGTGAAAGACAATGCTGTGAATTTGGATAAACTTCAGGTGAAACCGGAAGATTTCCAAAAAATAGGGGTCGATGAAAAGCAGTCTGAAGTTATTCAGCGAGAAAGCTTATCTGCTTGGCGCGATGCCTGGGAACGACTTCGTAAAAACAAGGTTGCAATGACTAGCTTGATTGTTCTAGTTCTGATTGTGCTTTTTTCTTTAATCGGCCCGATATTGTCACCCTATAATTATTACTCTAATGATTTACTGAGCACGAATCTGCCACCTTCTGCGGAGCATTGGTTCGGTACGGATGATCTTGGACGTGATATGTTTGTCCGTACATGGATGGGAGCACGGATTTCCTTGACGATAGGTCTGGCTGCGGCTTTGATTGATTTGCTGATTGGTGTTATTTATGGTGGAATTATGGGGTACTTTGGTGGTCGTGTAGATGAAATCATGAATAAATTTTCTGAAATTCTGTATTCCATTCCTTATCTGCTTGTTACGATCCTGCTGCTGGTTGTTTTGGAGCCAAGTATTACGACAATTATTATTGCGCTCTGTGTGACCGGGTGGATTAACATGTCGTGGATTGTGCGCGGTGAAATGATGCAACTCAAAAACAGAGAGTTTGTACTTGCTTCCCGTTCCATGGGGGCTGGAGCAGGTCGTTTGCTTTTCCGCCACCTCTTGCCTAATGCAGTAGGTCCGATCATCGTTACATTGACGTTGAGCGTTCCGACCGCTATTTTTTCCGAAGCTTTCCTGAGCTTCCTCGGTTTAGGGGTACCCAATCCGGAGGCATCGCTTGGTTCAATGATTGAATCGGCTCTGACAGGATGGATGTACTATCCATGGCGTATGCTTTTCCCGGCAGGTTTAATCAGTTTGATTATGCTTGCGTTCAACCTTTTTGGCGACGGCTTGCGTGATGCGCTTGATCCGAAGTTGAAGAAATAGGAGGTGAGATCATGGTGAGTAGCAACAATTTAATTGAGGTTGAAGGTCTTAAAAAGTATTTTAATGTTGGCAAAAACCGTGTGCTCAAAGCGGTGGATAACCTGAATTTCTATATTCGTGAGGGTGAAACACTTGGTATGGTTGGCGAATCCGGCTGTGGTAAATCTACAGCGGGTCGTACCATTCTGCGCTTATATGAACCTACAGCAGGTAGCGTACGTTTTAACGGCACGGATATTTACAAATTATCACCGGGTAAAATGAAAGCAATGCGCCGTGATATGCAGATGATCTTTCAAGATCCGTATGCATCATTGAACCCGCGTTTTACCGTTTCCGATATCATTGGTGAGGCACTGGATATTCACAATATGGCAGGTAGCCGTGCAGAACGCAAGAAACGGATTGAAGAGTTACTCGATCTGGTTGGTTTGAACCCTGACCATGCAACACGCTATCCGCATGAGTTTTCAGGTGGTCAACGTCAACGGATCGGTATTGCACGCGCGCTGGCGGTTAATCCTAAATTTATCATTTGTGATGAGCCGATTTCAGCTCTTGACGTATCTATTCAGGCTCAGGTTGTCAACCTGTTAAAAGAGCTTCAAGAACGTTTGGGTCTGACGTACCTGTTCATTGCGCATGATCTGTCGATGGTCAAGCACATCAGTGATCGGGTAGCTGTAATGTATATGGGTAGAATGGTTGAGCTTGCAGAAAGCGCTGAGTTGTATGCAAACCCGATCCATCCTTATACAAAAATGCTTTTGTCGGCGATCCCACTTCCTGATCCGGAAGTAGAAGCCAATAAAAAACGGATTATTATGCCAGGCGACCAAGCAGGCCCGATTCATGATGCATCTGGCAATAAGACAGGGGCTTATAACCTGGAAAATGCCACGCTGATCGAAGTGTCTAAAGGACATTTTGTAGCTGAGCCTTACGCCTGATTTTATTTTATGAACCAACCGCCGAGTTATTCGGCGGTTTTTTTTGTAGGAAGCTTTGACGTGGACATGGGCTTTCGGTACAATCAAGCAGTAAGGTTTTGGTGGAGACAGGAGGCAGACCCATGAAAATAATTCCGGAAACGCTTCGCGGAGGGTCGGCTTTGGCAGAAGATTATATACAGGGTACAGGACGCGCAAGCGATTTGTATGAATATGATGTTCTGCACGCCGATGCTTATGCCCAACGGGCGAAGTGGCTGGATAAGACGGAGCATCTGCGATTAAGCCGTAAGGATGTCGTAGCGTGTCTTCGCATATACAATGAGCAATACAATTCGTATGAGGCGGTTCGTGCTTCATTGGACCGTCTGGAAAGTCCAGATGCCTTAGTAGTAGTTGGCGGGCAGCAAAGCGGACTGTTCACAGGTCCGATGCTGGTCATTTACAAAGCCGCTACAATTATTAAGGCGGCTAGAGAAGCTGAGGAGCGGCTTGGACGTCCGGTTATTCCCGTCTTCTGGATTGCTGGCGAAGATCATGACTGGGACGAGGTCAATCATACATACGTAATGGCAAATGACCCACAAGCAGTCAAAATCAAGCTGAATAAGCAGCCTGAACGCCGTTCTTCAGTTAGTGCTATTAAAGTCGATACTGTTGAGTGGAAGCAAGCGATGGCTGATATAGAGCAAAGCTTGCCTGATTCAGAACATAAGACTGATATTTTGCGCATGATTGAGCATGGGCTGACGGATTCATATGGATTAAGTGAAGCCTTTGCCAAGTTGCTGGGCCTTTTGTTCGGTACCTATGGATTAGTGCTTATGGATTCAGCAAATCCTTCGTTGCGCAAGTTGGAAGCATCCGTTTTTCGACGGCTGGTTCGGCACAATGATGAGTTGGAGCAGGCTTACCGGACGACTGCTGCGCGGATAGTAGATTATGGCTATCATTTACAAGCGGATGTGCACGAAGGTGGCGCGAATCTCTTTTATATCCATGAAGATGAACGCCTGCTGCTTTTCAAAAAAGCTGGACTATTCACGGATCGGCGCGGTTTGGTGGCGTTCACAGTGGATGAACTGCTTGAAGAGATAGATAGACACCCCGAACGTTTTAGTAACAATGTGCTAACCCGTCCTCTAATGCAGGATTCACTGTTTCCGGTGCTGGCATCTGTGCTGGGTCTAGGTGAGATTGCTTACTGGGCGATTACACGGGACGCTTTCGGGGTGTTGGAGATGCAGATGCCGATACTGCTGCCTCGAATGTCTTTTACGTTGGTAGAGCCAGGTGTGGAGAAGCATATGCTTAAGTACGAATTAAGTTTTGATCAAGTTAGAGACGGACTTGAGGAACGGAAAAAGCAATGGATTGCCACTCAAGATCAACTTGGAATGCAGGATCAGTTTTCCGAGGCTAAGGAAGCTTTTGTCCGCATGTACGAACCGCTTGTACAGCAGACAGGTTTGATTGAAAAAGGTTTGCTTCGGCTTGGAGAAACCAACCGCGAGAAAATTCTGGGGCAGATCGCCTATCTGGAGGCAAAAGTTCAGGAAGCGCTGCTTCGGCAAAATGAAACAGCACTTCGCCAGTGGGATCGTATCGAATGGTCGCTTTTCCCATTTGGACAGCCGCAGGAGCGAGCGTATACGATCTATCATTTTCTGAACCGTCACGGTGTCAGCCTGATTGATATGATTATGAACATGCCATTGGATCTGAAGGGTACTCATCGTGTTATTTATGTATGATTTATTATTTTATGTAGGATTTATCCTGGAGCAAATTTAACCAATATGAAGGAGGAAACAACGTATGACTTCCCATTCTCTGCAAAATAGCATTGTTCACGATCTTAAATTGGCCCCTGAAGGTCATTTGAAAATTGATTGGGTAGAAGCCCATATGCCGGTATTAAACCGTATACGTCAACAATTCGAGCAAGAGCAGCCTTTTGCTGGTCTGAAGGTAACCATCTGTCTACATCTGGAGGCCAAAACGGCTTATCTGGCTAAAGTGGTACAAGCAGGTGGAGCGCAGGTCACCATTACTGGTAGTAATCCATTGTCCACACAAGATGATGTTTGCGCCGCATTAGTTGAAGATGGCGTTACGGTATTAGCTAAATACAACCCGGACCCAGAGGAATTCAAGAATTTGCAAATCAAGGCACTGGAAACAAAACCAGATCTCATTATTGATGATGGTGGTGACCTGGTTACTCTATTACAATCCGAACGGCCTGATCTGATTTCTACGATCCGTGGGGGAGCAGAGGAGACAACTACAGGGATTATTCGTTTGAAGGCCTTGGAAAAAGAAGGGCAACTTCACTTTCCGATGGTGGCTGTTAATGATGCTTACTGCAAATATTTGTTCGACAACCGCTATGGTACAGGACAGTCAGCTTTCGACGGCATTATTCGTACGACTAATCTGGTTGTGGCAGGGAGTACAGTGGTTGTGGTAGGTTATGGCTGGTGTGGCAAAGGGGTTGCAATGCGTGCGAAAGGGCTGGGAGCCAACGTTGTTGTAACCGAAGTTGATCCAATCAAGGCAGTAGAAGCTCATATGGATGGTTTCCATGTGTTGCCGATGGTAGAAGCTGCCAAACTGGGTGACTTCTTTATTACAGTAACTGGAAACAAAGCTGTAATTACAGGGGAACACTTTGATGTTATGAAGGATGGAGCTGTGCTGTGTAACGCAGGGCATTTTGATGTGGAGGTTAGTAAGCCTGAGCTTGCTAAACGCTCCGAATCCATTCGCACGGTGCGTCGCAATATCGAGGAATATCGCTTTAAAGATGGACGTAAAATGTATTTGCTGGCAGAAGGGCGCCTCGTGAATCTAGCTGCCGCCGATGGTCATCCTGCGGAGATTATGGATACCACATTTGCGCTTCAGGCACTTGGCTTGAAATATGTGAATGATCGTTACAACGAGCTGGGTAAAGCCGTTATTAATGTACCTTATGAAATTGATGAGCAGGTAGCTCGATTCAAGCTTGATAGTCTGGGAATCAAGATTGATACGTTAACAGAAGAGCAAAAGATCTATCTGGACAGCTGGAACGCGTAATCGGAGTATTTTCGGTCACAGTGTCCACTGCAATGGTGTTATGTTTATAGTGTTTGTGTAGGTTGACATAATGGATAGAGAGTAAGCCCTTTATTCCATGTTGTTTCGAAACCTGATGCATATTGTCGGGGGTTCGGCTTCATGGGATATGGGGCTTTTTGGCATCTTGTGACGTGGGGCTACAATAACAGACATAATGGTATGAATCTGGCTTTTATCACTTTTTCGTAATGAAAAAGAGGTCTTTGATTTTTTAAAGCGAATCTATTATGCTTAAGTGGTGGAAAGTGGGCCAAAGTGGGAGAATGGGGTAAGGGGTGACGAAACCAATGTTTATGGGGGAGTTCCAACATAGCATTGATGAGAAGGGTCGGCTTACTGTTCCGGCCAAGTTTCGTGAACTTCTCGGTGCCTCGTTCGTGGTTACCCGCGGGCTGGACCAATGCCTCTTCGTGTATCCCATGGATGAGTGGGCTGTCATGGAGAAAAAACTTAAAGCACTGCCTCTGATGAAGGCCGATGCGCGGGCGTTTACCCGTTTTTTTTTCTCGGGGGCGACTGAATGCGAATTGGACAAACAGGGCAGGGTAAATTTACCGGGGAATTTGTGCGAATACGCCAAGCTTACTAAAGAGTGCGTCGTATTGGGAGTGTCCACCCGGGTAGAGATTTGGAGCAAACATACTTGGGAGCAATATTTCAACCAATCAGAAGAAGCATTTAACGACATTGCTGAGAAATTGGTTGATTTCAACTTTGAATTGTAATTTAGGAGGTCAGCCGTTTGTTTCACCACATTACCGTACTCAAGGAAGAAGCAACACAGGCACTAAACATCAGGCAGGACGGGATCTATGTGGACTGCACGTTGGGAGGGGCAGGACACAGTTCCGTCATTGCGTCACAGCTTGGCCCTGAGGGAAGGCTCATTGCCTTTGATCAGGACGACTGGGCATTGAACAATGCGCGAGAGAAGCTGTCAGCCTATGAAGGAAAGATTTCATTAGTGAAATCCAACTTCCGCCACTTGCAGGACAAGCTGGCCGAACTGGGATTGCCCGAAAAAGACGGCGTCCCGCAGGTCCAGGGTATTTTGTTCGATCTGGGTGTGTCCTCGCCCCAGTTCGATGAGGGGGAGCGGGGATTTAGCTACAATCATGATGCACCGCTTGATATGCGGATGGATCAGAGTAGCTCGCTTACGGCTTACGAAATTGTCAACGAGTGGCCGGAAGCAGAGATTGCACGTATTTTGTTTCAATACGGAGAAGAGAAGTTTTCACGGCGGATCGCGAAGATTATGATTGAACGTCGAATGAACAAGCCTATTCACACAACAGGGGAACTTGTCGATATTATCAAAGAAGGAATTCCGGCTGCGGCACGCAGAACCGGGGGACATCCGGCTAAACGCAGCTTCCAGGCTTTGCGGATCGCTGTGAATGATGAGTTGGGTGCACTGGAAGATACTTTGCACCAGGCAGTAAGATGTCTGGCTCCAGGGGGCAGAATTTCGGTTATTACATTTCATTCCTTGGAGGATCGGATATGCAAGCATATTTTCAAGGAGTATTTGGCGAAAAGCATCTATCCATCTGATTTGCCTATTTTGGAGGACAAAATGATAGGCGATCTAAAGCTGGTGAATCGTAAGCCGATTGTGGCGTCAGAGCAGGAATTGGAGCTGAATCCACGGTCCCGGTCAGCCAAGCTAAGAGTTGCCGAAAAATTGTAAATTTAATGGAGAAGGAGAGGCGACATGGCTTATACACGCGGTAATTTGGCTGTAAAAGAAAGAGCCCGTCAGGAACAGGTTCAGCAACAACGGTATCGTGAAACCACCAAAGTCGTTACACGCCGCAGAGAGCTGCCGATTCGAGAAAAGCTGCTGTATCTATTGACACTTGTAGCGTGCATTGTCATTGCTGGTATGTTGATTGGCAGGTACGCTCACATTTATCAAATCAATTATTCGATTAATACGGCAAGCAAGGACATTTCCAAATTACAGACCAATATCGCCCAACTGAAGATTCAAAAGGAGCGTCTGGAGAATCAGATTGTGCCAACTGCAAAGGAACAGGGATATATCGAACCAACAAGAGAGCCCATTCGTGTGGAAAAGCAGGCTGCCAAATAGTTAAGGGCATAGCATCAAGCTATGCTCTGACTTACATTTTTTTGCAGAGAGGTTTGAGGTATGGTCAAAAGAATAAAGCTTCGCACACTGCTGATAGGGGGATGTATTACCCTCTTTTTTCTTGTTCTGCTACTTAAGGTATTTTGGATTCAAGTTGTGAGCGGGGAATATTGGCATAAGCAGGTAGTTACTCAGGTAGAAAGAGACCAGGTGATTCAGCCCAAGCGTGGAACCATTACGGACCGTAAAGGGAACGTATTAGCTACGGATGCACCAGCTTATACGGTAGTTGTCAATCCTAGCATCATTCAGGAGTATGATTTGGAGAATGAGGTTGTAGCCAAGCTGCATCAGCTACTCAAAACGCCTGAGGATGAGCTGAGAAGGCATCTTTCTGCGAAGGATAAAAAGGGTAACTACTTAAAAAACCGCGAGATTCGTAACGGGGGCTGGAAGGTAGACCCTGAGGTCAAGGCACAAGTGGATACGTTCAAAAGTTATTTGAAGGATAAGTATGAAGTAATTGGAGCTGTGGACACCGTTCAGGAATCCAAACGCTATTATCCGGAAAATAAGCTGGCTTCTCATGTCCTTGGCTATCTACGAAAAGATGGCACAGCAGGTATGGGGTTGGAAGCTTATTATAATAAAGAGCTCTCGGGAACGGCTGGAAAGCTTCTGTATCAGCGGGATCGAAAGGGAGTTCCTCTTCAGGGAACGGAAAGTGTTTATGAGCCGGCGCAAAATGGTAAAAATTTAAAGCTGACGATTGACGATACGATTCAGTATTATATAGAGGATGCCATGCAGGAAGCTATTGCAAATTATAATCCGAAAACGATGACTGTGGTAGCGGCTGATCCTAAAACGATGGATGTTCTCGGTATGGCGACTTACCCGAATTTTAATCCCAATACATATGGGAGTACACCTTTGGAATATTTCCGTAATAATGCTACTCAGTCTATCTACGAGCCAGGCTCCACGTTTAAGATTGTAACCTTGGCTGCCGCGGTTCAAGAAAAGGTGTTCAATCCGAATGAAACCTACCAATCTGGTATGATTCGAGTCGGAGGCTGGGATATTCGTGACGTAAGCCGTAGCTGGGGAACATTAACCTATCTCCAAGGGGTCAAGCGTTCAAGTAACGTCGGTTTCGTCCATCTGGGGCTGAATAAGTTGGGTGGCGAAAGGCTAAAGAAATATATTCTTAACTTTGGATTCGGCGTAAAAACAGGCATTGATCTTCCGAGTGAGTCTAGCGGAGCTATTACATTCCATACCCAGTACAAATCCGAAGTCGCAACGGCTTCCTATGGACATGGACGTGTTCAGGTGACGCCAATCCAGCAGGTAGCTGCCATCTCGGCAATTGCTAACGGAGGTAAGCTGATGCAGCCTCATCTGGTGAAGGAAATTATGAACCCAGATACAGGCGAAGTACAGACGATTCAACCGAAGGAAGTCCGCCAAGTGATTACTCCGGAATCGGCGGTCCAGACAAGCAGCTATCTGGAGCAGGTCGTGTCTGACCAAGAAATCGGTACGGGACGCCTTGCTTATATTGACGGATATCGTGTTGCTGGTAAAACAGGTACGGCGACGAAAGTCGTCGGAAAAGTATACGACCATTCGAAGGATGTCGTGTCCTTTATTGGTTTTGCACCAGTAAATGATCCGAAAATAGCTGTTTTGGTTGTCATGGACGAACCTAACAAATCAGTAGGCGGCGGTACAGCAGCAGCGCCTGTATTTAAAAAAATCGTATCCCAATCGCTGCTATATATGGGAGTTCCCAAAACGGGAACCAAAACGAATAAATCAGATGGTGCTGCAGTAAAAACGGTGAATTTGCCAACGGTACCACAATTAACCGATCAGATGAAGAAGGATGCGCAAAACGCATTGCTCAAACAGGGGATTGCTTATGAAACGGTAGGCAAAGGATCAAAAATTGTTCGCCAGTATCCTGAGGCAGGCGTCAAAATGAAACCGGGACAACGCATTTACTTGCTGACTGAGGATAGTGCCAACATGACCATTCCTGATTTTACAGGTGTTTCGTTGCGTGACACGCTTCAAGTTCTGACGCTTATGAAGGTTGGTGTTCAGGTAAGCGGCGAAGGTTATGTTGTCTCTCAAAAGGCACAAATGGTAAATGGCAAGCGGATCGTCAGTGTGACGCTTCAGCCGGCCAAAGAAACGGTGACCGGAGTGAAACCGGAGGAAACACAGGACTCGACCACTGGAGTTGCAGCTAACCAAACAGGCAGCGCAACGAAAACGGAGGCCGATACTAAAACCGAAACCAGTACTACTGCCGATGCTGGAACAAACGCGGGGGCTCCTAAGGGAGGAATATCTGCTGTAGCAGATGAGAAAAGTGCTGCTTCGATTAAAGGTGAGGATAACTGATAGCTTGTTCTAATGTCCGTTCTTTTGAATATTCATGAGGTAAGACATGTCATGAGTATTTGAGGAACGGAGGGAGCGCGTTTGAAAAAATCTAACGTGACCATGCGGCGTAGGCTGGTATGGGGGCTATTGGGATTATTTGTATTGTTTGCGGCCTTGTCGATCCGGCTCGCCTATGTTCAATTGGGTAAAGGAGGCGAGCTCTCGGCCAAGGCTGAGGATTCGTGGCGCCGCAATATTCCTTTTGCCGCCAAGCGTGGCGAAATTTTAGATCGGCAGGGCACCGCGCTGACCTATAATGTCAGTTCGCCGACAGTCATGGCGATACCAGTTCAAATTAAGGAGCCGGAAGAAACGGCACGCAGACTGGCGCCCTTGCTGGATATGAGTGAGGATAAAGTGCTCAAGCTGATTACCAAACGAACAGCAAGCCAAAAACTTCAGCCCGGCGGACGAAAAATTACGATGGAGAAAGCGCAGCAAATTCGTGATTTGAAGCTGCCGGGTATCGTTGTTGCTGAAGACAACAAACGTTATTATCCTTATGGTGATCTAGCGGCTCATATTCTTGGGTTTACAGGAATTGATAATCAAGGGCTGACAGGCGTAGAAAAGCAGCAAAACAGTAAACTTCGGGGGATCGACGGAAGCATTGCGTATTTATCAGATGCAGGTGGCCGTCTGATGCCTGGTTCTTCTGAAAAATACATTGAGCCGAAGGATGGACTGAATTTACAATTAACCATTGATAAGTCTGTGCAATCCATTATGGAACGGGAGCTTGACCAAGCCATGGTCAAGTTTCAGGCGAAGTCTGCGCTGTCTATTGCTATGAACCCCAAGACGGGTGAAATTTTAGGCATGGCTGGACGACCAAGCTATGAGCCAGCGCTATACAAGCAATATGCGCCTGAAATTTATAATCGAAATCTGCCAATCTGGATGACATATGAACCTGGGTCTACTTTTAAAATTATTACACTGGCCGCTGCCTTGGAAGAAAAGAAGGTCAATCTCAAAAATGACCGTTTTTTTGATCCAGGATATATTGAAGTCGGAGGAGCACGCCTGCGTTGCTGGAAAAAAGGCGGTCATGGCAGCCAGACTTTCCTTCAAGTGGTGGAAAATTCTTGCAACCCTGGTTTTGTAACATTGGGGCAACGTCTAGGGAAAGAAACACTGTTCAAGTACATTCGCAATTTCGGTTTCGGTAGCAAAACAGGAATCGACATGATTGGTGAGGGTAACGGCATTTTGTTCAAACTACCTCAGGTCGGGCCTGTAGAGCTGGCGACAACCGCCTTTGGTCAAGGGGTATCTGTCACTCCGATTCAGCAGGTCACGGCTGTATCGGCAGCAATCAATGGTGGAAATCTTTATAAGCCTCACATTACAAAAGGTTGGGTTCAACCGGGAACCGGAAAAGTGCTGGAAAAAGTAGAGCCTGAACTGGTACGTAGAGTTGTTTCAGAGGACACCTCCCGACAGGTAAGGGAAGCGCTGGAGAGCGTCGTTGCTAAAGGCACAGGTCGTCCTGCTTTTATTGAGGGTTACCGGGTGGGAGGTAAAACGGGTACAGCACAAAAGGTGATTAACGGACGTTATTCTTCCTCGGAGCATATTGTATCCTTTATTGGTTTTGCCCCGGCGGATGATCCGCAAATCGTCGTCTATACCGCTGTGGATAACCCGAAGGGCATTCAATTCGGCGGGGTGGTTGCTGCGCCAATCGTGCAGAACATTTTAAAGGATGCGCTGATTGCCTTGAAAATACCACCTCGCACCAATCAAATTGCCAAAGAGTACAAGTACGGAGAAAATCCGATCGAAACGGTACCTGATCTGGTAGGTGCCACTGTAGCTGATTTGTACGAAGATATGAATATGAACTTTATGCTCGTGAAATCAGGGTCAGGCAAGACGGTTGTCAGTCAGGCACCGAAGCCGGGCTCCCGGTTGGAGCGGGGATCAACGATCCGTATATATATGGGGGATTGATAGGTTCTTTTTATACCATACTATGAATAACGAGAGAGCAATGGAGGAATGAAAGATGCAGCTTCAACAATTGGCTTCACTGCTGGCCGTCTCCCGTGTGGTGGGTGACGGTACAGTGGATTGCCGAGGAATCGGGGCGGATTCACGTCGGGTGCAGCAGGGAGACTTGTTTCTGTGCTTGCCCGGTTTTACAGTGGACGGACATGACTATGCCGGGCAGGCAGTTGCGTCCGGGGCGGCGGCTTTGGTCGTAGAACGGGAACTGGATGTATCTGTTCCACAGCTTGTAGTTAAGGATGCGCGACATGCCATGGCGGTTTTGGCGGATTATATGTTTGATTCACCGAGCCGCCGCATGCGCATGATCGGCATAACCGGAACCAACGGTAAAACAACGATAACTTACCTGATTGAAAAAATCATGAAGGATGCCGGGGTGAACACTGGACTGATTGGTACGATTCAAATGCGTTATGGTGGTCAGTCTTACCCTATGTCCGGCACTACGCCCGAAGCGGTAGAACTGCAACGTTATCTCGGGAATATGGCAGAGCAGGGGGTTCAATGCTGTGTCATGGAAGTATCGTCACATGCGTTGGAGCAGGGCCGAGTCAAAGGAACTGATTTTCGCACCGCTATATTTACAAACCTGACACAGGATCACCTGGATTACCACAATACAATGGAGGAGTACCGTGCTGCAAAAGGACTTTTGTTTTCCAGATTGGGAAATGCTTTCTCGCGGGATGCATCAGACAGTAAATATGCTGTTCTGAATGCAGACGATCCGGCCTCTTCCTATTTGCAAGCTCAGACTGCCGCCCAAGTGATTACATACGGCGTGGAAAAGGAGTCGGATGTGCAGGCATCTCGTATCACTATAGGTGCCAAGGGAACCTCTTTCCATGTGTCCACCTTTAAAGGAAATACGGATGTTGAGCTTCGAATGGTAGGCAAGTTTAATGTGTACAACGCACTGGCCGCCATTACAGCTGCTTTGCTGGAAGGAATCTCGCTGGCGGATATCAAGCGGAGTCTGGAATCTATCGCAGGCGTAGATGGGCGGGTAGAGCCTGTAGATGCGGGTCAGCCCTTTGCTGTTATTGTAGATTATGCCCATACACCGGACGGATTGGAAAATGTCCTTCGCACCGTGAAGGAATTCGCGGTTGGTAAAGTATGGTGTGTATTTGGATGCGGTGGAGACCGGGATCGTACGAAACGTTCGTTGATGGGAAAAATTGCTGCGCGATACAGCGATCATTCGTTTATTACTTCCGACAATCCGCGAACAGAGGACCCGAAAGTGATTTTGAAAGACATTGAACAAGGGCTGATTGACGAAGGTGTACCCGCAGAACGATACGAACTGATCGTGGATCGCAGAACTGCAATTCATAAAGCTATTGAAATGGCAAGCCCTGACGATGTAGTATTGATTGCGGGAAAAGGTCATGAGACTTACCAGTTGATCGGAAAAACGGTGCATGAATTCGATGACCGCATCGTAGCCAAAGAAGCGATAAGGGGTTTATCCAAGTGATGAAAAGAACAATCGGTCAGATTGCATCTATGTGTGGAGGAACACTTCACGGAGAAGCGGACGCCGAACGGATGGTCGAGGGCGTTTTTACAGATTCACGCAGGCCGCAGAGCCAGGGACTGTTCGTTCCACTCGCGGGCGAACGATTTGATGGGCATAATTATGTGCAGCAGATCGTAAGCGAGGCAGGTGCAGCTGCATTTTTATGGCAAAAGGATCATGGAGTGCCTCCGGCAGAGAACGCCATTGAGGTAGAGGATACGTTAGAAGCTCTTCAACATCTAGCAGCTGCATACTTGCGTGAAACCGGCGTTTCTGTCGTCGGAATCACGGGAAGTAACGGCAAGACGACGACGAAAGACATCGTCAACGCTGTGCTGGGCACGACTTTTAAAGTACACAAAACCGAAGGGAATTATAACAATCATATCGGTTTGCCTTTAACGGTACTGTCCATGCCGCGGAATACAGATATTCTCATTCTGGAGATGGGCATGAGCGGACGCGGAGAGATCCGTCTGCTGGCTAATATTGCCCAACCAGATGTAGCTGTCATAACCAACATAGGCGAATCGCACTTGCTGCAGCTTGGTTCTCGTGCGGAAATCGCTCGTGCAAAGTTGGAAATCACAAGTGGCCTTAAGCCCGGTGGTTTGCTGATCTACAACGGGGATGAACCACTACTTCCACAAGTGCTGGCAGAGCCTGAAACGGTCAAGCCTGATGGCTTAAAATTGTTTACGTTCGGGTTATCTGCAGACAATGATGATTATCCAACTGAAATCACTTCGGATGGAGAAGGTAGTTTATTCCTAACAGCCCAATCCTGCAAAGAGGCTTTCCGGCTTCCCTTGCTTGGACAGCACAATGTTGTAAATGGTTTGGCAGCGCTGGCGGTAGCGCGTCATTTCAATATTGATGCAGACCATATACGTAAAGGGTTGTCGTCTTTAAAGCTGACGGGCATGCGCATTGAGGTTGTGAACTGTTCCAATGGACTTACCGTGCTAAACGATGCTTATAATGCCAGTCCGGCTTCAATGAAGGCTGCAATTCAGACGTTGTCTGCGTATAAAACGGGTGGACGTAAAATCGCCGTGCTTGGTGACATGCTGGAGCTGGGACCTGAGGAAAAGCAATTCCATGAGGAAATTGGGCATTTTGCCGCAAAGCATAACTTAGAGGTACTGTTTACCTACGGTGCGTTAGGCACTTCGATTGCGCAGGGTGCGCAAGGGTTGATGCCAACTGCTAACGTACACGCTTATACAGATAAGCAAAAGCTGATCCAGCACTTGCAGGCTTATCTCCATGCCGATGATATTGTGCTGGTTAAGGCATCCAGAGGGATGCGACTGGAAGAAATTGTGGATGCGCTGAAAAACGGTCCGCTACAGAACTGATGTTGACGAGAGGGAGACTCCCATGGATATTCAATTATTACTGCTGACGATCGTCGTATCGTTTATACTGGCGGTCATTGCCGCTCCACTGCTCATTCCGCTGCTGCGGCGAATGAAATTCGGCCAGCAGGTCCGGGATGACGGGCCACAAAGCCATCTTAAAAAGACAGGTACGCCTACGATGGGCGGTATCGTGATCCTGGTTGCTTTTACGCTGACCTTTCTTAAGTTTTCAGCTATCAAAAATACGGACTTTTACGTTCTACTGGTTGCTACGCTCGGTTTTGGGCTAATCGGCTTTTTGGACGACTATATCAAAATTGTATTCAAACGCTCGTTGGGTCTGACGGCGCGTCAAAAGCTGTTCGGGCAATTATTGTTTGGCGCGATTATGTGCTGGCTTCTGCTTAGCAACGATCATAGCACTGCGATCGGCATTCCGGGCACGTCATGGTCATTTGATTGGGGCGGCTGGTTCTATTATCCATTCATTATTATCATGATGCTGGCGATTAGCAACGCTGTCAATTTCACGGATGGGCTGGACGGGCTGCTGTCCGGTACAAGTGCGATTGCCTTCGCTGCTTATGCCATTGTCGCGATTCAGGCAACCTCGCTTCCGGCTGCGGTTTGCTCAGCGGCCATGATTGGCGCTGTGCTTGGCTTTCTCGTATATAATGCTCATCCTGCCAAGGTGTTTATGGGTGACACAGGCTCGCTGGGAATCGGCGGCGCCATAGGTGCCATTGCCATCGTTACGAAAAGCGAAATTTTGTTCATCATTATCGGTGGTGTATTCGTGATTGAAATGCTGTCCGTGGTCTTGCAAGTAGCTTCCTTTAAAACACGTGGCAAGCGTATTTTCAAAATGAGCCCGATTCATCATCATTTCGAGCTGTCCGGCTGGTCCGAATGGCGCGTAGTTATTACATTCTGGGCTGTAGGACTGCTGCTGGCAGGACTCGGACTTTATCTCAACAAGGGGTTGTAGACAAATGAACCATCCAGACGCATACCGAGATCAGGAAGTCGTCATTATCGGTCTGGCCAAAAGCGGCGTACAAGTTGCCAAGGTGCTGCACGAGGCCGGAGCCAAGCTGACAGTCAATGATAAAAAAGATAGGGAACAATGTCCCGAAGCTTCTGAATTAGAGGCTTTGGGAATTTCCGTTTTATGCGGGGGTCATCCGGAGGGGCTGATTCACCCTGGAGTGAAGCTGGTTGTCAAAAATCCAGGGATTCCTTATACGGCCCCTCCCGTACAGAAAGCTGTCGAGCTCGGCATTGAGGTTGTGACCGAGGTTGAGGTCGCCTACCATCTATGTAAAGCTCCGATCATCGGAATTACTGGCTCCAACGGAAAGACGACCACGACCACTTGGGTGGGCAAGCTGTTGGAGGCATCCGGCATGAATCCGATCGTGGCTGGTAATATCGGTATGCCATTATGTGAGGCGGCTGTGGACGCCAAGTCGGACGAGTGGATGGTTGTGGAGCTGAGCAGCTTTCAGTTAAAAGGAACAAAGGATTTCAAGCCCGCTGTGGCCTGCTTGCTCAATGTAGCTGAGACCCATTTGGACTACCACGGAGGCATGGAGGACTACGTTGCATCCAAGGCACGTCTATTTGCCAATCAAACGGCGGCAGATACTGCCGTGGTGAACTGGGATGATCCCGTCTGCCGGGAGCTTGTACCCTATATTAAAGCGAAGCTACTTCCGTTCTCGATGACGGAACGTTTGCAGGAAGGGTTGTTCGCTGACCCGCCATACATACCGGATGTGACGGACGATATTGAACGTAGCATCGTATACCGCGATGGAAATGGTGTGCTGCATCCCATTATAGGCGTAGCTGAGATTGGACTTCCGGGTCGTTTTAACGTAGAAAATGCTCTTGCTGCTTGCGCAATCGCCATTGCTGCAGGCGCAGAAACAGCGAATTTGGCGGAACCATTAAGTACTTTTCGCGGCGTAGAACATCGGCTTGAATATGTTGTAAAACACGCTGGAGTGGCTTTTTACAACAATTCCAAAGCAACCAATTCGAAAGCGACAATGATGGCCTTATCTTCCTTTAAGCAACCCATTGTACTCATTGCCGGAGGATTAGATCGCGGCTCCGATTATGCAGAGCTCGTACCGTCCTTGCAGGAAGGTGTGAAAGCCGTTGTGCTCTTGGGTGAGACACGGCATAAGCTGGCAGAGCGGGCCCGTCAGGCCGGAATAGAGCGTGTCAAGGTCGTCGATAATGGGGAGGACGCCGCCGCTACGCTCGTGGAGGCTGTGAACAAGGCGGCTGAATTTGCTGAGACGGGAGATGTGGTATTACTCTCACCCGCTTGTGCAAGCTGGGATATGTTCCGATCCTATGAAGAGCGTGGACGTATTTTTAAAGAGGCGGCGCATAAATTGTAAGTAGGGGGGTTGGATAAGCCCCTACTTTTATGCAAGGGGTGGCCTCCTGATGAAGCAATCTCGTCCGGCGCCGGATATATGGCTTTTCGTCTGTATTGTAAGCTTGTTAGCCATCGGCATGGTTATGGTATACAGCGCGGGCGCCGTCCTCGCTTTTCACGAGTACGGGGACTCCTACTATTTTGTTAAGCGGCAATTGCTGTTTGCGGGGCTCGGTCTTGTAGCGATGTACTTTACTGCCCGAACGGACTATCGGATCTGGCAGAAATATGCCAAGGTCGTGTTGTTGTTCTGTCTGGCGCTACTAGTTGCCGTATTAATTCCCGGCATTGGTGTAGTAAGAGGCGGGGCACGAAGCTGGCTCGGTATTAGCTCTTTCGGCATTCAGCCTTCCGAGTTTATGAAGCTGGGCATGATTCTTTTTCTCGCTCGATGGCTTAGTCGTCCTGACTATGATATTAGCTCTTTTACGCGCGGCCTGTTGCCCCCGCTTGGACTCATGGGACTGGCCTTTGGGCTTATTATGCTCCAGCCCGATTTGGGCACAGGCACGGTAATGATGGGGGCGTCCATGCTCATCGTCTTTACGGCAGGCGCGCGTATGAAGCATCTTGGTCTGCTGGCCTTGTCGGGGGCTGCAGGGTTTGCTGCACTGATTGCGGCTGCACCTTACCGACTCCAGCGCATCACCGCTTTTCTGGACCCTTGGTCCGATCCACTTGGTGCAGGTTATCAAATTATTCAATCGCTTTATGCGATTGGTCCTGGCGGACTGGCGGGCTTGGGGCTCGGCATGAGTCGGCAAAAATATAGCTACGTTCCTGAACCGCAGACGGACTTTATTTTTTCCATTTTGGCGGAGGAGCTTGGCTTTATCGGTGGAATGACGGTGCTGGGACTCTTTTTGGTTCTCGTGTGGAGAGGAATGCGTGTCGCTATTACCATTCCGGATACCTATGGCAGTTTGCTTGCGGTGGGCATTGTCGGAATGGTCGCCGTACAGGTCGTCATTAATATTGGTGTTGTTATCGGCTTAATGCCGGTAACAGGAATAACACTGCCCTTAATCAGCTATGGAGGTTCTTCTCTGACCTTAATGCTAACTGCTCTGGGCATTTTACTAAATTTATCACGTTATGCGAGGTGAACGTTTATGCGCGTCGTGTTGAGCGGCGGCGGTACCGGAGGGCATATTTATCCGGCGCTGGCCGTAGCCAGACAGTGCGAAGAGATTGATCCGGACGCTGAATTTTTATACATTGGCGGTCAACGAGGACTCGAAAGCAAGTTGGTCCCTCAGGAAAAAATTCCATTTGAGGCTATTGATATCACAGGATTTCGTCGCAGCTTGTCTGTGGAAAATATAAAAACGATCATGCGCTTTTTCAAAGGGGTTCGCAGATCCAAAGCATTATTAAAGAAATTTAAGCCAGATATCGTTATTGGCACCGGGGGATATGTATGCGGCCCTGTCGTTTATGCAGCTTCCAAGTTGGGAATCCCCAGCATTATTCATGAGCAAAATGCAATTCCGGGGTTGACTAATGCATTTCTGAGTCGCTATGTGGATACAGTGGCTGTTAGCTTTGAAGGCTCCGAAGGTGCTTTCCCCAAAGCTAAAAATGTACTATACACCGGGAACCCACGTGCTACAACAGTTCGTTTGGCTAACCGGGATCGGGGATTTGCTACCATCGGGGTTCCAATGAACAGTTCGGTCGTCCTTGTGGTTGGTGGCAGCAGAGGGGCGAAGGCCATTAATGACGCCATGATTGCAATGGCTCCGCAACTTTCGCAACTGAAAGACGTCCATTTTGTATATGTGACCGGTGAATCTTACTATGAGCAAACGTTGGACAGCATACGGAATCAGATCGGCTCATTGCCCAATCATCTACACGTGCTTCCCTATATTCACAATATGCCAGAGGTGCTGGCTTGTACCTCTTTAATTGTTAATCGCGCTGGTGCGTCCTTCTTGGCAGAGATTACATCGTTGGGCATTCCGTCCATTCTGATTCCATCACCTAATGTGACGAATAACCATCAGGAGGCTAATGCTCATACACTTGAAAAGGCAGGCGCTTCCGTCATGATCGTAGAAAAGGAACTAAGTGGTCCGGCCCTGTTTCAATCCATAGCGGGAATTATGAAGGATGAGGCACGGCGGAGTCGCATGGCGGAGTCGGCGTCTGCGCTTGGCAAGCCTGACTCAGCACATATTTTAGTAAAAGAAATGGAGCGTCTTGCCCATAAAAGGTAGTCCGCAGTGCAGAATTGGGCGGTTGTCACACACCGGATGGTATTTACATAGGATACCCTATAGATTGTGACCATCACTCAGGCTGCCGGTTGTCAGGTGAGAGCCTTATAACCATGCGGGGCAAGCAACAAGGAGGTTTCAGTACAATGCAGCAATGGATGCCATTATTAGCGGAGCATGATATCGGAAAAGTGCTGGAGCATGAGCCGCTGTCCAAATATACGACATGGAAGATTGGAGGCCCTGCGGATGCTCTTGTCATCCCGGATACGAAAGAGCAACTAGCGAAGATTTTGAAGCTGGCTAGCGAGCACGGAATTCCCTGGATGCAGTTGGGGCGGGGCTCCAACATGCTCGTCTCTGATAAAGGGATACGGGGACTTGTGATCAAGCTGGGGCCAGGATTTGATTATGTTCATTTTGAAGATGAACGGATCGTCGCTGGAGGAGGCGTTTCACTGGTCAAACTGTGTGTTATGGCCAGTAAGCAGGGCCTGTCCGGCCTTGAATTTGCTGGCGGTATCCCAGGATCGGTCGGTGGGGCTGTCTACATGAACGCCGGTGCCCATGGGTCTGATGTGTCACAAATATTCCAGTCCGCTGAGATTGTGCTGGATACAGGGGAATTGGTTGTGTACGATGCCGAGAATATGCATTTCAGCTATCGTCACTCCGTGCTGCATGAGCAACGTGGAATGGTGACAGAGGCAGTGTTTCGGATGAAGCGGGGCGACCGCGAGGAAATTTCAGCAGCGCTTGCGGCTTTTAAAGACCGCCGTAGGCTGACCCAGCCGCTGCAGTTAGCTTGTGCAGGAAGCGTGTTCCGTAATCCGCCAGGAGACTATGCAGCCCGTCTTATTGAAAGCGCAGGTCTCAAGGGCTTGAAGGCGGGAGGCGCTGAGGTATCTGTACAGCATGCCAATTTCATTGTAAATACCGGTCAAGCGACAGCAGAGGACGTGCTTACCCTAATGAAGCATATTCAAAGTACAATATCATCTCAAACCGGCATCAAGCTAGTTCCGGAGGTTTTCGTAGTGGGTGAGCGGTAAACTCGGAGGTGATACATTGGACAAATTGGTGATTGAGGGAGGCCGTCCCCTGTCAGGCACCATACGTATCCATGGGGCAAAAAATGCGGCACTACCTATTCTTGCAGCAAGCTTGCTTGCACAAGGAAAGGTAGAAATTCGGAATGTGCCTCATCTTTTAGACATTAAGGTCATGCTGCACATCCTTGAAAGACTCGGCTGTACATGCCGACATGAAGAGGAAACGGTATACGTGGATACGTCGTCCGTCCGAACGTTCCAAATTCCGGAGGATTTGATGAAGCAAATGCGCTCATCTATCTTTCTGATGGGACCGCTGCTCGCCAGATATGGAGAAGTTTCCATTTACCAGCCCGGAGGCTGCGCCATAGGCGAGCGCAAAATTGATCTTCACCTGGAGGGCTTAAAAGCTCTTGGCGCAGAGATCGAGGAGAAAGACGAGCAAATTACGTTTCGAGCCCGCAAGCTGATCGGCTCGGACATCCACATGGATTTCCCAAGCGTAGGAGCAACGGAAAATATTATGATGGCCGCCGCGTTGGCTGAAGGACGAACAACGATTACCAATGCAGCGAGGGAACCGGAGATTCAGGATCTTCAAAACTTCCTGAATGCCATGGGAGCCCGCATTATCGGTGCTGGAACGGACACGATTACAATCATGGGGGTCAGTCGCCTCAATCCGTGTACGTATGAGGTCATTCCTGACCGTATAGTAGCTGGAACGGTTATGATCGCAGCTGCAGCTACACAAGGAAGTGTGTCGCTGACACACTGCAATCCTTCCCACTTGTCTGCTCTGATTCACGTCCTCAGGCGGGCTGGTGTTCAAATTGGCATCTTGAATGATATAATGACCGTAAGTTGTATGAGCCGTCCCAAAGCGGTGGAGAGGATAGTTACCTCCCCTTACCCGTCTTTTCCGACGGATTTGCAATCTCAGGTCATGGTTCTGCTTTCTTTGGCGGACGGCTTCAGTGTCATGAAAGAGACCGTCTTCGAAAGCCGATTCAAACATGTGGATGAACTAAATGTAATGGGTGCTGATATTACGGTCGATGCGAATGCTGCTTTTATAAGAGGAGTTTCTCGTCTGTATGGGGCTACGGTAGAGGCTACCGATCTGCGGGCAGGGGCTGCGCTGGTCATAGCGGGTCTAGCCGCTCAAGGACGTACCATTGTCGAGCAGGTTCATCACATTGACAGAGGGTATGACCAGATCGAACGTCTTTTCCAAGGACTGGGTGCCCGAATGAGCCGTCAGTCTCCGGTGCCGGAGCAGCTGGATTTCGTAAATTAATGCCTTAATGTCCCTCCGTTAACGGGGGGACGAGAGGCTTTTGTGGAGAGAAGCTATGCCAAATGCTCAAATACCTGTTCTTAAAAAGAACAGAACGAAAAAAAGAACAAGCCGGAAGATTACCATTCTTCTCATTTTGTTGTTTATTGTACTGCTCGCTGTTCTCTTTTTCCGTTCTTCGTTGAGTCGGGTTTCTGAAATTCGTTTTGATGGTAATGTATTTTCGACCCGAGATCAGCTTCTTAATCGAAGCGGTCTGGCTGTCGGAGATCAGTATTTCGGAGTCAGTTCATCCGACATCTCTGAGAAGCTGCGGGAAATTCAGTCGATTCAGCAAGTCATAGTGGACAAGCAGTTTCCAGGTATTATTACTATTCATATTAAAGAGTTTGCTACGGTCGCTTACGAGTTGCAGAGTGACGGGAGCCTGCGTGCTATTCTGGCGAACGGGACAAGCGTAGGCGTGGGGAACAGCGGAATAGCCGTTGAGAAGCCTATTTTGACCAAATGGAAATCAGATGATCCGTACAAAGCGAAGCTGTGTGATGCTTTATCACGCATTCCTGGGGAATGGACAGCCGATATTTCGGAAATTATTCCCGCGCCGATTCCTTCTTTTCCGGACCGCATAAAAATGTACACACGTTCCCAGTTTGAGGTCATTACAACCGTTTCTCTGTTGGACTCTAAAATCAGCTATTTGAATCAGGTGCTAGAAACAGAAGATCCAGGTTTGATCACAATGCTGGAGGCGGATTCCTACGTTCCATTTAAACCGGATACGAGTGAAGAGAGCCAAGAAAAAGATACTACTCAGTGATCTGAAAAAATGCTAGAATTGATTTTATGGGTAATAGACTTGCCTCCTTCTTTTTTCTTCAAATTTTTATGTGACTGCAACCATAAATTGGCTTCTAAAAAATTTGTAGAAAAAAGAGGGAAAGCATGGAGTATGTTGAATATGTACAGAGTGTGTTTAAAGAACGAAATTCATTTTGGAGTCAGGAGGTGCCACAGACTTGAGCAACAATGACATCATTGTTAGTTTGGACATCGGTACATCCAAAGTTCGGGCTATTATTGGGGAAATGAATAATGGAACCTTTAATATTATTGGAGTTGGATCTGCCGACTCGGAAGGGATTCGCAAAGGTGCAATTGTAGACATTGATCAAACCGTGCAATCAATCCGTAACGCCGTGGATCACGCAGAACGCATGGTTGGTATTCAAATAACAGAAGTGTATGTGGGGATTTCAGGCAACCATATTGGCCTGCAAAATAGTCATGGCGTAGTAGCCGTGTCCAACGAGGACCGAGAAATCGGTGAGGAGGACATTGAGCGTGTACTGAAGGCGGCTGAAGTTATTGCCGTACCACCGGAAAGAGAAATTATTGACGTGGTAGCCAAGCAGTATGTCGTGGATGGCCTTGAAGGGATTCAGGATCCTCGCGGTATGATCGGAGTTCGTCTCGAAGTAGAGGCTACGATTGTTACTGGAGGCAAGACCCCGATACATAATCTGTTGCGCTGCGTTGAGAAAGCCGGCTTGAGGATTAAAGATCTGGTCTTGCTGCCTCTTGGAGCCGGACAATTGTCTCTTTCGAAGGATGAAAAGGTGATGGGTTCGGTGTTGGTGGATATTGGTGCAGGTTCTACCAATGTTGCCATTTTCCAGGAGGGAACGATTGTTGCCACATCAACACTTCCGATTGGTGGAGAATTTGTAACCAATGATATTGCCTACGGACTGAGAACCCTTACCGATCAAGCCGAAAAAGTAAAGCTTAAATACGGCTGCGCATGGTATGATGATGCGGCAGCCGATGTCGTCTTTAAAGTGACCCGTATCGGCAGTAATGTGGATAAGGAGTTTAATCAGCAGGATTTGGCTGCTATTATTGAGCCGAGAGTGCAGGAAATTTTTCAACTTATTCAGGCGGAAGTTAAACGCTTGGGTTACACAGAGCTTCCGGGAGGTTATATACTTACCGGAGGCACCGTCTCCATGCCTGGTGTACTTCAGGTGGCACAAAGCGAACTGGCCGCTTCCGTAAGGATCGCCGTACCTGATTTTATCGGTGTTAGGGATCCGGGTTACACGAGTGGAGTTGGCATCTTGCATAATGCTATTCGTTACTATCGCGGAAGATCGACTAGCGTTAGCAACAGTGGCGGAAGTACCAAGAAGCCGACTAACCGAACCAAAAGCAGCAGTCCCGTTGCGGAAGGCGAGCAAAAGCAGGGGTTGATTGAACGCTTAAAAAGTATGTTCAGTGAATTTATATAACGTTCATTGCTAATTATGCCAATCATGGACGGGCCATCCATGCACATTGAGGGGGAGATGGAATAGTATGTTGGAATTTGATTTTGAAATGGAGAGCTTGGCTCAAATTAAAGTGATCGGCGTCGGAGGCGGCGGCAGCAATGCGGTTAACCGAATGATCGAAAATGGTGTTCAGGGTGTGGAGTTCATTACTGTCAATACAGATGCCCAGGCACTTCATTTAGCGAAGTCTGAGCATAAGCTTCAAATTGGCGATAAGCTGACCCGCGGTCTGGGTGCCGGGGCTAACCCGGATGTGGGTAAAAAAGCGGCTGAGGAGTCGCGTGAGCTCATTATGAATACGCTCAAAGGTGCGGATATGGTATTCGTAACGGCGGGAATGGGTGGCGGTACAGGAACCGGGGCGGCCCCTGTCATTGCTGAAATTGCCAAGGAATGCGGCGCGCTGACTGTAGGCGTGGTAACACGACCATTCACGTTTGAAGGGCGTAAGCGCTCCAATCAAGCAGAACTTGGCATTGAGGGATTAAAAGAAAAGGTAGACACCTTGATTGTAATCCCGAATGACCGCTTGCTTGAAATTGTGGACAAGAAAACCCCGATGTTGGAAGCGTTCCGCGAAGCGGATAATGTTCTGCGCCAGGCGGTACAAGGTATTTCAGATTTGATCGCTGTACCGGGTCTGATCAACCTTGACTTTGCTGACGTAAAGACGATCATGACGGAGCGTGGCTCCGCTTTGATGGGAATTGGCGAAGCAACTGGTGAAAATCGTGCGGCTGAAGCAGCACGCAAGGCTATCATGAGCCCATTGTTGGAGACATCCATAGAAGGTGCTCGTGGTGTGATTATGAACATCACTGGCGGCAACAATCTGTCTCTGTACGAGGTTAATGAGGCGGCTGAAATTGTAACATCGGCTTCCGATCCGGAAGTTAACATGATTTTTGGTGCTATCATTGACGAAGATTTGAAAGAAGAGATCAAGGTTACCGTCATTGCGACTGGCTTTGAAGGCAAGCCAAGTCAACCGGCACCGGGACGTAAACCGGCAGCCAACCCGACGGCTTCCGAATCGGCGGAAAAAGGCTCTCCTAACTTGCGTCCATTTGGTAATACTCAAAGCAGTGATCAATTGGATATTCCTACATTCTTACGTAACCGTTCGCGCAATAATAATAACGATAACTAGTTTCAATTCAGATAGCCCGCATTCTCCCTGGAGATGCGGGCTTCTTTCTGTTTTCTGCATCCCGCACTTTCGGCACTCTTCCTCTTTCCGACAAAATTAGTCGGTCACCGTCCCCACCGTTAGACAGACTTTGAACAGCATGACTACTATACTTAAGCTTATCCTGCAAACGCTGGGCGGGTGAATCCTTGGTTGTTTATATCGACTTGATTTTTTTGGCCAATTTGTTCATTGATGCTGTGCTGCTGATGGTCACCGCCTGGATGAGAAAAATCCGTCCAGTGTGGTGGCGGTTGATGACCTCAGCCGGGATCGGGGCAATGTACGTGGTCATGATGTTTGTGCCGGAGCTGTCCTTTTTATTTACGTTTCTGATCAAACTGGCATTATCGGTCATTATGCTGCTGGTGGCTTTTGGTTTTGGCAGCATGCAAAAGTATCTTCGTACAATGGGTGCTTTTTACATGATCAATTTTGTAGCTGCAGGTGGAATTTTGGGGATGCATTATTTTCTCCAAAATACGGGGGAATTGTTTAATGGCATCTGGTATACCGCTTCAGGTGGAATGTCCTTTGAATTGAAAATCGCATTCTGGTTTATTTTATGCGCATTTGGCGGAGTGATGCTTTTCTTTCGTATTGTGCAGTCCTCAAAGCAGCGCACAGAAAGGATGAGTGGGTTTCTAGGGCAAGTGCAGGTGTGGATTGGGCAGGATCATATTGAGTGTACAGGCTTGTTGGATACGGGCAACCAACTACATGATCCTTTGACCAGAACCCCGGTGATGGTCATGGAGGCGGCCTTGTGGGAATCGTATTTGCCCGCCTCTTGGCTCCAAAAATGTTCTGAGGGTAATGCTGATCAACTGGTGATGGAGCTGGGGGATGAGTCGTTCAGCTGGCAGGATCGGGTTCGTCTCGTCCCCTATCGTGGAATTAACCGTAGTCATTCTTTTATGCTCGCCCTTAAACCAGACCGGGTAGAGGTGGTGATGAATGGGGTTCATTTTGTACATCATCGAGTGCTGATTGGCTTGGACGGGGGGACATTGTCGGCAGAGGGCAAATACCGCGCCATCATCCACCCGGATGTGACGGCACACGAAGAGGACAGTGCTGATACCAACCAGAAGCGAGAGGCACATTTTACTGAGCATTTTACAGAATCAGGATAATGGAGCAAGAACACAGAATGACGTTTGAAGGCGACGAAAAACATCCATTGGTGAAATGGACGGAGCACAGCAAGATTTGCACTATTTTCAAAAGGGGGAGAATGATATGCGGGAACAGATGAAATTAAAGATGAAAATTAGGCTAGCGTTACAATTGCAATATTATCGTATTTTATTTTTATTCGGGCTGAAAAGTGAAGAAATTTATTACATTGGCGGCAGCGAGGCGCTCCCCCCACCGCTGACGAGAGACGAAGAAGAGTATTTGCTTGGAAAACTTTCTTCTGGAGATGCAGCAGTACGGTCGATGCTAATCGAAAGAAATTTGCGGTTGGTCGTATATATTGCCCGTAAATTTGAGAATACGGGAATCAACATTGAGGATCTTGTATCGATTGGTGCTATTGGACTAATCAAAGCGGTTAACACTTTTGATCCGGAGAAGAAAATCAAACTTGCCACATATGCTTCTCGATGCATTGAAAATGAGATTTTGATGTATTTGCGTCGCAATAGCAAAACGAGAACAGAAGTTTCTTTTGATGAGCCTCTGAATATTGATTGGGATGGTAACGAGTTGCTACTTTCCGATGTGATGGGGACGGAAAATGATACCATTTACCGTAATATTGAGGAGCAGGTAGACCGTAAATTATTGCATAAAGCGCTGGATAAGTTGACGGATCGAGAGCGTTTGATTATGGAGCTGCGCTTCGGCTTACAAGACGGAGAAGAGAAGACACAGAAGGATGTTGCTGACCTGTTGGGTATCTCGCAATCGTATATTTCGCGTCTGGAAAAACGAATTATAAAGCGCTTACGAAAAGAATTCAACAAAATGGTATAATGCATGGGGATATCCGGAAGCGATGGAAACGGCGAATAAAAAAATGCCCTCAGGAGATAATGTACATTAATGTTGCTCCTTGGGAGGTAAGACACGATGACCCGAAATAAAGTGGAAATTTGCGGTGTGGATACCGCCAAACTGCCGGTATTAACCAATGCAGAAATGCGCGAGCTGTTCACATCACTTCAGCAAAATAATGAACGATCAGCCAGAGAAAAATTGGTCAACGGCAATCTCCGGCTCGTCCTGAGTGTGATTCAGCGTTTTAACAATCGGGGAGAGTTTGTGGACGATTTGTTTCAGGTAGGATGCATCGGCCTGATGAAGGCGATTGATAATTTTGACCTTTCGCAAAACGTAAAGTTCTCCACTTATGCGGTGCCAATGATTATCGGAGAGATCCGCCGTTATTTGCGGGATAACAATCCGATCCGTGTGTCCCGTTCGTTGCGGGATATTGCATATAAGGCGCTTCAGGTGCGGGACAGTCTGACGAATCTGAACTCGCGGGAACCAACGATTTTTGAAATTTCAGAGGCGCTGAATGTGCCTAAAGAAGATGTTGTGTTCGCATTGGATGCGATTCAGGATCCGGTTTCGCTGTTCGAGCCGATATATCACGACGGGGGCGACCCAATCTATGTGATGGATCAGATCAGTGATGACAGAAATAAAGACGTCTCATGGATTGAGGAAATCGCTCTGCGGGAAGCGATGCATCGCCTGGGCCAGCGTGAAAAGATGATATTGTCTATGCGTTTTTATGAAGGAAAGACGCAAATGGAGGTTGCCGACGAAATCGGTATCTCTCAAGCCCAGGTTTCGAGATTAGAGAAGTCGGCTATACAGCAAATGCAAAAACATGTAAAATCCTAATGAAATGAATGCTTGAATGATTCAGCGATAAAAACGATCCTGTACGGATCGTTTTTGCGTTTACAGGGCATTTTTTGGGCTCTTCCGCTCATATAGTAAAATAAAGGATGTGATGCGTGTGAGTGCACCGGAAACGTCAGTAAGAGCAATGAAAATTTCCGAGTTTCAAACAAAGGATGTCATTAACATTGTAGATGGGCGACGTCTGGGACAAATCAGTGATTTGGAGATTGACGTACGGCAGGGGAAAATTGAAGCCATTGTGGTTCCAGGCAGCAGCCGTTTTATGGGCTGGTTTGGAGGGGGAAGCGAGTTGGTTATTCCTTGGCGCAACATTGTGAAAATTGGTTCGGATGTTGTGCTTGTACGACTGGAAGGGTTGCATGAGCCGCCGGGTGAAGGGGAGGAAAAGTTGTATATCGAACGTCAGGAGCGGAGTGACCGACGGGGTTTCTGAGTCTGCAGTTACGTATTTTAACGTGTTGTGAAGACACGGCGGCGGCTTTTTGGTACACTGGGCAGTAGAGGTGAGAACTAATGGAACCGTTTGTGGTAAATACCGGGGCTACGGGTACTACGTCAATGGAAAATGGCGAACGTCCCGTACCGGAGTTGTTATATATTCAATCTTGGGAGCGGCAGGTTCAGGGCTTGACAGCGGGTTTTACAGGGCGTCATGGCGGTGTTAGCGAAGTGCCATACGATAGTCTGAACTGTGCGTTTCATGTAGGGGATGACCCAGAGAAAGTCATTCGCAACCGTCAGCTTATTGCTGAGCAGCTTGGTTTTGCCGCTGAAGCATGGACGTGCGGTGAGCAGGTTCATGGTAATCATGTTGCTGTCGTGAAAGCTGCTGATCGCGGGCGAGGCTTTATGGATCGTGCATCTGCTTTTCAGGACACAGATGGACTATTGACGAATATACCTGGCATTTTGCTGACATCCTTTTACGCGGACTGCGTACCATTATATTTTTGTGATCCAGTGCGCCATGTGATTGGGTTGGCGCATGCAGGCTGGAAGGGTACGGTTGCGGAGATCGCATTGAAAATGGTGCAGACCATGCAGAACGAATATGGATCTCAGCCGTCTGATTTGCTAGCAGCTATCGGTCCTTCCATTGGTTCTGAATCATATGAGGTAGATGAGCATGTGATGAGTCAAATTCGGGTTTTGGAGCATGATTGCCCGGGTAATGATAAATGGGAAGGTTCTGTTTATTTCCCTTTAACCGATGGAAAAACACTACTTGACTTGAAACAATGCAATCGACACATTATGATGAAAGCAGGAATATTGCCGAGCCATATCGAACTTACTACCTTATGCACGAGTAGCCGTAGCGATTTATTTTTTTCATATCGCAAGGAAGGCGGCGTTACAGGAAGAATGGCGAGCTGGATTGGTCTGGAAGAGAGGTGAGTCCTCCCGTGTCTTTGGAGGAACGAATTAAAGGAGTGAACGCCCGTGTAGAAGCGGCCTGTGCCCGTAGCGGACGTTCACGTGATGAAGTAAATGTGATCGCTGTCACGAAATATGTTTCGGCGGCGACAATGACATCGGTATTGGACAGTGGTTTGGAGCATGTGGGCGAAAATCGCTGGCAGGATGCTGCAGATAAATGGAGCAAGTTGGGTGACCGGGGAACGTGGCATTTTATTGGTCATCTCCAAACGAATAAGGTTAAAGATGTGATTGGAAAATTTAAATTTATACATTCGCTTGACCGCTTATCGCTCGCTCAGGAATTGGACAAGAAGGCAGCCGCTCTGGGACTGCGAGTCAAAGCTTTTGTGCAAGTCAATATTTCTGGGGAAATCTCGAAATATGGCTTATCCTCTGAGGCGGTTGCCCCCTTCTTGGAGCAAATTCGCGAGTTGGAACATGTGGACGTGATCGGCTTGATGACGATGGCTCCTCATGAGGAAGACCCGGAAAAAACCCGACCTGTGTTTTGGGGATTGCGTGAATTGCGTGATACGTTAAATGGACAAGCCTTGACCAGAGAACCCATCGTTCACTTGTCTATGGGGATGTCCAATGATTTTGAAGTGGCGGTTGAAGAAGGAGCGACCTGGCTGCGGCTTGGTTCCGTACTGGTCGGACGAGAGGAGGATTTCCATTGGGCGTAATGAATAAGTTCATGAACTTTCTGGGGCTTCAGGAAGAAGAGGAAGTTATAGAGCGAGAGGTTATGAATACGCCGGAAGATCAAGAAATTGAAACCCCAAGCTTTGATAAACGTAAGAACCAGAAGGGCACTAATGTTGTCAGCATCCATTCACAGAAAAATGTGAAAGTTGTCCTATTTGAGCCGCGTTCTTACGATGAAGCGCAGGAAATTGCCGACCACATTCGTTCCCATCGCACCGTCGTAGTCAATTTGCAACGAATTCGCAAGGATCAGGCGCTACGCATTATTGATTTTTTGAGTGGTACTGTGTATGCACTGGGTGGTGGTATTTCCAAGGTCGGTAACAATATTTTTCTGTGTACACCGGATACGGTTGAAATTCAAGGCTCCATTACGGAAATACTGGCTGACACTGAACAAGAACTTAACAGAATGAGGTGAGCTTTTCTTGATCGAGGTAATTTACTGGCTATTTCAGATTTATTCGTACATGATCATTGCATATGTTCTGCTGTCATGGCTTCCTAATGCCAGAGAGAGTGTGATCGGTGATTTACTTGCCAAGTTTGTGGAGCCGTATTTGTCTCCTTTTCGCAGGTTTATACCGCCAATCTTCGGGATGATTGATATTTCACCCATCGTTGCGCTGATTGCTCTGCGTTTTGCGTCGTACGGTTTGATTTCTTTAATCGGTAATTTCGTCTAGGAGGAGTTATGCGAACTGAGATTTATGAGCATTTTCACCCGGATGAACGGGATTATGTGGATCGCGCTTCCGAATGGATCAGTCATGCGGGAGCTTATCATGAGCAGAAGCTGACTGATTTTTTAGACCCGCGCCAACAGTACATATTGGAGACACTTGCTTCGAAGGAAGACAAGGTCACGATTAGAGTAGATGGCGGATATACGGCTTCGGAACGAAAGCGGGCGCTGATTGCGCCCGATTATTCGTATTTGGACGGTGAGGAGATGGGGATTCAGGTCCTTTCCATCACTTCTGACGATCAAAAAATAGATACCCTTGAGCACGGCGATTATTTGGGTGCCCTATTGGGGCTTGGAATCAAGCGTGGAAAAATCGGGGACATTCACGTGCTGGATGACGGGTGCCATGTATTGGTAGCTTCAGAGATCGGTGATTTTATGACGATGCATTTGCAGCAGGTACATCGTGTTCATGTATGGACAGAACTGTTGCCTGTAGCGAGTCTGCGAACGAAGGAAGTTGCATTAGAGGCGTTGGACCTAACGGTGGCTTCTTTGCGTCTGGACGGTATTGCCAGCGACGTGTACAAGCTGAGCCGCAGTAAAATATTAACACCGATTCGGGCGGGACGGTGTCGGGTAAATTGGAAGGTGGAGGAGAATCCATCCACTCCACTTAAGGCTGGGGACGTTATTTCCATGCAGGGATTTGGGCGTTTCAAAGTGCTTGAAACAGACGGAATGACAAAAAAGGGAAGATTCCGTGTCAAAATTGGTAAGTTTGTATAGCAGTAGGCAGGATTCACGAGCTTTCTGTCGAAAGAATTAAGCTAAAGCGAAGAACTGGAACGATTTTGCTCTGTACAGTATTCACAAAACGGGGTATGATGACCGATAGATGATAGTGAGCGTCGTGACGCGGAAATGTATTTTTTGTCAATCTTATAGGAGGTGGACGGCATGCCATTAACGCCATTGGATATACATAACAAGGAATTTGCCCGCCGGCTTCGCGGTTATGATGAAGATCAGGTTAATGAATTTTTGGATCAGGTGATCAAGGATTACGAGGGCGTTATTCGTGAAAATAAAGAACTGAGCACCCAGTTGTTGAACGTACAGGAGAAGCTCGATCATTTCGCGACGATTGAGGATACGTTGAGTAAGACAATTATCGTGGCGCAGGAAGCGGCTGATGAAGTTCGTAACAATGCCAAGAAAGAATCTCAACTGATCGTGAAGGAAGCGGAAAAAAATGCGGATCGTATTGTGAATGAAGCATTATCCAAATCCCGCAAAATCGCGTTGGAGGTTGAAGAACTGAAGAAGCAGGCTTCAATCTACCGAGCACGGTTTCGTACACTGGTGGAAGCACAGCTTGACTTGTTAAGCCAAGATGGCTGGGAAGCACTTGAAAACCGGGAACGTGAAGTGCTGGAGCGCGAGCGTGAAATGAAAGAAATTTACTAATTGTCATTTCTGACAAGCGTTATTAGGCGCTGTTAGGGTTGACTTTTATCTTTAAACAGGCTATAACTGTAAATAATATACTGAATTCAACGATTATCCGTCCGTCGGCTAATGGTTGTGATTCAAGGCGCGATATTGCTGATTTAATATCTCGATGAATTTAACATGTTTAATTCGTTGATGGGAACGAGTACGTCATGATTTGTCCCTCAGAGAGTTGGCCTTCCGGTGCAAGCCAACGTTCAGAACATGACCGAAGATCCTCCCGGAGAAGTGAGCTGAAGCGCTTGATTTTACGGCGTGTGTAAGCAATCACCGTTTGCCATGCGTTATAATGGCGCCCTGCTGTAGTTGAGTGGGGCTCAGAGTGCCGTGACGAGACCGTTTTTTTTAGAATGGTCTGTTTACGGAATCAGGGTGGTAACGCGAGCACAGTCTCGTCCCTTTACAGGGACGGGGCTTTTTTTGTTGCTTTTTTTAGGAAACGCTAGCGAAATCTATGATGAGCAGAGAGGGAGTATGACATTATGAACAGAGTGGATGTTAAAGAAAAAGCAAGGGCTCGTGACCTGCGTATCCTGAGCAAATGGAAACAGGAGGACACATTCCGTAAATCCATCACAAATCGTGAGGGAAAGCCAAATTTTGTGTTTTATGAGGGCCCACCAACAGCTAACGGTAAACCGCATATCGGCCACGTGCTGGGTCGTGTAATTAAGGATTTCGTCGGCCGTTATCAGACAATGAAGGGATACCGCGTCGTACGTAAGGCGGGTTGGGACACGCATGGCTTGCCGGTAGAATTGGGTGTGCAAAAGCAACTGGGGATCTCCCACAAACCTGAAATTGAAGAATACGGCGTTGAGAAGTTTATTAAAAAATGTAAGGCGAGCGTGTTTGAGTACGAGCAACAATGGCGTGATCTAACCGAAGCGATCGGATACTGGACAGACCTCGATAACCCGTACATTACACTGGATAATAAATATATCGAGAGCGTATGGAACATTTTGGCGACGATTCATGAAAAAGATCTGCTGTATCGTGGTCATCGTGTGAGTCCGTATTGCCCGGATTGTCAGACAACACTAAGTTCCCATGAAGTAGCGCAGGGCTACAAAGATGTGAAGGATCTGAGTGCCACGGCCAAATTCAAGCTGCATAGCAGTGGTGAATATGTACTGGCTTGGACGACAACACCTTGGACCTTGCCGAGTCACGTGGCGCTCGCCGTCAACCCTGAACTGGAATATGCACGTGTGAAGCAGGAAGACGGTGTATACATCGTTGCTAAAAATCTTGTTGAGGACGTAATTAAAGGCGATCATGAAGTGATTGGCACGTTATCCGGTTCGGAACTGGTTGGCCAAACCTATACTCCGCCATTTACGTATTTCCAGGTTGAGAAGGGTAATCAGATTCTGGGTGCGAAGTTCGTAACAGACTCCAGCGGTACAGGTATCGTTCATATGGCTCCGGCGCATGGTGAGGATGATTACCGGGTATGTCGTGAAAATGGTGTTGAGTTCATCAACGTGGTGGATCTTCAAGGTAACTATGTAGAGGAAATCACTGATTTTGCAGGCCGTTTTGTAAAAGACTGTGATGTAGACATTGTTAAAATGCTGTCCGAAAAAGGCTTGCTGTACAGCAAGGAAAAATACGAGCATAGCTATCCGTTCTGCTGGCGCTGCGATACTCCATTATTGTACTATGCTATGGACAGCTGGTTTATCAAAACAACTGCGATCAAGGATCAATTGATTGCCAACAACAGCGAAGTCGAATGGTACCCGGGGCATATACGTGAAGGACGTTTTGGCAAGTTTTTGGAGGAACTGGTGGATTGGAACATCAGTCGTGATCGCTATTGGGGTACACCGCTAAACATCTGGGTTTGTGAAGAAACTGGAGAACAGTTCGCTCCACATAGTATTGCTGAATTGAGGGAACGTGCGATTGGCGATGTACCAGCGGACATCGAGCTGCACAAACCATATGTAGATGATATTAAGGTTCGTAGTCAATGCGGTAAATACGAAATGACTCGTACACCGGAAGTAATCGACGTATGGTTCGATAGTGGCTCCATGCCGTTTGCACAGCATCATTATCCTTTTGAAAATAATGAAACGTTCGAGCAGCAATTTCCGGCAGATATGATCTGTGAAGGGATTGACCAGACTCGTGGCTGGTTCTATAGCTTGCTTGCGGTTTCGACTATGCTGACTGGCAAAGCTCCTTATAAAGCTGTCATGGCGACAGGCCATGTACTGGATGAGCAGGGGCAGAAAATGTCCAAATCCAAGGGTAATGTTATTGATCCGTGGGAAGTGATTGACGAGTACGGTACAGATGCTTTCCGCTGGGCATTACTGTCAGATAGTGCACCATGGAATAGCAAACGTTTTTCCAAAGGCATTGTAGGTGAGGCTAAATCGAAGCTGGTGGATACGCTTGTCAATACACACGCTTTTCTGACCTTGTATGCGGATATCGACGGATTTGATCCGGCACAGCATCCGTTCAAACCATCGGCTCATAAGTTGGATCGTTGGATTTTGTCCCGTCTGAACAGCCTGATTTTGGTAGTGGACAAAGCGCTGGCTGTAAATGACTTCCTGAACTCATCCAAAGCGATTGAGTCGTTTGTGGATGAGCTGAGCAACTGGTATATCCGTCGTTCACGCGACCGATTCTGGGGCAATGGTCTTACAGAAGATAAGCTGGATGCATACCGTACACTGACCGAAGTGGTGTTAACGACTGCCAAACTACTTGCGCCGTTTACACCACTGCTTGCAGAGGATATTTACCTCAACCTGAGCAACGGGGAAAGTGTTCATCTGGATGATTATCCGACTGCCAATGAGTCCTTGATCGATTTGGAACTGGAACGAGATATGGAAACGGCACGCCGTGTCGTCGAATTGGCGCGTAACGTCCGCAACGAGACGGGTCTGAAAACGCGTCAACCGTTGTCCGAATTGATTCTGTCCATGGATCAGGACTTTGAACTGAGTGGTTATGAGGAAATCATCAAAGATGAGATTAACGTGAAGCATATTCATGTTGAGACGGACGATAGCGGCTTTGTAGATTTTACACTGAAACTGAATTTGAAAGTAGCAGGCAAGAAATACGGCAAAAATGTCGGTTTCCTACAAAACTTTTTCAAGGGAATGTCTGCTGAGGATACCCGTTCTGTTGTAGAAAAAGGAGTGTTAAACGTCGCTTCTCCAGAAGGTGAAGAACTGCAAGTTACGGCCGAAGAATTGCTGGTGGAGAAAAAAGCGAAAGAAGGCTTCGCTTCTGCTTCCGGTTATGGCTTAACGGTAGCGTTGAACACAGACATTACGCCAGAGCTGGAGCAAGAGGGCTGGGTACGTGAAGTGGTTCGCGCGGTACAGGACTATCGTAAAAAACTGGATCTGCCGATTGAAAAGTATGTGGCATTGACGTTGGATGTAGATAACGAGTTACGTCAGGCAATCGTAAGTTTCGACTCTGTGTTGCGTGAGAACGTATTGGTAACCACCGTGACTTTTGGTCAAGTTGAACCGGCAGAACATGTGGAAGTGAACGGTAAAGCCATTGGCGTTCATATTGGGGAATAATTACAAGTCCCCTGTCCCATAATACAATAACAGGCAGCATATAAAAACGAGCCTAAGCATCGAAAACGGGTTTTCTCCGTTACGTGCTTCGGCTCGTTTGCTGCGTTCAGGGCAGCCATGGGAAAAGGAGGATTGTGCATATGACGGCACGATCAAGGCGTAGACAGGGGAGGAGTCTCCGAGGGATGAACGGAGAAGAGGCTGCCATAGCCTTAGATAAAAGCAAAATAGGTAATCAGGCAGAGCAGCTAAGCCGTGTGGAAAAGATGGTACGCACTGTTTCAGAGCAGATGGAACGCACACGGATTGCTGATTATGCATTGCTGCTGAATAAGCCTTGGCGATTACTCTGGCTAAATCTAATATCAGGTGTTTCCCGTGGAATCGGCGTCGCGCTAGGTTTTACTTTTTTTGCCGCTACCATTATTTATGTGCTGCAAGTGCTCGGAGCGTTGAATTTGCCGATTATCGGTGATTATATTGCTGATATTGTCCGGATCGTACAGCGACAATTGGAGCTGAATACCTACTAGCCACGGGTCTTTCACTGTTAAGACTGGGTTTACGATTCGTCTTCGTGCGTATCCGGCTCCAGCAGACCTTCACCCTCACCATCTTCCAAATAACGCTGATAAATGGAACTGCGGACAACAGATACATTTTTTCCATAGATGTCAGTAGCGATAAAGCTTTCGTAGGGTTCTACGAAGCCCATATTATCATCGCCTGCTTCAATTTCCATATCGTCGTAGCGGTGAATTTCGCGACTTTCAGCCATAGCTGGAGTGTTAGATGTTCCCCAGCTCTCAACGATTTGCCAGGCATCTTCACCATCAAAGCCATTTTGATCATCACGCTCATCAAGACTTGTTCTGCCAAATGCAGGAGCCAGAAATTCTTCTTCGACCGGGCGTCGATTAGACACTTCCGTTTCAGGGCTATACTCTTTGCAGTAGATGGTATACGGAACAGCCAGCAGTCGTTCATAAGGGATAGGTTTACCACTGGTTACACAAATACCATAAGTACCCTTATCCATCGCCAGTAAGGCTGATTCAATACGTTCTAATTGAAATTCGTCGTGCTCCAGTAAGGAAATATCCTTGGCTCGCTCGTACGTTTCGGTAGCCAGATCGCCCGGATGATTATCAATAGGGGAAAGCTCGCCGGTTTGGTCGCGTTGAGAATCGCCGAGTCCGTAATGTTCGTTGCCTTGCAAACGATGCTCAATCTCCTTTTTGCGTTCCAGCAATTCGTTACGCAATCCCTGTAATTGTTGCTCCGTCAAATGGGACATGGAATCCTCTCCTTATTTCTAGGTTTAACATGCGTATACGTTGTTTCGGGTATGCTCCTTATAGTTTGCACCGGGAAGGCCTCTTTTACATAGGAAATTCTGATCAAATGCGACGGAGCTGATTTCGTTCATAAACTGTACCCGATGCTGGTGGGTTTCGTGGACGATCTAAGAAGGCTTATGCTACAATAAATGGGTTCGACAACGGATATAAGCAGATCGGAGTGACGATGGACTGTGATTTATTTTGGTATTGCGCTAATTATTTTTTTGATTGATCAGGGAGTCAAATATTTGGTGGCTACGCGGATGGAATTGTACGAGCAAATACCAGTCATCGGCAATTTCTTTTTAATCACCTCCCATCGTAATCGTGGAGCCGCTTTTGGGATTTTGGAAGGCCAACGTTGGCTTTTTATCGTGATTACAATTGTAGTGGTGATCGGTATCGTATGGTACTTGCGAAAAACAGTCAAGGCTGGGCAAAAACTACTTCCTGTTGCGCTAAGTTTGGTGCTTGGGGGAGCGGTCGGTAACTTTTTGGATCGGGCTATTTCAGGGGAAGTGGTTGATTTTGCGCAATTCAATTTTGGAAGCTATACATTCCCGATTTTTAATGTGGCAGATTCGGCGATTGTCATCGGTGTAGCACTGATTATTTTGGATACATTATTGGAATCGCGTCGGGAAAAAGGGAATGGCAATGATAGCATTGAAGGGAAGTCATAGCATGAACGAAGTGAATGAAAACGGCGAAGCCGCAGGTCTGTCTTATGAGGACGAACTGGAGGGTGAATTCCTGGAATGGACAGCGGATTCCGGGGATGCCAAAACGCGTATAGACAAATATATCGCCGAAGAAATGAAGGAAGTGTCTCGTTCTCAGATACAGCTGTGGATCGGGAATGGTCGCGTGCTGGTGAACGGTACGGCGATCAAGGCGAACTACAAGCTGGTTGAAGGAGATCGTATTGTATTATCGGTACCGGAGCCAGAAAGTGTAGATATTATACCGGAAAATATTCCGTTGGATGTCGTTTATGAGGACTCGGACGTTATTGTCATTAACAAGCAGCGTGGTTTGGTCGTGCATCCTGCACCGGGACATTCCTCGGGAACACTGGTCAACGCACTGATGTACCACTGTCATGATCTTTCCGGCATTAACGGTGAATTACGTCCTGGTATTGTTCACCGTATTGATAAGGATACATCAGGACTGCTGATGGCGGCTAAAAATGATCAGGCTCACGCATCACTTGCAGCGCAGCTTAAGGACCATAGTGTGACTCGGAAATATATAGCGTTAGTCCACGGTCATTTGAGCCACGATCAGGGAACCGTAGATGCTCCGATCGGCCGTGATTCGGGTGACCGTAAATTGTTCACGGTGACGGAACGCAACAGCAAGCATGCAGTTACTCATTTTCTTGTGATTGAACGTTTGGGCGATTATACGCTGCTGGAACTTCAATTGGAGACAGGACGCACGCATCAAATTCGTGTCCACATGAAATTTATTGGGCACCCATTGGTTGGTGACCCTATGTATGGGCGCAGCAAAGGGGTTCGTATGGATGGTCAGGCGCTGCATGCGGCGGTACTGGGCTTTAAGCATCCATCCACTGGAGAGTACATGGAATTCAACAGACCGATCCCTCCTGATATGGAGGACGTGTTGGCATCGTTGCGTAGTCGCTAAAACAATGATGATCTGCATTCCTATTCACAAACCTGAATAAATTATTAAGTAAAACCGCCTAAATGGCGGTTTTTTTATTGTGGGACAAGGAATGGGGAAAAACAACTATGGATAATTATACAATGAAGTTGTATAATTATTAGAGTGCTTCCGGTGGTTCCGGTTGAACGGGTGTTGACACGCGATTTTCAATCTGTCATACTTCTTGTAGTTGCGATGAACTTTGTCCAAGAGATGGCTTACCATCTCACACTATGAGAAGCAGGACAGAGGAAATCCTGAATAGCACCTTTAAATCAGTCCCGTGAGGCTGGCAAGGTAACGTGAATGGATCACTGATCAGTGCATCCGCTGCGGCGGTATGTCTTCAGTGTGTCCGAGAGATCGGAGAACAGTAGAAGACTGTTCATACGAGACTCCTTGCCAAACTTGGGCAAGGAGTCTTTTTTGTATCCGAACACGGGACCAGGTCTGAAGGGAACATCACCTGAGGAGGCTGGAAGCATGAGTAATGAAACACATGTACTGATGGATGAAATTGCGATTCGTCGGGCATTGACGCGGATTGCGCATGAAATTTTGGAGAAAAACAAAGGTATTGACGATTGTGTGCTAGTAGGTATTCGAACACGCGGAGTTCATCTGGCGCAGCGTCTGGCTGAAAAAATTGCTGAGATTGAAGGCGCACCAATTCCATGGGGAGAGCTGGATGTCACAGCCTACCGGGATGATCGGAGCAGCGTTGCCGAGGCAAAAGGAAATGGAAAAGAGCTTTTGATGAATCCTGCTGACGTATCGGTTCATGATAAGAAAGTCATTCTCTTTGACGATGTGCTGTACACAGGCCGCACCATCCGCGCGGCGATGGATGCATTGATGCACTGCGGACGACCGCAAATGATTCAGCTGGCAGTGCTAGCGGATCGTGGACACCGTGAGCTTCCGATTCGTCCAGATTACATCGGCAAGAACATCCCGACCTCCAAATCTGAGGAAATCGTAGTTGCGCTTCAGGAGACGGACGGTAAGGACGAAGTGACGATCATTCAGAACCGGGGGGAACAGGTATGATCACAACAGCCAGTCAACTTAAAGAACGTAGCCTGCTCGGGTTAAAGGAACTTAGCCGAAATGAAATCGAGTCCATTCTGGATCGCGCACATTATTGGGAATCTCAGCCGGAAAAGCTGGTTCCAGTACTGCAATCACGCTTTGCAGCCAACATGTTTTTTGAAAACAGCACTCGCACCCGCTTTTCTTTTGAAATGGCAGAGAAACGGCTGGGAGCTCAGGTTTTGAACTTTTCCGCTGCGGCTTCCAGTGTAGAAAAAGGGGAGTCCATTTACGATACAGTACGTACGCTCGAATCCATGGGCATTGATGCTGGAGTCATCCGGTTAAAGCCAGCCGGAGTGCTGCAAGAGCTCGCTGAGAAGGTCAGTGTCCCACTAGTTAATGCGGGGGACGGCAACAATGAGCATCCAACGCAGGCTCTGCTGGACCTATACACCATGCGCAAAACTTTCGGTGAGCTTAAAGGCTTGAGAGTATCCATCATAGGAGACATTCTGCACAGCCGTGTAGCTCGCTCGAATCTGTGGGCCTTGCAAAAATTCGGAGCCAAGGTTAGCTTCTGCGCACCGGATAATATGCAGGCACCTGATCTTGCCGCGTACGCGCCTTATGTATCGATGCAAGAGGCATTGCAGGCGGACGTGGTCATGATGCTTCGGGTACAGCTGGAACGGCATGCCGAAGGGATGTTGCGCTCAGCGGATGAGTACCGGGAGCAGTACGGTTTGACAGAGGAAAGAGCAGCGAACTTGAAGCCTGGAACGATTATCATGCATCCGGCTCCAGTGAATCGGAATGTGGAAATCGATAGTACAGTTGTAGAAAGCGAACAATCGCGAATTTTTCCGCAAATGGCAAACGGGGTTCCGATTCGCATGGCGGTTATGGAACGGGCAATGAAGCTGTAGAAGCTGTCAGCAGATCGTAGGAAAAAGTTGCAGAAAACTGAGCGGAGGAATATTTCAGATGAAACAATTAATTATGAATGCAAGCGTATTGAACGAGCAGGGCGAGGTTGAGTTGAAATCCATCCTAATCGCCGACGGAAAAATTTTGGCTATCGCAAATGCGGATGCTGGAGTTAGCCTACTTATGGAAGAAGGGGCATCGGGTCAGGAACGCGAAGTCGAAAAAATCGACGCCCAGGGAAAGCTGGTCATCCCCGGTTTAATCGACATGCATGTGCATCTGAGAGAACCTGGCTTTGAATATAAAGAAACGATTGAAACGGGCAGCCGCGCAGCGGTTAAAGGTGGATTTACCACGATTGCCTGTATGCCAAACACACGCCCGGTGACGGACAATGTAGACACGGTTCAGCTGGTACTGAAAAAGGGGCAGGAAGCGGGGCTTGCCAAGGTTCTTCCTTACGCAGCCATTACGAAAAACGAACTGGGACGTGAGTTGACAGATTTTGAAGCGCTCAAAGCAGCAGGTGCAATCGGCTTTACTGACGACGGCGTCGGGGTGCAGAGTGCACAAATGATGAAGGATGCCATGTCACGGGCCAAAGCGCTGGATATGCCGGTTATTGCGCACTGCGAAGATAACACGCTTGTTGAAGGAGCAGCGGTGACAGACGGCGAATTTGCCAAGCGTCACGGGCTCAAAGGCATACCGAACGAATCCGAGGCGATCCACGTCGGACGTGACATTCTACTATCCGAGGCAACCGGGGCACACTATCATGTATGCCATGTCAGCACGGAGCAATCAGTGCGTTTGATTCGCCATGCGAAATCTTTTGGCATTAAGGTAACTGCTGAGGTATGCCCGCATCACTTGGTATTGTCAGATGAGGACATTCCTGGGCTGGATGCGAACTGGAAAATGAATCCTCCGCTACGCTCCCCACGTGATGTGCAGGCATGCATCGAGGGACTGGAGGACGGTACGATTGACATCATCGTAACTGACCATGCAGCACACAGCGAGGAAGAGAAGGCAAAAGGTATGGAACTGGCGCCATTCGGAATCGTTGGATTTGAGACGGCCTTCCCGCTGTTGTACACGAAATTCGTAGCTACCGGACAATGGACGCTGGACTTTCTGGTGCGCCGTATGACGGCTGATCCAGCGCGTGTCTTCCGCCTTGACACGGGACGCTTGGAAGAAGGAGCTCCCGCCGACCTGACCATGATTGATCTGGAGCAGGAGCAGGCAGTTGATCCGCAAACGTTTGCCAGCAAAGGACGCAACACTCCTTTTACAGGCTGGAAGCTCAAAGGCTGGCCCGTGAAAACTTGGGTAGACGGCAAACTGGTATGGTCTGCTGACGAAGCAAAGTAAATACAAACCACTTTAAAAATAGAACCTTATAGCAGGAAACAATATAGAGGAGTGAGACGGGATGCAGGCAAGATTGTTACTTCAGGACGGCACGCTGTTTACAGGTACATCATTTGGTGCAGAAGGTGAAAAAACAGGCGAGGTCGTTTTCAACACAGGGATTACAGGCTATCAAGAGGTGCTGACTGATCCCTCTTATTGCGGACAAATCGTAACGATGACTTACCCGCTGATTGGCAATTACGGAATTACTCGTGATGACTTTGAATCGGTACGGCCTTATGTTCACGGCTTTGCTGTTCGACATTACGAGCCGGCGCCAAGTAACTGGCGTGCTCAATACAGCGTGGGCGATTTGCTGAAGGAATATGGCATCATTGGCATTAGCGACATCGACACCCGCATGCTTACCCGGATTATTCGCCATCACGGCACGATGAAGGGCATTTTAACGACTGGTTCCCAACCGCTGGAAGAACTAAAAGAAATGATGTCTGACATGACCATTGAAGAACTGCGCAATCAGGTTCCTTTGACTTCCACACCTCATCCGTTCAGCAGTCCTGGCAACGGAGAGCGGATCGTATTGATTGACTATGGTGCCAAAAGCGGCATCTTGCGCGAACTGAATAAACGGGACTGCGACGTGGTTGTCGTTCCACATGATACGACGGCTGAGGAAATTCGCCGCTTGGACCCGGACGGTATCCAGCTGTCCAATGGCCCTGGAGATCCGAAAGACGTACCACATGCCGTTCGCACGGTGGCTGAACTGCTAGGGGAATACCCGATTTTCGGAATTTGCTTGGGACACCAGTTGTTTGCTTTAGCTTCGGGAGCGGATACGGAGAAGTTGAAATTCGGACATCGCGGTGGTAACCATCCGGTGAAAGAACTGGAGAGCGGACGCTGCTTCATCACATCACAAAATCACGGCTACACGGTGAATGAGGATTCAATCCAAGGTACCGAGCTTGAAGTGACGCATATTAATAACAACGATAAAACGATTGAAGGTCTTAAACATACCAAGTATCCCGCGTTTTCGGTGCAATATCATCCGGAGGCTGCACCAGGACCTTATGATAATGGCTACTTGTTTGACCGCTTTCTGGATATGATCCGTGAGCACAAAAGAAATCATCCAAAGCAACCGCGTCAGGCTGCTATCGCCGCCGCAGTGAGAGGAGAGCGCTAATATGCCGAAAAATACAGAACTTAAAAAAATACTCGTGATCGGTTCCGGTCCTATCGTCATTGGTCAGGCAGCGGAATTCGATTATGCTGGTACACAAGCTTGTCAAGCGCTCAAAGAAGAAGGCGTCGAGGTAGTACTGATCAACAGTAATCCGGCAACCATCATGACAGACACCAATATGGCAGACAAAGTATACATCGAGCCTATCACACTTGATTTTGTAACACAGATTATCCGTCAAGAGCGTCCGGATGGTTTGCTTCCTACGCTGGGAGGACAGACAGGTCTGAATATGGCAGTGGAACTGGCTCGCGCCGGAGTGCTGGAGCGTGAAAACGTCAAGCTGCTGGGAACTCAACTGAATTCGATAGAAAAAGCCGAAGACCGTGATTTGTTCCGCGATTTGATGCGCGAGTTGGAACAGCCTGTACCGGAAAGTGTAATTGTAACAACATTGGAAGAATCAGTGGATTTTGCTAACGAAATCGGTTATCCAATTATCGTTCGCCCAGCTTATACGCTAGGGGGGACGGGCGGTGGTATCTGCGCCACTGAAGAAGAACTGCGTGAAACCGTCAGCTCCGGCTTGCGATACAGTCCAATCGGACAATGTTTGGTGGAAAAAAGTATCGCAGGTATGAAGGAAGTCGAGTATGAGGTCATGCGTGACGGCAATGATAACTGCATCGTTGTCTGCAATATGGAGAACTTTGATCCGGTTGGCGTGCATACTGGTGACAGCATCGTCGTAGCGCCGAGTCAGACGCTGTCAGATCGCGAGTACCAGATGCTGCGCTCCGCTTCCCTGAAAATTATCCGCGCCCTCAATATCGAAGGCGGCTGTAATGTACAGTTTGCGCTTGATCCGCACAGCTATCAATACTATGTTATTGAGGTAAATCCGCGGGTGAGTCGTTCCTCAGCGCTGGCTTCGAAGGCAACCGGATATCCAATTGCCAAAATGGCTGCCAAAATCGCGCTGGGCTATACACTGGATGAAATCGTGAACCCGGTAACAGGACAAACGTATGCCTGCTTTGAGCCGACACTGGATTACATCGTGAGCAAAATACCACGCTGGCCATTTGACAAATTCATTTCTGCCAACCGCAAGCTGGGCACGCAAATGAAAGCAACGGGTGAAGTCATGGCCATCGGACGTACATTCGAAGAGTCCATCCATAAAGCGGTACGGTCGTTGGAAATCGGTGTACACCGTCTACATCTTAAGGGAGCCGAACAGCTGTCTGATGATGTGCTCAAGGATCGCCTGATTAAAGCAGACGATGAGCGGTTGTTCTTGGTAGCCGAGGCGTTCCGTCGTGGCTGGCAGCAGCAGGAGATTCAGGACTTAACGAAAATTGACTGGTGGTTTCTCGACAAGGTAGAGGGGATCGTCAAGTTCGAAGCCAAAATCGCTGAAGAGTCTGAGCTGACCTACGAGACACTCTACCAGGCCAAACGTAAAGGCTTTACCGACCGCTCTATCGCTGAGATTCGCAGTATGGGCCAAAACGACAGTATGACAACCGAGCGTGAGGTACGTGAATTCCGTCTAGCTCAAAACTTGCGTCCGGTCTACAAAATGGTAGATACGTGCGCAGCCGAGTTTGAAGCCACAACTCCGTACTACTACTCCTCTTACGAGGTGGAAAATGAAGTGATTCCATCTAGCAAAGAGAAAGTTATCGTACTCGGCTCCGGACCGATTCGGATCGGGCAAGGGATTGAATTTGATTACTCCACCGTACATGCGGTATGGGCTATTCAAAAAGCGGGCTACGAAGCAGTGATTATCAATAACAACCCGGAGACGGTATCTACGGACTTTAACACATCCGACCGCCTCTACTTTGAACCGCTCTTCTTCGAAGATGTAATGAATGTCATCGAGCAGGAAAAACCGATTGGGGTTATCGTCCAGTTCGGTGGTCAAACGGCCATTAATCTCGCAGCTCCGCTGAGTGCGGCAGGCGTGAATATTTTGGGCACGAGTCTGGAAAGTATCGATGAAGCGGAAGACCGGAAAAAGTTCGAACAACTTTTGTCTCGTCTGGCTATCGCACAGCCTAAAGGCAACACGGTCACATCGGTAGATGAAGCAGTAGGAACTGCACAGGCGCTAGGCTATCCGGTCCTGGTACGTCCATCCTACGTTCTGGGCGGGCGCGCTATGGAAATCGTGTACTCAGATACGGAATTGCTGCGGTACATGGAAGAAGCGGTTAAAATCAACCCAGAGCATCCGGTGCTCATCGACCGTTATATGCTGGGTAAAGAAGTTGAGGTCGACGCCATCTGCGACGGCGAGACAGTATTGGTACCAGGCATTATGGAGCATGTAGAACGGGCGGGAGTTCACTCAGGTGACTCTATCGCGGTATATCCACCACAGCACTTGTCTGCCAAGTTGAAACAAAAAATTGTGGAAATTACAATCAGCATCGCTAAGGAATTGAAAACGATCGGTCTGGTAAATATCCAGTTTGTTATTCATCAAGATGAGGTTTACGTGATCGAGGTTAACCCTCGCTCCTCGCGGACGGTCCCTTTCTTGAGTAAAGTAACAAATATCCCGATGGCGAATCTGGCCACGCAGGCTATTTTGGGCGGTAAGCTTAAAGATGCAGGTTATTCAGAAGGTCTTTGGCCTGAAAGTAATTATGTCTCGGTTAAGGTTCCGGTATTCTCCTTTGCCAAACTGCGCCGTGTAGAGCCGACACTGGGCCCGGAAATGAAATCGACAGGTGAAGTCATGGGACGCGATATTCAGTATGCCAAAGCCCTGTACAAAGGACTTGTGGGGGCTGGCATGAAAATTCCATCCACTGGAGCGATCATCATTACAGTGGCAGATAAGGACAAAGAAGAAGCTGTCGAGTTGATGCAGGGCTTTTACAGACTGGGCTATAAAATTATTGCAACAGGTGGAACAGCGGCTGCTATGGAGCAAGCCAACATTCCAGTGAACACGATCAACAAGCTGAGCGAAGGGAACCCGAATATCCTGGATATGATCCGTACGGGTGAAGCCAACTTTGTCTTCAATACGCTGACCAAAGGCAAAACGCCAGAGCGTGATGGATTCCGTATCCGCCGCGAAGCGGTTGAGAATGGTATCGTCTGCATGACCTCACTGGATACAGTACGCGCTTTGCTAAGAATGCTGGAAACGATCAATTTCACATCCGAATCCATGCCGGTCCTGAGCAACTAATGCGTTACGAATAGATGTGAGGAAATAAGTAATACAGGAAAGGGCATTCATCAGCTTCGGCTGACGGATGTCCTTTATCACGGGCAAATGTACCCGAATTGACGTGAAAAGGGGATGTAGAACGGTGAACGAAGCATTTCGACAGATGGCAGGAAGGCTGATGGTCGCATTAGATTACCCGGATGCGCAGCAGGCGGAGCAGTTAATTCGGCAGCTAGAGGGGATTCCCTGTTATATAAAAGTAGGTATGCAGCTGTTTTATAGCGCAGGGCCGGCTTTTGTAGAACAGCTAAAGTCGAGAGGATACTCCGTATTTCTGGATTTGAAAATGCATGATATCCCTAATACGGTGCGGGGCGGTGCGGAGAGTATTACCCGCTTAGGTGTGGATATGTTCAACGTACATGCCGCTGGTGGCCGCAGTATGATGTCCGCCGCCAAGGCTGGGGCCGAAGCTGCTGTTTCTGCAGACAGCTCGCTTGCCATGCCGCTCATTATTGCAGTCACACAGCTGACCAGCACGGATCAGACGACCATGAACACGGAATTAGGCATTCCGGGTACGGTACAGGATGTCGTCGTTCGCTACGCACAACTAACCCGTGAGGCGGGATTGAACGGGGTAGTGGCGTCCCCTTTGGAAGTGCCTGCGATCCGCGCTGTATGCGGGTCGGACTTTAAGACCATAACCCCTGGGATACGTCCGGCAGGCAGCGCTACAGGCGATCAGTCGCGTGTGCTTACACCTGGGCAAGCCATTGCCCAAGGCAGCAGTTACATTGTCGTTGGACGGCCTATCACCGCAGCACCAGACCCACGCGCCGCAGCGGAACACATTATTGAGGAGATGACACAAGTATGACCACATTAAAGAATATACCCGAGCAAATCGCATCCCATTTGTTACGTATTCAGGCAGTGGCGCTGCGCCCGCAGCAGCCTTTTACATGGACATCCGGCATTAAATCACCTATCTACTGTGACAATCGCCTGACCATGTCCTACCCGGAGGTACGTGAACTGATCGCAGACTCGTTTGCGGCTCTCATCCGCGAGCAATACCCCGAAACCGAGGTCATTGCTGGCACAGCTACAGCAGGGATTCCTCATGCTGCTTGGGTGGCGCAAAAGCTAAATCTGCCGATGGCCTATATAAGGGACAAAGCCAAAGGACATGGGAAAGAGAACCAAATCGAAGGCCGAATCAGTGCAGGACAAAAGGTTATGGTTATCGAGGATCTCATCTCTACCGGGGGCAGTTCCATTAAAGCAGCACAGGCTGTAGAGCAAGCAGGCGCTCAGCCGTTAGCGGTACTGGCTATTTTCAGCTACCAGCTAGATAAAGCGACTCAAGCCTTTGAAGAAGCAGGTGTGGAGCTGCAAAGCTTGTCCAATTATACAGCCCTGATGAATGTTGCCTTGCGTGAAGGAACCATTCAGGAAGAAGAGATGGAACTGCTGCGTTCCTGGCGTCAGGACCCAGCTTCCTTTGGCAAATAAGATAAGCTATAGGGGCCAACAGAGCTAATGATTAGAGCGATTCGTACTCGATGCTAACCATTGTAGATTGTTATGGCTCAGGCCGTGTAAATCGAATTCGATCCGGTTACACTAACTCCTACCATCATGTGAAAAGAGGGAGCTCGGATGTATTGGATTTACTATGGCAGACTGTACACGACTAAATTTCAGGCAGGATGTCTGGCAAAAAGGTTGGAGCACGACGGCTGGATGTATGGCTACAATGATCCCCGCGCAGTGGAGGTGTACCGCTCGCGCAAAGGTCGTTATGGTGTCCGATTTATTCCGTAAGTCCACGAAAATAAATTTTAAAAAGAAAATTTTCGAAAGACTATTGACGAAACACAAGAAAATGTTGTATATTAATTAACGTTGCTGTTATGAATATGTAACGTGAATATACATGTTTTTTTGAGGGCCCTTAGCTCAGTTGGTTAGAGCGGTCGGCTCATAACCGATTGGTCGGGGGTTCGAGTCCCTCAGGGCCCATTTCCTCAAAAACTCTTGCGTAGCAAGGGTTTTTTTGTTGTTTACATCTCTTTTCAGCTCTATGAGGAAGTGAGGGGCTTAAAACTTAAAACATATGCTCATATTTTTGGGACTTGTCTCGTATGATCCAAATGAATCCCGGTTACTACACTAACAGGCAGGATAGTTCGAATAAATTTGTTTCTTTATAACCTGAAATCGAGGTGTATCAAGTAAACCAAAGACATGGTAAAGGATTGGCAGATAAAATTTTCCCAGTTATAATAATGGATAATTCACTAAGGAGAGATTTTTTTGTCTGGAGCTGTTCTTAACTAATCCAATTCCATAAAAGAGGTTTTCATACTTGCACTACCCGTCTGCCCAATTTGGTAAATACGGGTAGGGTTTTGAAAGCTTCGGAATTAGTTGAGATCAACGGATATAACCAGATCCTTAGGGATGCCTGTTATAACGAGTCCACATCCGTGCTGGTTCAGCACGGTTATTTTTTTGTGGGCGCATACAACAGGCTATATAAGGGCAGGGATGACGTATGTTCATTCCTGCCCTTTTCTTATTATCTGCAAAGGGGGGATGGAAGATAGACCTGCGTATGCTATTCCTCAACAAGAAAGGTGGACAATATATGAAACTTCAAACGAATCGGCTCATTTTAAAAACACTTGATCTAAATTTAATCGAGGCAGCAGCTCGGCGTGATACTCGTGCTATTGAAACATTGGGTTACAAAACCAACGGTGAATGGCCGGGTCCTGATTTTTTTGAAGCTTTACCTTATTTTCGAGAACTTTTGATCAAAAATAATGGTACTAAAGGATTTGACTCCTGGATCATTGTGGCGATGGATACCCGAGAAATTATTGGGGGGATTGGTTTTTTAGGGGATCCTGATCGGGACGGTATGATTGAAATCGGTTTTGCAACGAATGAAAGTCATCGCCGCAAAGGTTATTGCTTTGAAGCTGCTCAAAAATTAATAGAATGGGCCTTAAATCACGATGAAGTCCAACGCATAACAGCGAGATGTGAACCTGACAATATCAGCTCTAAGAATGTGTTGTTGAAGTTAGGATTCCAAATTGTTCACAAAGATGAAGAATTGCTTTATTGGAAATATTACGTTTAAATGTAAGGTTAAATAAACAACGGAGGAAAGTAGGGGGGCTATGGACATGATCGGTCGAGATCTAGATGATGTAGATTTCATTAGAGCACATTTAATGGGGCCTAGTTCGATTGTTATGATCGAGGAGCTAACGAAAAATTTGCCTTTGCAAAATGGAATGCGAGTGCTGGATTTGGGCTGCGGGACCGGGCTTACTTCTATCTTTCTGGCGCAAAAGTTTGGCGTAACGGTGTTTGCTACCGATTTATGGATTAGTGCAACCGAAAACTATCGAAGATTTAGAGATTTCGGTCTGGAAAGCCGAATTATTCCTATTCATGCAGATGCCTGTAGCTTGCCTTTTGCAAACAAATACTTCGATGCCGTCATTAGCGTAGATGCGTATCAATATTTTGGAGCAAATGAACAATACTTAGACTGTCATTTAACACCGCTAGTCAAGAAAGGAGGTATATTCGCTATAGCGATGCCAGGGGTGAAGAAGGAGTTTGATGGGGCTGTACCTGTGGAATTGCAGCCGTTCTTGTCACCTAGTGAGTTCGATATCCATTGGCATACTTGCGAATGGTGGGGGAAATTATGGGGACAGTCGCCAAATGTTTATGTTGAATCGGTAAGAGAAATGAATTGCTTCTCGAAAGCTTGGTATGAATGGCTTCAGTGTGACAACGATTATGCACGTGACAATATTGCACTGCTGAATGCTGATGACGGGAAGTATATGAACTTAATATCTCTTATTGCCTCTCTGAAATAGAGACATTGAAGAACGGCCCAACCACTATTTATTAGTATGATAATAAATACAGAAGCCTATTTTAGCAGTCGACGAAGCATTCGGCAGGCCATCGTGGTCTGCCAACTTACAGACGAAATCATTCCATAATTGAACTAATGGGCAAGCTAGTTGTGATAAAGGACTTGAGTAACAAAATCACGAATTCTAATAGGAATCACTGTTTGAGGTGAAATATGTATGACTATTTATGAGACCATCCGTTATGTAAGGTTGTCGGAATGGTGAGGAGAAGGTATAGTTTGTATGTATGTATTTTGTGCGGGAAGAGGTTAATATGGCGACAATTCACGATGTGGCATTAAAAGCGGGCGTGTCGGTCACTACAGTATCCCGTGTAATGAATAACCGGGGATATATCAGCGAAACTACACGCAAAAAAGTGTTCGACACGATGGAGGAGCTTAATTATCAGCCGAATGAAATAGCAAGATCTCTGCTACGCAAGAAGTCCAATATTATTGGCCTTATTATACCCAATGTCTCGCATCCTTTCTTCAGTGAGCTTGCCAATCAGGTCGAGTATTATGCCTATCAGCATGACTGCAAGGTCCTGCTGTGCAACTCGCATATGGATCCTGTGAAGGAAAAAGTGTATATCGAAATGCTGAAGCGGAACCGGGTAGATGGCATCATTATGGGTAGCCATACATTGGAAGTAGAAGAGTACCGGCATTTGAATTCACCGATTGTAACGTTTGACAGGAAGATTGACCCGTATATTCCGTACATATCTTCGGACAATTATCGCGGAGGCGAGCTGGCCACGGAGCTGCTCATTCGCAAGGGCTGCCGGAAAATTGCGCATATATGCGGAAATCTTGAGCTGAATATGCTGTCTAATGAACGGACCGAAGCATTCCGGGATGTCGTGGGCAGGCATAGTGTCCAGCATGTGATCGTTCAAACGAACTTGAATGTGTTCGACCAGAAGGAGTACGAGCGGATCATCTCGAAGCTTGTTCATGAACATCCGGATGTCGATGGGGTGTTCGCAACGAGCGATATTATTGCCGCTTTCGCGTTGAAAGAATATATCCGCGCCGGAAGGCATGTGCCGGAGAATGTGCGTATTGTAGGCTTCGATGATGTAAGCGCAGCTTCCTGGCTGACGCCGGAACTTACATCGGTAAGACAGCCGATTGCAGACATCGGCAGACTGGCGGTCGAGCTGATTCGCAAGCAGGCGGAGGGGGAGCAGGTACAACCTGCCAATCTGCTGCCTGTTGAACTGATTGAGCGTGCAACGACTTGAATGAAATCCGTTCCTCTAACAAGGGGGACGGATTTTTTATAGTACATGTTAAAGGTTTAATAAGTCAAACGATTGACATAAGTCAAATCTTTGACATATAATCCGTTTGTAAGCGTTTTATTCAAATGTTCAGAGCCATTATAGAAATAAGGGGATGACAACAATGAGGAAATTCAAAAGAGTTCAATGGATGGTAATGCTGCTTCTTTTGGTTATGGTGGTGTCCGCATGTGGCGGCTCCGGAGGAGAAGGTAATTCGACTTCTGGAGGGGGATCAGCGGATTCGGAAAATGTGAAAATTACGTTTTTGAACTCCAAAGGTGAAATCCTTCCACAGTTGGAGGATGCCGCCAAAGCGTTCCAGGAAGACAATCCGGGCATTACGGTTGAAATTCAGCCGGTTCCGACCGGAGGATCGCCTTTTGAGCGTGCCTCCGCATTGTATGCATCCGGTAATCCGCCGACCATGATCATGCTGGATACAGGCGATGTCGAGAAATTCAAGGACCGTATCCTCGATCTGAACGGAGAAAAGTGGAACGAGGACACTGTTGAAAATGCTACCACAGCTACGACATTTGACGGTAAAAATTACGCGTTTCCGCTGGCTGTTGAAGGCTACGGATTCATTTACAACAAAGCCGTTGTTGATAAAGCAGTAGGCGGAAGCTTTGATCCCGCCACAATTAAAACCCGAAATGACCTTGAAAAACTGTTTCAGCAAATCGAGACATCCGGAAAGAAAGCACTGGTAATTTCACCAATGGACTGGTCCCTGGGCGCTCATTATTTGCCTCTTGCTTATGCAGGCCAGAACAAAGACATGGCTGAAGTGGACAAATTCATGGCGTCACTGAAAGCGGGCCAGACTGACTTGGCTAACAATCCGGTATTTAACGGACTTATGGATACATTCGACCTCATGATGAAATACAATATCGACCAGGCTTCCCCGCTGGCAGGAGCTTATGAACGCGGACCGGAGCTGCTCGGCAAAGGTGAAGTCGGCATTTGGTTCATGGGCAACTGGGCATGGCCGCAAATCAGCAGTTTTGATACCGCTAACAAAAAATATGGTTTCCTGCCTGTACCGATCAGCAATAATGCCAATGACTACGGCAATCAGGAAATTTCGTCCGCCGTATCCAAACGCATTGTCATTGACAAGGAGAAGACTACTCCGGAACAGCAAGAGGCGGCGAAGAAGTTCCTGAACTGGATCGTCTATGAGAAGAAAGGCCAGGATTTCCTCGTGAACAAAGCAAACATTATCCCGGCGTTCAAAAATATTACACTGCCTGCGGCCGATCCGCTTGGTAAGTCCATCCAGGATTATATCGCAAAAGGCAAGTCAGAGCAGTCGATGAGCACGCTGCCTGCCGACCACTGGTCCAAGACAGGATCTTCCATGCAAAAATATCTGGCGAAACAGGGCGACCGCGCAACACTGGTCAAAGAAATCGAAGACTACTGGAAAACCGCGAAATAAGGTTATTTTCAAATCACCCGGAATAGAGAGAGAAATCCGGAATAAAGAGAGGGATCATCATGATTGCGGAAAAAGGAGTATGGAACCGGTTGCGGTCACGGCTGCTGTTTACCGGACCAACCTTGTTTGCCTTCATAACGGTAATGATCATTCCATTTTTGTACGGCATCTATCTGACGTTCACAAACTGGGATGGTATTTCCACGACACTATCGCTGGTTGGCGTCCAAAACTACCTGGCTGTTTTTCGGGATATTGAGTTTTGGAAATCGTTCGGCTTGACGCTCGAGTATGTGTTTTATACCGTTGTTCTTATCAATGTTATCGCTTTTATGCTTGCGTATGTGCTGATAAAAGGTTTAAAGGGACAGAGTATTTTCCGGGCGGGATTTTTCCTGCCCAACCTTGTCGGCGGCATTGTACTCGGTTTTATCTGGCAGTTCATCTTCAACAACGTGCTTGTCTATTTGGGACAACATGCCGGCATTCAGTCGTTCAGCACGACTTGGCTGGCTGATCCCGACAAAGCGTTCTGGGCACTTGTGATTGTAACCGTGTGGCAGAACGCGGGTTACATGATGGTCATTTACATCGCGGGATTGACCGGTGTGCCGAATGATATTATGGAGGCCGCAAGCATTGATGGGGCGAACAGTTGGATCAGACTGCGGAAAATGGTGCTGCCCTTGATGGTTCCTTCTTTCATCGTATGTATATTTTTGTCCCTGCAGCGCGGATTTATGGTCTATGACGTGAATCTCGCGCTCACGAAAGGCGGGCCGTTCAGCAGTACTCAAATGGTGTCGATGCATGTGTATGAAAAGGCATTCCTTTCCCGTGATTATGGTGTGGGGCAGGCGGAAGCATTCGTGCTTTTCCTGATGGTTGCTCTCATCACCCTGCTCCAGGTTTATTTTAGTAAGAAATTGGAGGTGGAGGCGTAATGACAAGCAAAAAAGCCGCTTCCTCCGTGATCAAATTCATTGTGCTGACAGTCGTGCTCATATTGTTCATCGTACCGTTCGTTTTTCTGCTGATCAATTCGTTCAAGGAAAACATAGCCATCACCTCGAACCCGTTATCGCTTCCAGAGAGCTTCAATATGGTCAATTATATGAATGCGTTCGATAAAATGAATTACATCGATGCCTTCGCCAACTCATTGGTCATAACGGTGTTAAGTGTCTTGTTTATCTCACTATTCGCGGCGATGACGGCTCATTATTTTGTCAGAAACAACACCAAGTTCAATCAATATACGTTTATGCTGATGGTTGCTTCCATGATCATTCCGTTCCAGGCCATCATGATTCCATTGGTGAAAATTTACGGCTCACTTGATCTGCTGAACAGCAAGTGGTCGCTGATTTACATGTACATCGGTTTTGGCAGCTCGCTGGCCGTCTTCATTTATCATGGATTCGTGAAGAGCATTCCGAAGGAACTGGAGGAAGCGGCGCTGATTGACGGCTGCACGCGAATTCAGACATTCTACCGAATTGTGTTTCCGGTACTGATGCCCACGACAGCCACCATTTCCATTCTCAATGTGCTGTGGGTCTGGAATGATTTTCTGCTGCCTTCCCTCATTCTGGTCGACCCGGAGCAAAGGACACTTCCGTTGTCCACGTACAACTTTTACGGAACCTATACAGTGGATTACGGTCCGTTAATGGCAAGTTTGGTACTAACGATATTTCCGATCATTATCATCTATCTGTTCGCACAGAAATATATTATTCAGGGTGTTATGCAAGGTTCGATTAAATAACTGCAGAGGGAGGATGCCTTATCATACAGAGTAGAGCGTATACGAGAGAGAGTGCAGATCAATTTATTTCCCAATCGAAGCATATGCTTCGGCCGGATTATCGGCTGAACTACCACTTAATGGCTGAATTCGGCTGGATGAACGATCCGAATGGTTTCATTCAATATAACGGGCAGTATCACTTGTTCTATCAACATTACCCGTATAAACCGGTATGGGGGCCGATGCACTGGGGACACGCAGTCAGCCGTGATCTTATGAAGTGGGATTATCTGCCGGTCGCTTTGGCTCCGGATGGTGAGTTCGACCGGGACGGCTGCTTCTCTGGCAGTGCAGTTGAGCAGGACGGAAAGCTTGTTCTGATGTATACTGGACATGTTGTAACCGGGCCCGACAAGGATCAAGATTACAAGCAGTCGCAGGGAATCGCAGTATCGGAAGATGGGGTAACGTTCGAAAAGTGGGAGGGCAACCCGGTCATCGGTTATGACGCCATACCGGACACGGTCAGCCGCAAAGACTTCCGTGACCCTAAGGTGTTCAGGCACGAAGATCAATATTACGCCGTTCTCGGTTCTAATGATGCCAAAGGGAACGGGCTTGCACTACTCTACCGTTCTGAAGACCTGAGAAGCTGGACGTATGTCAATGTACTGGCCGTGAGTGACGGACGCTTCGGCGATAATTGGGAGTGCCCGGATCTGTTTCCGCTTGGCGGCCGGCACGTATTTATGCTGTCCCCGCAGCGGATGCCTGCCCAGGGGGAAGCTTACCGCAATCTGCATTCCACCATGTACGGTATTGGTGATTTCAATTCCGCGGCCGGAACATTTACGGCAGAGCGGTATGCTCAGGTGGATCACGGATTCGATTTCTATGCCCCGCAGTCAACCTTGGATGATAAAGGGCGGCGTATCGTCATCGGATGGATGGACATGTGGGAGTCGGAGATGCCGACCCAGCAGGGACACCATTGGGCTGGTGCGATGAGTCTTCCGCGGGAAGCGGTTATCGACCGCGGCAGGCTGCTGTTCCGTCCGCTTGAAGAAGTAAAGAATTACCGATCCAATCTGTTCGAGCAGCGGGATATCTTACTGACAGGCGAGCAGATTATAGAGACGGGCGGAGATAGCTACGAACTGAAGGCCGTATTTGAGTTCGAAGCCGGTAACACCGATGAATTCGGCTTGAAACTGCGGGTGGGCAGCGAAGAGGAGACTGTACTGTCGTACCGTCCCGATGACGGTCTGTTCCGTTTCAACCGTGAGCGTGCAGGTATCGGACCGGGCGGAGAGAGAAGAGTGCCCGTGGGCTTACACGAGGGCCGTCTGGAGCTTCGGGTTTTTGTCGATAAAAGCTCGGTGGAAATATTCATCGGCGACGGTGAATACGTCCTCACAGGAAGGGTGTATCCCGGACTGGAATCAACGGGCATTCGCGCCTTTGTGAGCGGAAAGTGTACGATTGCCTCATTTCAGAAGTGGGATATCTCCACATAGAATTGCATGACAAACAGGAACCCGACCGTTGATGGTCAGGGCTCCTGTTTTTTTGTCAGGATTTTGAAAAATCATCTGTATGAAAGAACAGGCTGACTGCTACAAATCTTCCTCATCCCCGAAAATTTCATGACCTGAGACAAAAAGGGAGTTAAAAATCAAAACTTTTTGAAGTGATTTGATGAAAAAACGTACTATTAATATTGCTGTCGCTATCGTCTTCGTCCTAGCATGAGGTATTTGGCAGGGTCTTTTTTTATATTTATTGATTAAAAAAAGCCAACTCTTGTTCCGGTATAATCAGGACAAGAGTTCGTAATAGGAGGGATCAAATGTTATCTGATCTTGAAAAATACTATAAAAAATTATAGTTAAACAAACCGCTTTACTGACAAAATAAAATAAGGTTAACCCTTGTTTTAGATCATCGAGAGGGCTTCTTTGATATTCTTAGTATTAAACTTGTTGTCTTCGGACAATAAAGTTGTCGATTCCGTTTTCTTTCAATAATTGACTATTGGCTCGAATCCTCCAAATACAAGCACGACATAGCGTTACAGGTCCTACTCTTTTAATGGTCATACCGACTATTACGATGGCATTAAAAAATATACCGGATTAGTATAACGCTTTTTAAATTCACTTAGGATAGCTCTGCGAATCGGAGCTGATGTTGAAAACTATTTTGATGCAAATCGCCGTGCGATCGCCACGCACAGTACAACACCGATATTTACTATAAAGATAGGCCAACCAATTGACTCGTGCAGAACGAGAGCCGAAAGTAGCAGGCCGAAGAAAGGCTGGAGGAGTTGTAACTGCCCGACCGCTGCTATACCTCCCTGGGCAAGACCACGATACCAGAACACAAAGCCGATGAGCATGCTGAACAGGGAGACATAAGCAAGGCTCAAGAGTGCGGAGCCATTGATACCCGCCCACGAAACCGGCATGTAATAAAAAGAGAGCAGTGACATAACGGGAAGCGACAGAACGAGTGCCCAAGAGATCACCTGCCAGCCCCCTAGCCTCCGTGAGAGTCGTCCCCCTTCCGCATAACCGTAACCGCACACGATGATAGAAGCCAGCATTAACGCATCACCGACCGGCGAAGATGTAGCCCCTTGTGTTAGGGCGAATCCTGCTACAAGGGAGCTGCCTAGAGCTGATAAGATCCAAAAGGTTGGTCGCGGGCGTTCACCGCCCCGCAGTACTCCGAAGATCGCCGTCGAAAGCGGCAGAAGCCCAATGTAGATAATTGCATGCGCGGATGTGACATACTGAAGCGCCAAAGCTGTCAGCAGTGGGAAACCTACTACCACGCAGAGTGATACTAACAATAGTGGAACGATGTCGCTTCGGACAGGCCGTTGTTGCCGGAAGATGAGGAGAAGCAGTCCCGCTAACACCCCAGCAATTGCGGCACGGCATACGGTGAGGAATAACGGATCAAAATCCATTACAGCCAACCGTGTTGCGGGTAGCGAGCCGCTGAAGATGAGCACGCCCAGGAAACCATTGATCCAGCCGCTTGTCGTTTTGTTCATTACAATCACCTCAAAAAAATTTATACAAAAATGCACTCGACACTTTGAGATATCAAGGTACGAAAATATTTATAAAATACACTTCTGTATGATTATTTGTATTATAGTAGATACAAAATACTATGTATATTGACCATTTATCCATCTGTAAGGGTACAGATAGTAGAACAAATTATTTCAAGTTGGAGGCATATTTATGACAAATAAAAAGGAATCCATTCAGCAAATCATCCGTTCGGACATCGTAAATGGTCTCATCAAACCCGGTCAGAAGCTGCCGTCCATCCGTAAGCAGAGCCAACGATTCGGTTGCAGCCTCAACACAATTATTGGTGTATATCAGGAACTCGAAAGTCAATATCTCATTTATTCACGTCCGAAGAGTGGTTATTTTGTCGTAGCCAAAGAAGCGCTTCTTCCCCTGCTGCAAACAAAACGAATCGATTTTGCATCAGCGGCTCCTGATCCCGCGTCGATACCGCAAATCGACTTTCGTCAATGCTTGAACAAAGCGATGGAATTATTTGAGACGTCCATATTCACTTATCCCGATCCACAGGGTTTGCTTTCTCTTCGCCAGGAGATCGTGAAGCTTTTTCAGCAGCAACAGGTTTTCCCTTCGGCTCAGCAAGTTTTTATATTTTCAGGCGCTCAGCAAGCTCTTCATCTTCTAGCTGGGATGCCTTTCCCAAACGGAAAAAACAACATTCTGGTCGAGCAACCAACATATTGGGGAATGCTTGCTGCACTTAAGACACAAAGACAAACCGTAATTGGTATCGAAAGAACACCTGACGGGATTGATTGGGTAACTTTGGAGCGCCATTTTCAAAGTAATAATATAAAGTTTTTTTATACAATCCCGCGTTTCCATAATCCGTTAGGCACTTCTTACACAGCGGAAGACAAGCAGCGACTAGTAGAACTCGCCAAAGCCAATGACGTTTACATCGTTGAGGATGATTATCTTGCTGATTTGGAAACAAACATTAAAGCGGATCCTATTCACGCTTATAATGGAGCCAGTCATGTCATTTATCTCAGAAGTTTTTCCAAAGTGATGCTGCCCGGATTAAGGCTTGCCGCGGCCGCAGTACCAACTTCGTTTATTCCTTTGCTCCAATGGCATAAACATGCAGCGGATCTGAGCACCTCGGTGCTTTCTCAAGGTGTACTCGAGATTTATATGAAGTCCGGGATGTTTGCTCATCATGCGAAGCAAATGAAATCCATGTACAATCACCGCATTAAACATCTAGGGGAAATTTCACAGCGATTATTGCCCAAAGAGTGTTTATATACCACCGGTACTTGTGGAGGACTTTTCGCTTCAATACACCTTCCAGACTCCATTGATACTGAAGATTTGGTCAAGCGATTGGAGAACCGTGGCGTTGATGTACTAGCTACCGAGAAGCAGTTCCTCTCATCTTTTCCCAAGCTTAATTTACTGCGCCTTAGCATCATTCGAACCGATGAGCAAGCTATTGAAGAGGGCATCCGCATCATTGCCGAAGAACTGGAGCGTGCCCAATATACAAACAACTTCCCTAAGCCGTTCTTTCGGTTATGAATAGAAAAAACACACGATCAGATGTATTAAGGGATATGGAGAAACGAAGAAATTATCAAGGTATAAAAAGCTTGAAATAAGCCGCCACCCGATCGGCAATAGATCTGCAAGAATCAGTCGAAAAAATGAATGAATGAAAGCGATGCGTGTTGGGGAATGGCAAACTTCGACTTCCTCGTAAACAATTTTCAGTACAACGTAAGCGATCAAAGCCGAATATAACTGATCAAAAACAGTCATTATACAGAAAGAACTTGAATGTTTTTTTACCAAATGCTGTTAAAAAACATTCCACTGTCAGTAATGAGTCTCTAAGAATCGCAGCCGTCATGTTAAGTTGGGGAATTTACGGGGCTGCAGTTGATTGGTACAAAATAGCACTGTGCCACCAGAAGAATATATAAAATTGGCTATACCTTATGTTACGCAAGGAATGAGCTTCTTTGTTTCAGGAAATGTGTAGACTGATCAATCCACAAAGATCCATTATATTCTAAATAATTTGAAACACCCTGCCGTAATGGCTGGCCACTGAAAAAGTTCTTAGTATGAAGAAAAGGTACAATCTTCTCAAGTTTTATTGAGGAGATTGTACCTTTTCTCTATATAATTAAGGTATTAAACCAAGTAGGTGAATGAGATGATTCAAAATTGCCATGACCGAGGAACGAATCATAACGGCAGCCGTTGTCACGACGGGTGAAAAGAATGACGGCAAGCAACTGCAATTGCTGATTGAAAAAAGTAAAGCAACGGGTATGGAAATCAAATCGGTCATCGGAGATACAGCTTACTCTGAAAAAGACAACATCGTTTACGCTAAAAGCAATGAAATTGAACTTATCGCCAAACTCAATCCACTCATTACACAAGGGGCACGTAAGAAAGAAAATGAATTTCAATTCAATAAAGATGCAGGTATGTACATGTGTAAGGCCGGCCATAGGCGATTCAGAGAGCACGGACAGGAAAAAAGAGCGTTAACAATAACCAAAAGAATACCTACTACTTCGATGTAGAAGTATGTAAGAGGTGTCCGTTTAAAGAAGGATGCTACATCGAAGGAGCAAAAAGCAAGTCCTACTCAGTGAGTATTAAATCTGGCGAACACACGGAACAAATGTCGTTCCAGGAAAGCGAGTACTTCGAAGCGAAGAACAGTGAACTCAAACACAGACACGGGTATGATGTAGCGTCATCTTCGGGTCTTATGGGCATGCAGTTACAAGGTGCAATGGCGATCTTTACTGTAAACTTGAAGAGAATATTGAAGCTGATGAAGTAAGAAACAAGGCATAAAGACCTGAAGTTATAACAAAAAGACGGCCTTCATTCCCTATTACTAGGAAATTGAGGACGTCTTTTGTTTCAGGCATTTAACTACTCCGTCAAACTACGAGTTTTTCAGTGGCCTGCCGTAATGGCAGGGTGTTTTTTAGAACAATTCATCATTTCCATGCTAATCGTTGGCTCCACATTTAGAGGATACTCTTATTCCAATCTTAGAGCACCTTAACAGTGTATACCATTCTTAATTTACCGTTACCGCCATAAATTTCGATTCTTGCGGTTGTTACAGTGGTGGTTTGTACCACGCCTGAAGCGGAGACTGTTACATTTCCACTTGCCACTTTATAAGTATCGTCTGGGTAATTAGACAACGCATAAGAGTAATTTCTCGGCGGCTTTGCAGTTCTGTAATACACCCCGTTAACTTCTACAATAGGCGTAATTTCTGGAGAAGGGCCGTTTTTCTTGCTTGTATCTTTTGGTTCTTGATGTTTAGTTGACAAGGTGATGAATGAGCCTCTCACCGCTATCTTGATTTCTTTCTAACATTCGTTGTTTTAATGCAGACAGTTCCGTACATTGACGAATTGCTTCCGCTACAAGCTGGGCGATCTGTCTTGCTCCTTCGTCGGAAAAATGGGTATTATCCGTTACGCCGGCTGGGTAATTAGGGTGCGTTTTTTCAGGCAAATGCATAAATAGCTGCTGGGACTCTTTTTCACCCATTGAACGATAAAGCTGCTGCGAAGCTTCAAAAATATCGAGTAGGGGTGTCTTGGTTTCCTCGGCTACTTGTCTCATGGCTGCGGGATAGGCTCCTACAGCCAGCGGATCAGGTTCACCGTCTGCGGTAAAGCGGCGGCGGCTTACAGAGGTCAATAGCACTGGAATTCCACCACGTTCCTGAGCGGACTGAATGCATTGAATTAAGTTTTGACGATACTCCCCATCAGGATCGGTATAGCGGGTGGGGTCTTCTTTTTTCTCATCGTTGTGTCCAAATTGAATAAACAGATAATCGCCAGCTTGAATATCTTTTTCAATATCAGCTAACCGGCCTTCTGCTATAAAAGATTTGGTGCTTCGCCCATTGACCGCGCGATTGTCCACATGAACAGATGGGTCCATATAGCTTTGCAAGTGTTCGCCCCAGCCTGTCATCGGTTTTTCGGTAGCCCCTTTTTGAGCTGCAGTAGAGTCCCCCGCGATAAACAGTCGCATCTGCTGTCTTGCCTGAGCATATCCATGTTTTTGAAGCCAAGTTTCCGCCAGATCGAGCCATTGTCGGCATTCACGGTTTTCCTCTGACAGTCCCAAGCCGTGTCTACCTTCCTCGAATACATGCAGTTCAAACGGAATACCTTCTCTGGATAATGAGGAAGCGAGCAACAGGCTATTTTCTACCGGAACAGCAGCATCATTGGCCGTGGTCCAAATGAAGGTTGGAGGCGTCTGTGAGGTTACTTGCTGATCGGATGAAAAGCCTTGAAGCTGCTCAAGTGTCGGCTGTTCACCTAAAAAATGTGTACGGCTTCCGATATGCGCATAAGGATCATGAAACGAAATTACAGGGTATCCTAACAGCAGAAGATCTGGTTTTTCTGTCCCTATGGTGGCGACGATGGAGGCCAAGTGCCCGCCTGCTGAAAAACCGATGAGCCCCACTTGTTCAGGAATGACTGGCCAGTCTTTCGGTGTTTGGCGAACCCATTGAAGGGCATATTCTACATCCTCCAGCAAGGAGGTGATCTCAAAATCGCCGACTTGATACTCCAATACACCCGCATGAATACCTAGATCATTCAACCACCGGGCTACAGGCTCTCCTTCATGTGAGGCCAAATGCTCGTAGCCACTGCCAGGTAATACCAATATAAAAGGACGAGCTTCACGGACCGCTACGGGATAGAGTGAGAGAAAGGAAGTGTCTGACGGAAATTCTTCTTTTACAATCTGTTCTTTAGGGCTAACAACGTGTAACATAAGTAACCTCCAAATTTCTTTTTAACTGCCGTAAATAAAACAAAACAAAATCGACTTAAATTGGAATGATACGGATGTAAAAAATAAATGCACACGTGAAAAAAATGATTTAAACCTTGCTATGAAAGCGCTATAATTTTGGTGTGATGCCAAGAGCCAAAGGGGGAGCGCAATGAAAAAAGGAAGAATGTTCTACACTATTTTTATTACGATTCTGGTTTTGGGAATAGGGTTGGTGGCCAGCTTCGGCAGCTACATCTATTTTACAACAATTAGCTCCGTTGTGGAGAGAGTTTCCAATACCAAGCAAAGCTATATGGCTCAGATCAGAAATAGCCTGGAGCAGAAAATTCAGACGATTGAATATGCTTTTAATACGTATAGCACGACCAGTTCCTTTAATGAAGTTGTGAAAAATCCCATTACAGAAAAAGATTTTGTAGCGTATCGGAATGTGAATACCCAGCTCAATTATATTGCTACGATGGGATTAGAGGGAGCGGAATATTCACTAATCAGTCTGAATCAGAATTGGAGAATCTCCAATGGAAGCCTGTCTTATTTGACGAAAGCAGAAAAGGAGAATCTGGTTAATACCTATATCGCCCATCAGGATCAGGGACTATTCTGGGTTAAAACAGATAAAGGAATTCGTTTTGTTAATACCTTGCCTGTATTCTCCCAAAAGAAGCAAGCCATTGCTCTGTCGGATATTTCGTTGCAAACGTTAAATCATACGATTCAAACCGAGGATCATACGGCTGTTTTTATTTTGAATAATCAAGGCGATTTAATGTACGAAACCCAACCTGTTGAACAATTATTGTCCACCCAGCAGCTTCAGCACATTTCAGAAGCTACGGTTAAACCAAACAACACAGGTATGTTGACTCTGGAGAAAACGAATCATCAGCCTGCACGGCAAGTCATTTATGCCAAATCTGCTTACAACAATTGGACTTACTTAACGGTATTAGATAAAAAAGAGATTGCGGATGCCTTTCAAACGACCAAATTTGGGATCATCATGATGGGACTTGTATTAACACTCTTAATAGTGGTGGTGGCGTACATCATTTCCATTTATTTTACAAAGCCATTTCAGCAAATAAAACGCAGCTTGCCTAAAAATCCTAATTTGGCTTTCAAAAATGAACCTTCTAAAAATGAAATTGAGTGGATTATTAATTCCATCGACAACATTGTAACCGAGAAGGAAAGCTTGGAAAGTCTCATTCAGTCCGAAATGCCACAGTTGGAAACCCAATTAATTCTCAACCTGTTCCGCAAACGTATTTCTGCAGAGGAATTGGCACGAAAAATGCCACGCTTGGGCTATCCGCAGATCGAGAATCAAATGTATATTACCTTGTTGGTCCAACTGGATAATCTGGGAGATCGAGAACCCTCGGATAAAGATGTTTTACTGCTGGCTATTAACAAAATCGTAGAAGAAACGATTCCAGAGCAGCAGCGAATGCTCCCCATCATTTTGAACGATAACACCCAGGCCACCATATTAATTTTGACAGATAAGAGCGAACAGGAAATAAGAAAGCAAGTACTGGATGATGCGACCCTTTTGGTTCGAAACGTAAAAGAGTATTTGAATGTATCCATCAGCATCGGCATTAGTACAGCGTACGATAACTTATTAGAAAGTAAAGAAGCCTGTGAGATGAGCAAGCAAGCTTTGCATCACCGTTTAAATTTAGGCAAAGAGTCAATTATTTTTTATGAAGATATTTCCATGGTCATTTCAGGTCCGGTGCTGCTTCATTATCCTACAGAATTGGAATCGAAACTGTTTGACGCCATCCGAATAGGGGACGAAGAGCAGGTATATCATACCGTGCACTCTTTATTGGCGGAAATGATGACAAAAAACAATCATTCCATGAACTTTGAAGTGCTGTTGGTACGGTTTGTGAATAACCTCATCCAGTTGGAGCAGCTGTTAGGGATTGAAGTGCTGCTGACGCAAGACAATCATGCCTTGTATCATCGTTTGCTGGATATCCGTAACCCGGAAGAGATAGAACGTATGCTGGTAGAGCAAGTTATTTTCCCCATGGTAAAAAGCATGAAGGAGAAGACCAACCAGCAATTCCGCTGTCTCTCGGAGAAAATTGCCGCTATTATCCGTGCTGAATATGACCAGGAATTATCATTAGAACTCATTGGAGATCGACTTCATTACAATCCGAATTATTTAAGCAGTATTTTCAAAAAAGAATACGGAACGACGTTTAGTGAATATCTGATGGGCTATCGGCTGCAAATGGGCAAGAAGTGGCTCATTGAGACCGATATGACGATTAAAGAAATCGCCGAGCGACTGCAATATCATAATTCGCAAAACTTCATCCGCTCTTTTCGGAAAAAAGAACAGGTTACACCGGGAGCTTACCGAAAGATGAAGCAAGCCAATTAACCTTTAACCGCCCCTAACAAAGCTCCTTTGACAAAGTGCTTTTGCACAAATGGATACACGATTAACATCGGAACGGTCGCAATGACAATGACCGCCATTTTAATCGTCTGCGCAGGTGGGATGACATCTACCGCGGTTCCTTCTGCCTGCATACCACTGGAGACGATAACAATTTGGCGAAGTAAGACTTGAATCGGCCATTTGGCAGAGTCATTGATATAGAGAATCGCGTGCATATACGTATTCCAGTAGGCTACTGCGTAGAACAGGGAGATGGTTGCAATAGAAGGCAGGGCTAACGGCAGCATAATTTTAAAGAAGATACCAAAATCGTTACACCCGTCCATCTTGGCCGATTCCTCCAAATCATCCGGCAACGCCTGAAAAAAGTTACGCATGATAATCAGGTTAAATGCGTTAATGGCCACGGGAAGAATCAAGGACCAATACGAATTGATGAGCCCCATGCTTTTTACAACCAGGAATGTCGGAATCATCCCCCCACTAAACAACATAGAAAACACAACAATGAAGTTAATCGTATTGCGGCCAAGCAGATATCTTCGGGATAATCCATAGGCCATAAAAGCGGTAAATATCATACTTACAACTGTACCCACGATCGTTACTCCGACCGAAACCCCAAGTCCTCTAAAAATCGTGGGAGTTGACAGGATATAGCGATAAGCATCCAAGGAAAAAGTAACAGGGAATAGAATGAATTTCTTGGCTACTACTTCCTGGGTTGAGGCAAAAGAGCTGGCGATGATATTCAAAAAAGGTAAGAGACAAGTGAGGGCAATGAGAATCAATAGTGTACTGTTTACAATGTTGAAAATACGACTGCCCAGCGATTCTTTTTTTCGTAATTTTTGTTTTTGTAATAGTTGTGCCAATGTGGTTGACCTCCTCGTAATCGTTTACATGTAAACCTTATCAAGAGGAAAGAATTCCGTATATAATCAAATCTTGAGGTGTTCTCTAAGCATGAAAAAAGAAGGCAATCATTAGGTTGTGTAGTAATCATTAGCTAAGGTGAAAAGGCAGAAAAGTAGGCTGTTTATCTAGTTTTGTAAACGCTATCATTTGATGATTATATGCGGAATGCCGAAAATCACGTACTCTTGAAAACGTATACAGGAACGTTTGAAGGAGGTCGAACTAATGAAAGTTTCAAGTGTCCCCGCACCCAACATGAAGATGAAAAAGAAAAAGAACAAAAGAACGACGGAAAGCCTTTTACGAATGCAAAAACACAAGTTGCTCTATCTGATGGTTTTACCCGGGCTGGTGTACTTCATTATTTTTAAGTATTTCCCTATGGGGGGATTGGTGATTGCGTTTCAGGATTATCAAGCTTTTCAGGGAATCACGGGCAGTCCATGGGTAGGAATGAAGCATTTTATTCGTTTGTTTACCGAGCCTACGTTTTTTATGTTGCTTCGCAATACGCTGGTTTTGTTTGCGTTGAACATTGTAATCTTTTTTCCATTGCCCATCATTTTGGCGCTCATGCTGAACGAGGTCAGGAAGATGCTTTTTAAAAACATTATTCAAACCATTATCTACATTCCGCACTTTATGTCATGGGTTATCATTGTTTCGATTTCTTATGTATTCCTAACCGTAGACGGCGGTGTGCTGAATGAAATGATTGCCGCGCTGGGCGGTGAGAAGATCAGCTTCTTAACTTCTCCGCAATGGCTGCGAACGGTCTACATCGGGCAAGTGATTTGGAAGGAACTCGGCTGGTCTACCATCATTTATCTATCTGCAATTACAGTGGTAGATACGCAATTGTATGAGGCCGCAGAGATGGACGGCGCTGGACGCTTGAGAAAGACATGGCACGTTACCTTGCCTGCGATCCGCCCGGTCATTATTACGTTGTTAATTTTGAAAATCGGTAGCACGCTGGATTTGGGCTTTGAGCATATGTATCTGCTATTGAACTCATTAAACCGCGAGGTTGCCGAAATCTTTGACACCTACATTTATACTGCGGGCTTGAAGAATGGACAATTAAGTTTCAGTACGACGGTAGGACTTTTTAAAGGTGTGGTAGGTTTAATCCTGATTATGGGCTCCAATCGACTGGCCAAGAAATTTGGTGAAGACGGCGTTTACTAATGACGACGGGAAGGATGCAAAATGGTACGGTTTGTAGAAAACATGAACAAATGGTGCATGCGCCTGCTACGCCTGGTCTACCTTAACTTGCTTTGGACGGTTGCGACGATCCTGGGCTTGTGTTTTATAGGCGTTGGGCCTGCAACCGTCGCTATGCTTAGTATTTTAAGGCAGTGGATTCGGGGCAATGAGGAAGTCGCCATTTTCTCGACGTTTGTACGTTACTTTAGAGAAAGCTTTAAAGAAGCAGCAATCATTGGCGGGCTCTACAGCCTTGTGGGTTACGTGCTCTACGTGGATATAGTCAATGTTTCGTCCTGGTATGTTCGTGTGGTGACGCTTATTGGAACCTTTTTGTATCTCATATCTTTGGCATACATTTTTCCGTTGCTGGCTCACTATGATTGGAAAGGCATCAAACTGAAGATCAAAATTTCGATCGTGATTGGATTTTCGTATTTACAATATACGCTTGTTCTTTTTGTAGCCATTGTCGTGCTTTTTGCATTGATTCTAGGCTTGTACCCAGGAATTCTGACTTTTGCCGGAGCGAGTATTATCGGTTATCTCGTGATGTGGATGACGCATCAGGTATTCAGCAAAATAGAGCGAGAGGTTCTGGTGAAAGAGGAAGATATGGCATGAATATACAAACAGAAAAGGAGCAAACACGATGAAAAAAGGAATCACGATGAAAAAGGGAGTATCGGGCCTTCTTGCCGTACTTATGGTCATGAGTGTTTTTTTAGCTGCTTGCGGTGATAAGGGGGCAGAGGATCAAAGTAGCCAAACCTATGATCCGAAATCCAAACTGGAATTTACCTGGTTAAACGTATTGCATACAGCTTCGCCGCCCACAGAAACGATCAAAAGTAAAATCGAAGAATACACCAATTCCAAAATCACCTTTAACTGGGTGCCTGATGCTTCCAAAGAAGAGAGAATCACCACGGCACTAGCTTCGGGTGAATTGGCTGATATGGTGACTCTGACGATGATGACAAATTCTTCAGTTCGTAGTTCATTGAAATCAGGACTATTCTGGGATGTAGGAAAATATTTGGATGAGTATGAAAATTTAAAAAAGATTCCACCTGAAGTTCGAGAAGCCGCTTCCATTGAAGGGGTGCTGTATGGTGTTCCGTTCCAGAAGAATCTGGCTCGCGCGGGTTTGGTCATTCGTCAGGATTGGCTGGATCGCTTAGGTCTTAAGGTGCCGACCACACTGGATGAGTTGTATGAAGTTGCGAGAGCGTTTACAGAAGATGATCCGGATGGGAATGGCAAAAATGATACGACTGGGTTTGTTGACAGATCGGATCTGCGCTACAGCAGCTTCAAAACTTTAAGCTCCTACTTTGGTACACCTAATGGCTGGAAAGTAGATGAAAGCGGAAAGTTTACGCCGGAATTTGATACTCCTCAATATATGGAGACCTTAAAGTATTCCCAAAAGCTATACAAAAACGGATATCTCTCTAAAGACTTTGCTGTAACCGCTAAAACGGACCAGCAACAACAATTTGCTCAAGGTAAAGCAGGTATTTATACAGGCATGATCGATATCTCTAACCTCAGAACCTTGTCCCAGGGCTTACAAAAAGGGTTGAAGCTGGTACCAGTTAATAAGATTTCGAATGGAGATGGCAAATACCACGTATGGTCTGAGGGAAGCGGGGTAGGAGGTTTGCTGGCATTTCCTAAATCTGAAGTGAAGACGGAAGCTGAGTTGAAAAGACTGCTGCAATTTGTAGATGATTTAATTGACAAAGATGTATATATGTATATGACCGGTGGTATTGAAGGCACTCATTATAAAATCGAAAAAGATGGAGCCTTCAAAATTATGAATACAGATTTGTGGCAAGCGGATGTTCAGCCGTTTTCAAGCTCCAGACCAAGTGAAGTGACCTATAATTTAAAAGATGCCAATCCGGAAAAGGAACTGGCTAATCAATTAGTTCAGGAAAATAGTAAATTTGCTGTTCTGGACCCGACGGTTCCTCTGGATTCAGTCACAGCTAATGAACAAGGAACAGAGCTGGAGAAAATCATTACTGACGCATCCTTCAAATTTATTATGGGTGAGCTCGATGAAGCCGGATTCAAAACAGCCGTAGAAAACTGGAAAAACTCCGGTGGAGCACGGATTACCGCTGAGTATGAGGAAGCCTATAAGAAAACGAAAAAATAATAGCTGAGCATTGCTGTTGCCCCCAGATTCCTTGAGTGATTTCTTGGATGTTGAAAATCCGGGGGCAGCTTATGCTTTTCCTATACAAATTTTATCTTACATTCTCAAAATATAAAGACAGGAGAGAACGAAATGCAATTGTATAACATTGTAGATTATGGAGCAGTTCAGGATGGTACGACGTTGGCAACAGGGGCGATTGCGGCTGCCATTGAAGCAGCCAGCAATGCTGGAGGAGGAACCGTTTTTGTTCCGTCTGGGACGTATTTGACAGGTGCTATCTTTCTGAAAAGCAATATTGAGCTGCATGTAAGCCCCGGCGCAATTCTTTCCTTTAGTACGGATCTGGCTGACTATCCTGTAGTAGAATCCAGATGGGAAGGCGTTCAGCGGGAAGTACATGCGTCGTGCATTTATGGGCAGAACCTTGTGAATATTTCAGTTACAGGTAGCGGAACGCTGGACGGAAATGGTCAACCATGGTGGGAAAAGCATCGGAATCATCCTGAGGAGTTACAGTATCCGAGACCCAAATTAATCAGCTTTGACCGTTGTCAGCGGGTCACTATTAAAGACGTTATGTTAAAAAATTCCCCAAGTTGGACTGTAAACCCCATCGCTTGCTATAACGTTACGATTGACAATTTGTCCATTCTTAACCCGGCGGACTCCCCCAATACGGATGGCATTAATCCCGAATCCTGTTCCAATGTTCGTATTAGCAACTGCAATATAGATGTGGGCGATGATTGTATTGCGATCAAAGCAGGAACCGAAGATACACAGGAGCGGATTCCTTGTGAAAATATTACGATTACCAACTGTACGATGGTGCATGGACATGGCGCTGTCGTACTGGGAAGCGAAATGAGCGGAGATATTCGTAATGTTACGATCAGCAATTGTGTGTTCAAGCAAACGGATCGGGGCATACGTCTGAAATCCAGACGGGGACGCGGCGGAATCATCGAGGATATTCGCGTTAGCAACATCGTGATGGAGGAGGTCATTTGTCCATTTATTCTGAACCTGTATTATTTCTGTGGACCTCGGGGCAAAGACAAATATGTATGGGACAAAAATCCCTATCCGATTACCGATGAAACCCCGTGCTTTAGACGAATCCATTTTTCCGATATTACGGCACGACAGGTTCATGCGGCTGCTGGATTCTTATACGGACTTGCAGAACAATATATTGCTGAAATTACATTTTCCAATATTGATATTTCTATGGCTAAAAATGCGATTCCCGGCCGTCCGGCCATGATGACAGGAATTGAAGATATGAATAACCGTGGTTTTTATCTAGGTAACGTGAGGGATATTCGTTTTCAACAGGTGACGATTGAGAATCATGAAGGTCCTGCCTTTTATATTGAAAATGGGGAAGACGTTGAAATCAATCGTTGCCATTCGAAGAACACAGCTCAGCCCGAAAAGTTGATAGAACAAGTAACGATACAACCTTCTGAACAAAATGTGATGAAGTAGGAGGGGCGTGAAAGGAGATAAAACGTGGATAAGTTGCAAGCATTGTTGGGAGACCTTCCGGCAGATCGCCCTGTAACGGCAACTCTGCTGAATCAAGAAGAGCGAGAGGGATATCGACTGGAGTGTCTCCTGCTGGACTTGAACGGAATCGAGTCTGTACCCGCTTATGTAGCTACACCCTTAGAAGGGAACGGCCCGTTCCCATTGGTCGTTTTTAACCATTCGCACGGGGGCAATTATACGAATGGACGCAAGGAGCTGATCCATAGCAGTGCTTACTTGCAGCAGCCCTCGTTTGCTACAACCCTGACAGACATGGGGTATTGCGTGTGTTGTATTGACATGTGGGGCTTCAGTGAACGTGGGGGCAAAACCGAGAGCGAGCTGGTAAAGGAAATGCTCTGGCAGGGCCAGGTGCTGTGGGGCATGATGCTTTATGATAACCGTCGTTTGGTGGATTATATGTGCCAGCGTGAAGACATTGATGCTTCCCGTATCGCAACAATCGGCATGTCGATGGGTGGACTCATGGCTTGGTGGATGGCTGCGTTGGATGAACGGATACAGGTCACGGTTGATATTTGTGGACAGGTAGATGCCCATACGCTGATCGCCAAAAGGGGATTGGATCATCATGGCTTCTATTCCTATGTCCCAGGCTTGCTGAAGCATTTTACCACCCTGGATATTCAAAAGCGGATCGTACCTCGCCCACGGATGAGTATAACAGGCCAGAATGATCGGATGTGTCCTATTGAAGGAGTCGAGCATTTGGCAAAAGGGCTGTTGGAAGCTTATCAGGAAGCAGGTCATCCTGAGCATTGGCAGCCTGTGATTGCGGGCGGTGGGCATATGGAGACCTTGGAAATGCGAACGGCGTGGCAGTCATTTTTAGCCGAACACCTGTAAATCAAATGAAAGGATCGGGGTAACCATGCTAGTTGGGAAAGAATCCTTTTGTGATTTCCATACGATCCAGGAGGCGATTGCTGTATTAGAGCAGTCGTCTTCCAACGAAATGGAAACGCTAACTATTTTATCGGGTACTTATGAGGAAGAGGTACGAATTTACCGTTCATATCTTCATATCATAGGCATCGGACAGGTAGAGATTCGAATGGATCGGTACGCTAAGGAGCTGGATGAAGCGGGCGAGGAAATAGGAACCTTTGCGACACCCACTTTATTTGTAGGCGGTAGCCATCTAATTTTGGAAAATCTCACGATTTCCAACACGGCAGGACAGGGAGAAGCCATTGGGCAGGCCGTTGCGGTATACGCCCATTGTGATAAAACCATCTTTAGAAACTGCACCTTTAAAGGGCATCAGGACACGTTATTTACAGGCCCTCTGCCTCCTGCGCCGAAGGAGCGGTTAAAGTTTGGTGGAATCCATTTGAAAGAGCATCATGAGCACTATCGTCAGCTCTATCAGCATTGCTATATTGAGGGTACAGTAGATTTCATTTTTGGCGGGGCTACCGCTTATTTTGAAGATTGCGAGATTCGCAGTTTACGTCATCATGAAAACCAAACAAGCTACGTCACAGCCGCCTCGACGCCGCAAGGACAAGCGTATGGCTATGTATTCAATTATTGCTACTTAACCGCAGAGCCTGATATTACCACGGTTTTTTTGGGGCGTCCGTGGCGGGAGTATGCCAAGACCGTATTTGTCGATTGTAAAATGGGCGATCATATTGATCCACGTGGCTGGGACAATTGGGGTAATACCGCGAACGAGAAAACCGTCTGTTATCAGGAGTATGGCGGACCCGATAAAGTTGCTTCGTTGCGTAAGCAGCGTGTTCCGTGGGCGGATTGTTTTGAAGCGAGAACAGGAGCATGGAGCAAGGAGCAGGTTTTTGACGGAGTCACATTTTGGAAGTAAGGAGAAGTGGTTTCATGATGATCCAAAATCCCATATTAAAAGGCTTTAATCCCGATCCGTGTATTACACGAGTCGAGGATACTTACTATATTGTGGTGTCATCGTTTGAGTGGCTACCTGGAGTACGGGTGTATCAGTCCAAAGATTTGGCCCATTGGGAGCATTGCACGGATATTTTGACGGATCAGGTAGATTTAAGAGGAAACCCGAAAAATTGCAGCATTTGGGCTCCGCAGCTTAGCTATGCGGATCACCTTTTTTATCTGCTCTATACGGATGTGAAAAGCACCAAACGTCCGTTCAAGGACGTTCATAATTTTGTGATGACGGCGCCTACGATTCAAGGACCGTGGTCGGAACCGGTTTATCTCAACAGCAGTGGATTTGATCCTTCTTTATTTCATGATGAGGACGGACGCAAATGGCTGTTGAACGCGTTGTGGGATTACCGCATGTTGGAAAGCAATAAATCTTCGGGTATAGTCATGCAGGAATATGACAGCAGCCAACAACGGCTCATTGGCGAGCCTGTTAAAATTTTTGATTGTACTCCTTTGAAGAAAACAGAAGCGCCTCACATCTATAAGCAAAACGGATATTATTATCTTGTTACAGCGGAAGGCGGAACGGGTACGGGGCATGCAGTTACCGTAGCACGCTCGAAGCAGATATCCGGGCCATATGAAGTAGACCCGCATAACCCGATGCTTACGTCACGTGATCAACTTGATTTCCCGTTACAATGTGCAGGACATGGCAGTCTTGTACAAACACTGGACGGCGAATGGTACATGGCTCATTTATGCACACGTCCGGTGGAGGGGAAATATGCCATTTTAGGGCGGGAAACAGCCTTGCAGCAAGTGTACTGGAATGATGAAGGCTGGCTGCGATTAACCGCTGGGGGCCATACACCTCAACTGGAGGTACCTGCACCTAAAGGGACGTCCTTAGCCAAGCAAGAGCAAGGCTATATTTTTGAAGATTTTTTCGACGGACCTGCTCTAAATAAAACGTGGAATACATTGCGTATACTGGCAGACGATAGCTGGTGTTCATTAAGCAAGCGTCCCGGCTACCTTCGGATTCTGGCTGGAGAATCGATACAAAGTCTGTTCCAACATCATGTGCTTGCCATTCGGCAAACGGATCACCATTTCCGGGTAGAAACAGCACTGGAATATCAGCCTGTAAGTTATTTGCAAATGGCGGGGCTTCTACTATATCTCAATGAAGAAGATTATTTATACGCCTATGTTAGCTATGAAGAGGGACAAGGAAAAGTGCTGCGTATGATGCGCTGTGAGGCCAATACATTTACCTTAGTTCCCCAAGCGATTACGCTTCAGGACGATCTTCCTATACATTTGGCTGTAGAAGTCCATGCATCCCACGGGCAATTTTATTATCGGATTGGGAACGAACCTGCCTGGGCGCGACTTTTTGAAATGCAAAATATCAGCTTTTTATCCGGTGGTTTTACAGGGAATTTTGTAGGTATTGCCGCTCATGACATGCAACAATTTCAAGGAAGCTACGCTGATTTTTCCCATTTCTTATATCATGGTAAGGATCATCTCTCCTCATAAAAATCATTATAGTGATTATGTTGCAAGCACCTTAATCGGTGCTTTTTTCGTTGCTTCTGCACTTTACCTTTTCACGTTATAACCTCGCAAAATCTCCAAAAAAGCGGTGGTTGCTTTCGTCTCAAATACCGTAGAAGGGGTCAGAAAAGAAAATTTCCGAATGACCGGGAGATTACAGATATCCAATATTTTTAATGTCCCCAGAGCAAGTTCCTTCTGAATGACCCATTGGGACAGCAAAGAAATCCCCAAGCCTGCTTCTACAGACTCTTTGATAATCTGTGTGCTGCCAAAATCCATCATATGAGTAGGGGAAAATCGAAGCCGTGCAAACATCTTCTCAGCTGCCTCCCGGGTTCCAGAGCCTTCTTCCCGCAGAATCCAGATGTCCTCTTGCAGCTCACTTAAATCCACTTGAGGTTTACCAGCCAAACGGTGGTTTTGCGGAACGACGATATACATTTCATCATCAGCAAATGATTCAAGGTGTAAATGGTCATGCTGAAATTCTCCTTCAATAATTCCTACATCCAGTTGATTATGCATCACGAGTTTTTCAATTTCCTGAGTGTTGCCGATGGTAATGGAGGGCTGAATGAGTGGATACTGGATTCTCATTTGCGCAATCACATGCGGTAGAACATATTCGCCATACGTGTAGCTTGCACCAATAGACAGGTTTCCTTTTGCCGTATGCAACAGCTCGTCCACCAAATACTGCATGCGTGTATTGAGACGGATAATCTCCTGGGCATGATGATACACAATTTCACCTGCTTTGGTTAAGCGCACATATTTATTACTTCGCTCCAGTAGTCGGGCTCCTACGCTACGTTCCAGCGTTTGAATATATTGACTTACTGCTGGCTGGGTCATGTGCAACACCTCAGCAGCTCGTGTGAAGTTTTGTTTCTCCGCGACCATAACAAATACGATTAAAGATTGGTCCAAAGCCCATTCCTCCAAATTCATCATATCCATTTACTTATTATGATTATTATAACGATTTATTTTTCTTATGACAAAATATATATTAAGCTGGATGTATGTAGAATTGGAGGGATTCACCATGAATAGTCATACACAGCACACCAAATTATTTTCGAACAGAGGGCGATTATTCCAGCTTATATTTGGCATTGTGCTAACGATAATATTTGCTTTGGCAGGCTACGGCCTGAACGAATTGCCAGGATTTCATTATGTAGGTCCATTGGCTTGTGCCATGTTTCTCGCTATTATGTACCGACAGTTGTGGGGATACCCTGAAGCTGTGCGCTCGGGGGTTGAGTTTTCAGCAAAGAAAATACTACGTGGAGCTATTGTGTTATATGGGCTGAAGCTGAATATGGATGTTGTCATTCATCATGGGCTGGGTTTGATTTTGCGTGATGTGGGCACCGTTGTATTTTCCATTTTTTTTACGGTTTGGCTGGCAAAACGTTTCAGGGCAGATGCTTCGCTTTCGCTTCTTCTCGGTATTGGAACAGGAGTTTGCGGTGCAGCAGCGATTGCGGCTGTTTCTCCCTTGTTGAAATCTAAAGATGAGGATACAGCCATAGGAGTAGGACTCGTTGCCTTGGTTGGAACGGTATTTGCCATTTTGTTTACAGTGCTTCGACCGTGGCTTCCTTTGACGGATATGCAATATGGAATCTGGTCGGGCATCAGTTTACATGAAATTGCACATGTGGCCTTAGCTGCAGCGCCTGCCGGACAGGATGCACTTGCAATGGGCTTATTAGCCAAACTGGGGCGTGTTTTTTTACTAATACCGCTCAGCTTTATTTTAATGTATTGGATGAAACGAACCGGAAAAATTCGTACAGATGCTAAAGTGGAGTTCCCATGGTTCCTCATCGGCTTTATGGCTACAAGTATTTTGGGTAGCTATGTTTTTGGAATATATATTGTAATTCCATCTAGTCTGATGAACGGACTTTCCCAAGTTACCACCTTTATGTTAACGATGGCTATGGTAGGCATGGGGCTGAATGTGAGCTTTAAGGCTTTGCGGGAGAAAGCAATGCTTCCCTTACTGGTACTGTCTGTTACTTCGATCATTCTTGTAGGGTTAACATTTTTAACAGTATGAACATGAAGTGTTCGTTTGTGATGAGATTGCTAGTAAACTAGAATAGTAAAAATGGAAAAAGGCTCTGCTTGCTGTATAGCTGGCAGAGTTTTTTAGTGCTTTTGTATGATAAGACTGAAATATATGCTGAACTAATCGTAACTTTTACAACATTATTCGCGTCTATCAAAATGGAGGGTCCTGAGAATCATAGAGTGCAAGATTTTCATAAACGAAAATTTAGAGAATGGTAGGGTACATAATGAAGAAAATTTGTTTATTTATTTTTTTGTCTCTGTTTCTACTAGCATTTCCAGGAAAAAGTCACGCTGCATCTTCAAGTTCACATCTTCAGTTGGACGGTAAAGATATAAGTGTTGGCAAGGGTGTTCAGATTCAAGAAGTAAAGGGCAATGTGCTGGTTCCACTCCGTCTCATTGTAGAGGAATTGGGTTATAGCGTGAATTGGGAGTCCAAGTCAGGGACAATAACTATACATAAGCAAAATCTTAACCTCAGTCTTCAGGTCAACAATCCCATTGCCTCTGTCAATGATCATCAAATGGGATTGGCTGTAGCTCCTATGCTTAAAGGGGGGACGACTTATGTTCCGCTTCGCTTTGTATCTGAACAGACAGGGATTGATGTGACCTGGAACAATGAGCTTAAAACAGTGTTTCTGACGACTCCACCTACTTCAAGCGGGAATAGCAAGTCCTCCCACGACAATTCTGCTACTCAAGCTGCAAGTGATGCAAAAGAGAGTGCGCGTACGGCTATAAACCAAATTAGCTTCACCAATCACCAATTGACTATAACGGTGAATGGAAAAGTAAGCCCAAAAGTAACTACTTTGACTCATGCAGATCGTATTGTTGTTGACATACCTGGTTCACAGTTTTCCGAGGAATTTCTAGCATCGCAATCATTTGACAATGGTGGACAAGGAACTTTTCCAGTGACAGATGATCCAGATGTTTCCCAAGTAAGATATTCCATGTTTAGTACAAACCCCGCGTCGGTACGTATTGTAGTTGATCTTAATAACAGCACACCCTTTCATGTACTCAATGAAGATGATGGTAAGGTTGTTATAGCGTTGGATCAGGAATCGGAGGAGTCAGCATCTACCGAGACTGTTATATCTACCATATCTGTTGAACCTGACATTTCTTCCAACGGACACGCGCAAGGGATTGACGTCTCCCACCATAATGGCAATATTGATTGGCAGCAAGTGGCGGCGGCAGGCAAGACATTTGCTTTTATTAAAGCTACAGAGGGCACAAAATATCAAGATAATCAATTTTTAGTAAATGTTCAGGGGGCCAGAGATGCTAATATCTTGGTTGGCGCTTACCACTTTTTAAACGCAACTACCGCGGATGGGGCTCGTCAGGAAGCTGCTAATTTTGCCAGAGCTATAGATTCAGCAGGAGGCAGGCTGGATCTGCCCCCTGTGATGGATTATGAAAATAACCCCAAAGGTCTTACTCCTGCACAAATTAGTGAAGTGGCTCATGCATTTTTGGATGAAATGGAGAAGCTTACCGGGCGTCAGCCGATCGTATACACGGGAAATGTCTTTGCTTCCAAGTTTGATCCTACATTTTCTATGTATAAACTGTGGGTAGCCCGATACAGCACTACGCAAAAGCCAACCGCAGTTCCAGCTTGGAATAATTGGTGGGCTTGGCAGTACAGTAGCACAGGCAGTGTTCCGGGTATTCGTGGCCAAGTCGATTTGGATGAATACAACGGAACAATAGATGAACTCCGTGCTTCACTGGCAGGAGAGCTTGATTAGCAGGATCATGTCATGATCAATCCTCGCGAATCCGGAACAGGATCTGCGAGGATTTTTAATGTCTGATTTGTTTAGTTGGGCATGATCCATACGATTTCGCAGATTCGGACAAAGAATTTTTTCCCGTATACATCTAAAATGACATGGTCGGGCTTACAATCCACTACGCATCCATCAATTCTGCCACGTGTTGTCTCAAGTACAACGTACTTGCCGATCACCGATTTTAATGTTTCTACGACGTACGGATCTACAGGGTGCACCACGACATGGTGAGAGGTAGGATGGTGAGGAAAAGGTTGATTGGTGCTGTAATTGAACGCTTGATTTGAATTCAATTGCTTCACTCCTTCAAGATTAGTTGTGATATCTTATGCTCCTGCCCAGGAAGGGTGTAGCTAATTCCTATTAAAGAAAATATTTATAACATTACCGGAAAGCCCGGTCCATAGGAAAACTCAATACATAAGCTATGTTGTACCTTGAATTGAAGGAGGAAATGATCCATGAGTGAATGTGAAAGAGGTGGCGGTTCAGTAGGGGGCTACCCAGGAGTTTGGACATCGACAGGAGCCATCCTGGTACTGTTCATTTTGCTCGTTATCATTACTAAGTCTTTATGGGTCTAAGTTAAATTGAGTTACTTAACCCCTCATCGGTATATAACCGATGGGGGGTTAAGTATTTTAGAGGATGGATCGTAGGATAAAACACCCCAAATAACAGCGTACAAGCCCTACACAAACTGTGCCGGGCTGGGCAGCTGTCATATGAGGTGCATTGGTATCTATAGACAGGAACGGACAATGGATCAGGGATTAAATTAAAGCAATCGCCAGCAGGGTGAACAGGCTCAAAGTTAAGATTTCATTACCATACCCGTAGTAAGGATAAAAGGCAGACGTTTGTACACGTCCGTTTCGTTCAGTTTTTAAGTACACATTATTACGATCCACATCCATAATGGTTCCTTCGTACTGTTTTCCGTCAATGGTGAGAATACGCACTTTTTTATTCATGCAGTTCAAACAGTTGTAATAAGCGTCCATTCCATCACCCCCTCTTATACATTGGCATTTTATGAGAGGGACGGTCTTATGGTAACGGCGAACATACAGAGAAGAGGTATTCCCTCGATCTTAAGGACTGAATAGGGTTAGCCTATTCTTGATAGGGATTAAAGGAGAAGCCAGGATATCCATTGGTATAGGCGTAGCCTCTTTGGGGGGCGACCTGATGGTGTGCTGAAGTATCGGCAAGCCTTACATGTATCCCAGGTTTTCGGGGGGGCTGCTGCTTGCAGTCATTGGGAGGACCGATGATGACAGACTTTTTAATAGGGGAGAGCGCTTCCTGAAGCTTATTCTCATCCAGGCAGTAAGTATGAGCCAGAATGTTAGTTGGCGTTAGCCGCAAAACGTCGGAGCCCAGAATGAATTCAGGGATCGGAGTATTAAAAATCGTTAACAAATGAGTGTTGTCCATCGTGGCGACCAGATAATGCCACCATCCCTGAGGAACGCTAGCCACTTGGCCAGGTGTGATCGGAAAATGTCGTAACTCGCGGGTGAAGGGGTTAATCAGTGACACGGTTACTGCTCCAGAGATGCAGTATACCAGTTCTGTGGCATTTTGGTGATAGTGAGGCTCCACAACATTAGCAGTGCTGAGGCGAATATCCAGTAGCGATACATTTGCCAATGTATTCAGCTGCTGGATCGACAGCTCGTTGATCGAGTTTTGAGCATCCTTCTGAAACAAAACATTGTCGCTTAAATCATAGGTGAATTGTACAGTAGGAGAGGTGTAATCCATATATGAATTCACGCGTCGTTTCCTGCCTTTCTGTTATTCGAAATTTGATGATTGTACGCTACTCTATGCATTCGCCTATGTATGTGTGCACGGAAATCTGATTTGAAAATAAGTAGATGTCAGGTTCAGGTCCCAGGTAAGTTGAAACGAAAAATAGCGAAAAAAGTCACGTATTCAAGTGTAGTCAAAACATGATCCATTGCTTCTAATATACGTCAGCCCTTTAGGGATGGCGTTTATTAGCTTGGGTATTCTTAGGACCAGAGCCGGATGATACGTAAATGCGGCTTGTGGTATACTGCAACGGACGTGTGAAAAGCATCATTTGTCCGATTCCGTATGTAGCCACGCATCATTTCCGCAGCTAGGCATTAGTTATTGCACAAGAAACATCATCGGATAAACGTCCCTGAGTTGTACAGGCCGGAATGGTTGCACCGGACAGAACATGAAAGAGGAGGTTGTCTGGAATATGAAAAAATTATCTATTTTAATCCTGTCCTGCGCATGTATGTTGGGTACTGTATTGTCAGTCGCACCAGGACAAGCACAAGCACAATCGTCAGCTTTGAAGAAAGGGGTTCAAAGCGAACGGGTGCTGGAGCTCCAACAGCAGCTTCATTCGCTTGGTTATTTCAAAGCTGGTTTTACTGGGTACTATGGCTCTCTGACCAGCAAAGCGGTTGCTCGTTTTCAACGGGATAACGGTCTGACACCTGATGGAGTAGCCGGAGCCGCTACACAAGCCAGGCTGGATTCCTTCGGTGAGGTGCGTGTAACCGCGCTGGATCAACTGGCCCGGATCATTTATTCCGAGGCGCGCGGAGAATCGTTTGAAGGACAAGTGGCTGTCGGCGCTGTCGTATTAAACCGTGTGCAGTCCGGCGAGTTTCCAAGCTCGATCCCGGACGTTATTTTGCAGCCTGGCCAGTTCACTGCTGTACAGGATGGTCAATACCGCCTGAAACCAAACAAGACTGCGTACCGTGCAGCCAGACAGGCACTTAATGGTGCTGATCCGACCAATGGGTCCTTGTTTTATTACAACCCAGCCATTGCCACAGCCAAATGGAGTAAAAATCGTCCGGCTGTCATCTCGCTCGGTCGCCATACGTTTACGAATTAATTTCACATGAGAATACACAAATTGCCAGCCGTCAGTTGCTTCTTCTAGGAGCAGTGACGGTTTTTTTGTGTATTCACAAATTTGTAATATTTTAGTGGTGATTTATATAGTTTAATATTAAAAATTCTACCTATTATTCCGATACTCTTAATAGACAAAAAAATGAAATCAAAGGAGTCTTTCTAAAATGAGTCAACATCCTTACACCATCGAAGTAGATCAAGCCATTAAAACGGTACATATGGCGGTGAATGGAGTTTTTAGCCAGGAGGAGTATGATAGCTTTGTAAAAGATTATGCAGCCAAAACTTCATCCATTCAGGCGTCCAGCTATACACTCAAGGTAGACTGTACCCAGATGGCACTTTTGGGTCCGGGGGAAGTAGAGAAACTGAAGGGCTCTTTTGTACGTTATAAAGAAACTGGCTTTGCCAAAGTAATTTTTGGCATCAGCCTTCAACAAACGATTATTAAAATGCAGCTCGGTCGCGTAGCACGTGAAGCAGGATTAAACAACGTAGATATTGTTGTACAATAATGCTCTGACGTATGTGTAAGGGGGAAACTGCTGATGAGCCATATCAAAATAAAAGCACTGGGTGTGTATCATCCGTCCCATTCGTTGGATAACGAATATTATGTTCGCCATTTTGACGAGCGGGGTAAAGATATTCGACGCTTCATGGAGCATATGGGCAGAAAAACGCGTTACATCATTGATGACCCGAACGAAAACGGTCTAACAATGGGAATTGCAGCTGCACAAAAAGCGCTGGAACAAGCCAGTATGACAGGCCGTGATGTGGATATGATCGTGTTTTCCACTCAAGTTCCAGAGTCGCTGTTTCCGATGAATGCATTGTTTGTTCATCAGGCGATTGGGGCCAGACATGATGTGGCCGTGATGGATTCCAACGCGAATTGTGCAGGGATGACGGTGGCTGTCGATCAAGCCAGTCGGTCGATGTTGTCTAATCCCGATGTGCGGACTGCGCTTATTATCGGTTCGGATTATAATTCACTCATTTCCGGTCCCGAGGATGAGATTACTTATGCGAACTATGGAGATGCTGCATGTGCGGCTATTTTGGAGCGTACAGAAGAGGATACCGGATTTATAGATTCCATGTATTTTACGGACCCAGTCAATATAGATAAAATTTTGTACCCGGCTCAGGGGTTAGCGGCGACACTACAAAGGAATGCCCCCGGAAAATATATTCAGTGGCTTCCGTTCGATGCCAATATGGCCCTGCCCCCAACATTTGATCTGCTTGAACGCATTTTAAAGAAGAATGGGCTGGCGCCTCAGGATGTACGGGCTTATTGTCTGTCTCAGTTCTCATTGGCAAATGTGTTGAAGATTCAGGATCACTTGGAGCTGGAGGACGCCCAAATGATTTATGTGGGTGATCGTTATGGTTACACAGGTACCAGTAGCCCGTTCATTGCTTTATATGAAGGTATCGAATCTGGTCGTATCCGGCGTGGTGATTATGTGCTGTTCTGGACGATTGGAGCTGGATATCAACTGGTTGCTATGCTGTTTAAATATTAGGAATACGAAGACCTTGCAGCCGCAAGGTCTTTTTGTGTATCACACAAAGATAATTGTAATTATTATTATTTGATTGTGTTATGTTTGATTGTTTTGTAAAATTTAAACATTGAATTCATAGGGAGAGCTTATATTGCGGACATCTGATAGCATGACAGTTATGATGAAAAAAATGGCACACAATTCATAATAGGAGCTGAAGGGTCATTAAGATCGAAAATTTATTTTACGGGGAACGAATAAAACTTGCCGCAGTTAGGGAAGAAGATGCCGAAGTGATGTTCAAATGGGGTGAGGATGCGAAGTATCTGCGAAATGTAGATACGGATTTGGCGCTCCCTTATACGTTGAAACAGATGGAGTCAGAAGGATCTCCTAGCTCTAACGAGGTCTATTTTCGATTAAGAACATTGGCAGATGATGTCTTGATCGGATTTGTTGCTATTCACGGGATTGAGTGGAATAATCGAAGCGGGCAGCTGGCAATTGGTATAGGTAATACGGACTACCGTGGCAAGGGCTTTGGGGCAGAAGCTGTACGTCTCATTCTTCGTTATGCGTTTTATGAGTTAAATTTAAATCGGGTCGGTTTGGATGTAATTGAGTACAATACACAAGCGATCCGTACCTATGAGAAGGCAGGTTTCCAGCTTGAGGGCAGAGTTCGTTCCGCTGTTCTTCGTGATGGCAATAGTTATGATCGTATCATGATGGGCATCCTGTATTCTGAGTGGAGCTCGACTGTTCAAGTATAATAGATACACAATTTGTTCATAAAATATTCCATAATAAGCCTTTTAATAAAGTGAAAAGAGGTTTATAGTTAAAGGGTCACATGCCCAAATAGTGTTAATTTGGGTATGAGTCAAAGCTGAGGAGGAATTTACATGACAAACGTTGTAAGGTCCGTCACTTCACCCAAGAAATTTATTTCTGGACAAAATCTGCTCTCATCGTTAAATGACTACATTAAGGATTATGGCGATAAAGCCTTTGTTATTTGTGATGAGTTCATACTTGAAAGGGCCCAAAAGGAGGCAGGTGCTTCGATTGAAGCAGCTGGTAACCAGGTGGTCTTCGAGAAATTCCAATATGAATGTACAAAAGAAGAAATTGAGCGTAACCGTGAATTGGTGCATAAGCATGGCTCAAACATCATTATAGGGATTGGCGGCGGTAAAACGCTGGATACCGCCAAGGCAACCGCTTATTATGAAAAGCTGCCTGTCGTTATTTTCCCAACGATTGCTTCTACGGATGCCCCTTGTACCGCGCTTGCGGTCATTTATAAGAAGGATGGCTCCTTTGATGAATATCTGTTCCTGCCTACGAATCCAGACGTTGTACTGGCGGATACAGGCATTCTGGCAGCAGCACCTGCGCGTTTCTTTGCAGCCGGAATCGGTGATGCACTGGCAACTTATTTTGAAGCCCGTGCTTGCTATCAGTCCAACGGGGACAACCTGGTTCTGAATAAGCCTTCCACCACAGGACTGGGACTTGCTCGTCTTTGTTATGATACGTTGCTGGAAAATGCTGTGAAGGCCAAACGTGCCGTGGATCGTAAAGTATATACTCGTGCGGTGGAGGATACGATTGAAGCGACCATTTATCTGAGCGGTGTCGGTGCAGAATCAGGTGGATTGGCAGCGGCACATGCCATTCATAATGGCATGACGGCTGTTCCTTCGCTTCATAAAGCACAGCATGGTGAGAAAGTTACATTCGGCTTGTTAACTCAGCTGGTGCTGGAAAATGCACCGAAAGAGGAACTGGAAACCGTGATTAAACTGGTTAAGGATGTAGGTCTTCCATTGACGCTTCGTGACTTGGGTGTAGAGGAATTTGTTGAGGCTGAATGGCGCCAGGTGGCTGAAGCTGCTTGTGCATCGAATGATACGATGGTCAACATGCCGTTCCCGGTTAGTCCTGCTGACGTGTACAATGCAATCATTGCAGCGAATGCGATAGCAGAATCCTATCAAGAATAGTTTCTTCCTAAATCACGAAAATGGGTTTACAAAAACGGGTCTGTCACATCACTGGCAGGCCCGTTTCGTTTATGTGCACAATCATGTGAAATGAAAGAAGGGTACCAGGGACTTATATCCTATCTTGTTCTAACCGATATTATACATGTAACAGGGAAATTAGGTTAGTTACACAGCAGGAGGAGATTTGATGTTGGTACATGGTAAAACACGTAGGGGCAACTTGTACATCCATATGTCAAGCGGTTTTCACAAAATTGGGGATTATCGGGAAGAATATTCCGTAGCACCGGGTGATCGGCTGATGTCTAGACTGACTAAGCGGATCTATACCATCGTATCCGTACATCTTGGTGAAGAGGCGTATGCCGATATTGATCTGGAAGAAGTAATTAGAAATAGTTAAGGGCTTGATTGGGTTTTATTATAAAAAGCTTCAACCTCACTCATAGAGCGAAGTCGAAGCTTTTTTGTTCTTTCAGCGGAAGGACTCATGGAGAAGTTCTCGTGTGATAATATTGTTTTGATTCATAAAATATCTGATCGCTGTCTGAGAATTGGTTGCAGACAGTTCCTTTCCCCATGTCATGGCATAGGCCCAGGCGGGCTGATTTTGCAACACCTTTGCACTCGGTAAAATATTGCTTTCCCCAATTCCGATAGGCTTACCCTGTGCAAGCTTTAGCAATTCGGTGTAATAGGAGGATTTGTAATCATTGTTGTAGATATCGGCTGCGAGAATATCGACTCGATGAATACCTGGAAAGGTTCGATTATAGGGAGTACTATATGCGTTCGGAGCATTGGGACTCCATACCCACAACAGGTTATCGAGATGATGGACACGTGCGAACCGATCATACATCAGATCCCACAGTTTGGCGTAATTTTGCTTGTTCCCCCACCAAAACCAGCTGCCGTTCATTTCATGATAGGGTCTCCATAAAACAGGCACATCCGCGTCTCGTAAGGTCTTAAGGGACAGAGCCACCTCGTCCAGATCGTCGATCAGTTGTTTATATTGCGGGGTACCCGGCGTGATGTAACGATTGAACTCAGCTTGAGTAATTTTGGCTTGCACGTTCTTCCACGTTTTGGATGTGCCCGGTAGCGCTTGATGAAAGGTGATAGCTACGATCCCGCCGTCCTCACTCCATCGAATAGCGCTGTCCACAACACGCTGCCGCTGTTCTCGTAAGGCAGTACTGGATTGATTGGCCAATCCCCCAAACTCATAGCCGTGAAGCCCTGCGTATTGTCCACTGATTTGTTGTAGCTTGTTATTTTGTTCATCCGGTGCCTCTAAGTAATCATGCTGCCCGGAGATTAGCATACCATCCGGTACATTGGAAAGGTAGGTAAGTAATTGCCTGGCTTTGGCAGAGGCCTGAACATTAACCGGCGGGGCGGCATCGGCAATAATGAACGATTGCTGAGAGCCGCTGAAGAGTAAAACAAGCATTAGCAGTAGCACCCTCTGTAACCAAAAGCGTGTTGAGTGAGATTTCATGGCGCTCCTCCTTTGATGCATGGTAATGGGATTAGTATTTTTCTTTTTGTTTTCTAAGCTGTATACAGGCGCTAATAATAATCACTAGCAGACTAATCATGGCCCACCCATTGAGTTCCTCTGAGTATATCCAGCTGTTCCATACAAGGAAGCCTAAAATTAAAACGAGCAAACCCATTGTAAGATACATTTTGGTTTGTGCTGGACGTTTGGTGCGTTTCGAAACCAAATGTATGATGCCCAGAACGATAGCTGCCTGAAATAAAAATATGCCCATGATCATTAAACTAGCTATAAAGATTGGGGACATCGGTATCCTCCTCCTGGATTTACAAACAGAATATGCAGGTTGTAACCGGGATGTGGATTCTTGGATGTTAATTTTATTACAAGGTGAGTAAGCAGTTGTGCTCTGGTTACGCTCTTGAACAAGTTGAATAAATTATACCATAACTACCGTCCTGCAATGAAAGGCGTCTAAATACCCACTCTACCTTAATTCGACATCATACTTTATATTCAGTGAAATATCGACACCCGGATGTACACTTCATAAATATGAAGGTGCATTCGGAAATATGCGGTAAGTATAAGCACACAAGCAACACGAAATTGACGGAAAAGTTTGGTATTATTAAAGTGGATTGAAAAGAAGGCCGTTCACATGAATGAAGAAAATAGACCATTCTCTAGGCCAGCAGATGCTGAAGGAGCCAAATCGAACTTTGATGTCAATCAGCGAAAGCTTCACTCCGAGGGAGATCCTAGCTTATGGCGTCAGGTCAGCAATCTGCTTATTCTGGTTGGCGTGATTGCATTGATTATCATTTTAGGTCGAGTGCTCTAATGAGATATCCAAAAAAATCGAAAAGATTCAAAGAATTAGGGATGTGAAATGGTGTTAAAGGCAGCTTTACTTTTTATTTTGGCTGGCATTGCTGAAATTGGAGGAGGATATTTGATCTGGCAGTGGCTACGTGAAGGGAAGACATGGTATGTCGGACTTTGCGGTGGAGTGATTTTGGCTGTGTATGGAATCATTGCTACCTTTCAGGTTTTCTCCTCTTTTGGGCGTGTATATGCAGCATACGGAGGTGTCTTTATTGTTCTTTCCATTGCATGGGGCTGGTGGATTGATAAAAAGACACCCGACTTGTACGATTTCGTTGGTGGATTGATTTGTTTGATCGGTATAGCTGTAATCCTGTTTCCGCGATCAGGATGATAGGACGAAAAACCCTATTTTATTTTCAAAAACACGACTATAGGTCTACAAAAATAAGCTTCATATTCCGAAATAGAACTTAAGGAGGGGGTTCTATGAACTGGAATCAAATGAAGCTTAGATTGAAATTTGGTAATGCTGTGCCAAAGAGTGAAGGTAATTTCTCTTTTGGTATCATGTGTGGACTCTTGATCAGCATTGTGTTGTGGATCTCGATTATTGGCTGGATTATGCTTCTTTTCAAGTGATTTTACGAAATCACTATACATATTAAAAGTAAATAAATTAAAGGCTGGTTCAGTAAGCCTGTGTCCTATTACTCATGCTTTATTTTGTAAAATCGTTACGCAGCTTGTCGATTCCACGACCTACGGCTTCGTCGATCATGTCGGTAGCAGCAGGTGTATCGGCATCGGTGTCAGGAATGCGATCGAATCCGGGCTCGCGCTCGCCTAGGGATTGTTTATGTTCGATTTGATCGTCAGTACGATTCTTTTCTTCGGAGTTATTTTTTCTCATAGCACATCACAGCTCCTTTTTAGGTGTATTTAGATTCTACATTTTACATAAACGCTTATGCTCCAGACTAAACGTTGATAAAAATAAAACCGGGAAGGATTAAATCCCGCCCGGCACTTCCCAAACACTAGCGATGCTCAATCAGATCAATCGCTCCCAGAACAACATGAGCCAGTCCGAAACCGAGAATGCCTGTAGCTGCAAGTTTGTACTTACTGCTCAGCAACACAGCGCCTGAAGCCGATACTACCGTTCCTAGAACAGCTGGAATCATACCTTCACGCATTCGTAACACCCCTTCTGGTAGTTTGGAAAGACGTTTATTAGTGTAATTCAAATGACCTGAAGTTATTCAAAAAGAGAATTTTATTATTTTTTCAAAAAAACACTTTACAATTCGATAAAATTGTCGTATTATATGTTGGTGCCCAATTGAACGACATTTACATAACGAGAACAATAAGCAATGTTTCTCTGATACTTGTAAGACAAGTAAGTGTAAAAATAACGTTCTTAAATACATGCCGGGGTGGCGGAATTGGCAGACGCACAGGACTTAAAATCCTGCGGTAGGTGACTACCGTACCGGTTCGATCCCGGTCCTCGGCATAATGGGTTAATCTGAAATCCCTTGATATATAAGGGGTTTCTTTTTTTTATAGGGTTTGAATTACAATACCTGATTTACTTAGATCGATTGCTTTTTTCACCTTTGGGGACGAATTGGGGACGAACTTTAGGATCGAAGACGTCAAGGTGTGCTGTCGTTTTACGACTGAGCTTCTTGGTGACGTGAGCATAGGTATCTGAAGTCACCTGAGATGTTGAATGTCGCAATCGATGTTGAATCTCCTTGATAGATGCTCCCTGGCCAAGCAAATACGTTGCATTTGTATGGCGGAGACCATGAAGTGATACATTACGGAAGCCGTGCCGCTCACACCAGTTTTTCCACTGCTGGGACGGCGTTGTATGGTAATAGGGTTTTCCTGTACCTGAGTGAAAAACAAAGTTGCGATCCCCGCCTTGCCATGTCCCATTTGCCTTTGCCTCAAACCTTAGTTTACGCATACCTTTAACATGGACGGCCAGTTCCTCTATATACCATTGTGGCATATCTACATAATCGTTAGATGCTTCATTCTTGGTATCTGTAATGTCCGCCTGGCCATTTTTGGTGCTTGAAATGCTCTCGTCAATCCTCAATCTGTTGTTTTCAAAGTCGCAATCGTCTTCGTCTAAAGCAATTAACTCACCGCGTCGGAATCCTCCCATTATCGCCCCCAAGAAAAAAAGTCTCCATTTAGAGTCTGTATAAAGTAATTTATCAATTACCTCGACTGCCTCATCTTCTTCAAAGTAATTTTTGCGGTCTTTGCGGGCCTTTTTATCCTCTTTGCTAATTTGTGGACGTTTAACACCTTCCAGGGGATTTTTGGTCAGTACACGCCATTCTACAGCTCGTTGGAATATGCTATTTGTTACATCGTAAGCATACTGGATTGTACGCGATGCAAGAGTAGACTTTGTCCCTTTTTTATCAACACGGGCGCCGGGCTTTCTCATAAAAACACATGCTGTCCTTTTTCACCTTAAAATAATCAATCATTAACAGATAATTTTGTATTTACTTAGCCATTATTCCAGATTTTACTGAGTTTTCAGGAATATTAACTGTCTCATTTAGATTGTATAATCAGTCTCAATTGATGTTATAACCCACAACAACCGTTGGTAAATGAAGTAGGGGTTGCTGTATGCAGAAATACCTTGTAAAAACGCTCAGCAAACAGCAAAATGAAAAAAACACATAGGAAAACTCATAGGATTTATTCTTCTGCTCTTTTTAGAATTAAAATATAAGCGGCAGCATCGGAATCAGTTGCAGTTGCTTTTTTATTCAAAAATTTAATTAAGCAAAGTATCTACTTTCTGAAATTCAGCTATATGTTTTTGATACCGTTCTCATTAAGGAAAGACGATATTGATGCAGCACTCATTTAATGAAGAGCCGATTCCTGTTGGATGGATCGGCTCTTTTTGTTATGTTCTTACATTTCCTGAAACCAACATAAAGGGATGATTAACCAATTATAGAATAGAAATTAAAACCCTCAGGATGTCGTAACTTTAATAATCAATTAAACAAATGAACTTTCCCTGTAAATTGACTCAATTAATTGAAGATAGTAAAGATTAGTTACATTTATATGGTTTCGAAAATCGAATCATTGTAACTAATAAGTGAGAAGCTACAGATTGTTAAAGGAATTGGATGGTTTGCCGTGTGACATATGTATGAGATAGGAGCAGTATTTCACATATTTAAGTCGTTTAAGATGAAACAAGGAAGTCGTGCTAAGTACAAGAACTTAGTTCCTTTGCTGAAGTCCATCTGATATTCATCTAAAAGTGTTAAAAGATAGTTTTTTCCGCCTATAGCAACTAACTTGTTTAATCCTCGTAGTGCAAAAATGCCTTACACGCACCTTCTATGGCAAACGATTGGCTTTGCAGGCCCCAATCCAACACTCAGTTCAATAAGATGGGAATTAGTATCGGGATAATTAAAGTCATGTGTCCATGGTATTAAAAAATTAAATATTATTGATATTTAGATATTTAAAATATTTTGGGTATACACCCTTGACGTAATCAAGAATCAAATATTATAATTTGATTAATCAATTGAATAATTAGTTGTAGGAGGTGAAGTTTATGGTTCAAGGGTTACCCGTTCGATCTTTCAAAGATGACTTGTATCGTCAGTTCTCTAAAATTGGAAAATGCTTGTCCAGTGATAAACGTTTGGAACTCATGCATTTGCTATCTCAAGGGCCGAAGTCTGTGGAAAAGATGGCCGAGGCTACCGGAATGAGCGTGGCTAATGTATCGCGTCATCTTCAAATTTTGCATAATGCTAATCTGGTGAGATTCAAGAAGAAGGGAACCTATGTCATCTATACCTTAGCAAGTCCTGAGGTTAAGGGGTTTTTAAATTCTTTATGGCGAATCAGTGAAATGCAACTGGCGGATGTTACCCGAATTAAAAACGATCTCATGTGTCAATTCGGGGATTTAGATACGCTTTCTATAGGCGAAGTGAAGAGAAAAATGGAGGATGGTAGCATTATTCTGTTGGATGTACGTCCATCTGAAGAATTCGAGGCAGGTCATATCCCAGGAGCTATGTCCGTGCCGATGGAGGACTTGCATCGTTACTTGCAAACTCACTCTAAAGAGATTCAAATTGCGGCTTATTGCAGAGGGCCATATTGTGTTTTTGCCGCTGAGGCGGTGAAGTTGATGCAAAAAGAGGGTTTTACAGCTTTCCATATGGAGGAAGGAGTATATGAATGGCAGGAGTATCATGCACAGATTCATTAAACTCCGATTTATTGATCTCATCAACAGAATGAGTCATGGACTTGCATCAGTCGAGCTCGGGTGTAACAAACCGCATTACTCAATATGAATTTCCATTATTTTTGGGTCTGGGACAGTTGTTTACCTGGTATTTGAGTGATCGTTGTGCCGCAAACAATTCATCGTATGGGATACGTTATTGTAAAGCGTTGAGTCGATGCTTTTTCCAAAAACGAGTGTGATTGCAGACTTTCTAGGTTATAATCGGGCGATAGGGGATTTGTTTTAATGTGTCATTCCCCGGTATTTTGGTGGTTGTACAGGTATAGGAGATGTAAGTTTCTGTAATCTTTAAGACAATTTCAATCAAATTAGAATGATAAAGCTTGAATGCTATACAGACGTATGGCTTTTTAATTGCCTCAAAAATAATTATTCAATTGATTGGTTTAATACGAGGGAGAATAGGATATGTCTGAAAGCACAGTAGCCAACGAAAAAGCAAAGATCTCAGATTCACTAAAGGAATATGTGGAATCACCCGAGAAGCAGCGTCAATTGCATAAAAGAACCATGATGATCGTCATCCTTTCTCAGATTTTCGGAGGAGCTGGATTAGCTGCAGGTGTGACGGTGGGGTCGTTGCTAGCACAAGATATGCTGGGAACAGACAGCTTCGCCGGGGTGCCCGCTGCGCTAACTACATTAGGCTCAGCTGGTGCTGCCCTATTGGTCGGACGTCTTTCTCAGAACTTTGGTCGTCGCGCAGGATTAGCAACGGGATTTCTAGGAGGGGGAATTGGTGCAATCGGAGTTGTATTGGCTGCCATGTTGGACAATTTGCCACTCCTATTTATTTCATTGTTAATCTATGGTGCTGGTACAGCAACGAACTTACAAGTTCGTTATGCTGGTACGGACTTAGCTCTTCCTACAGAGCGTGCCAAAGCGATTAGTGTCGCCATGGTCTTCACGACATTTGGTGCAGTTGCTGGACCGAATCTCGTGAACATCACGGGACGAGTAGCCACCTCCATTGGGGCTCCTGCCTTATCGGGTCCATTTATGCTGGCAGCCATGGCGTTTATATTGGCCGGGTTGGTACTTCTCATATTTTTACGGCCAGATCCATTCATCGTTTCAAAGGCTATTGCTGAAGCTCAGCGCGTAAAAGAAATCCAGAATGGTGCGGATGCAACACGTGCTCTAAAAGCAAGCGTCAATAAATCAGGCATCTTCGTTGGAGCTACGGTGATGGTATTAACTCAAATTGTGATGATTGCCATTATGACGATGACACCGGTTCATATGAAACATCACGGACATGGCCTAGGAGATGTTGGTATCGTCATTGGTATCCATATTGCAGCTATGTTTCTACCTTCCCTGATTACCGGTGCTCTCGTCGATAAATATGGGCATACACTAATGTCCTATGCTTCAGGTGTAACTTTGCTATTAGCAGGCTTGGTGTCCGCGCTTGCACCCGGGGATTCGATGGGACTTCTCATTCTAGGACTTGTACTCCTTGGGCTAGGGTGGAACTTTGGATTGATCAGCGGAACTGCAGCGATTGTTGATGCGACACCACTGCAAACACGAGCGAAAACACAGGGAAGCGTGGATGTCTTAATCGCACTAGCTGGTGCTTCTGGGGGAGCGTTGTCGGGTATGGTTATGGCCCAAACCAGTTATACAGTACTTTCTTTTATCGGAGGATTCCTTTCCTTGCTTCTTATTCCAGTTGTCGTTTGGTCCCGAAAGAATCAGAAAGCGTGATGCAATAGAATGAAATTTCAATCTAACACACTGCGCTACTAACGCAGAATTTCAAATTCAAAAGATTCATGATGTTATGAATATAAAATCTTCATAGACTTGATAAATCTATTTTTCATTAAATTAAGGAGTGGTAAAATGGCACATTACGCAGCAATCTTGCACATAGTCGACACGAAAAAAAGAACAGAGTTACATTCTAAGCACGTGGAATTTTTGAACAGTATGCAAGAACAGGGGAAAATTTATGCTAAGGGACCTTTTGTTGATGGGACTGGCGGTCTAGTCATTTACGTTGCAGATTCATTGGAAGAGGCACAGGCGATGGTTGAAAAAGACCCGTATGTGTCGGAAAAAGCGCTTAGCGTGGAACTTCATGAGTGGCAGATTAAATGAACGTACCTACGCTACTTCCAGAACCAATAAAATTGGTCAAAATCTTCAGTTGAATAGCCTTTGCAGAAGTATGTAATTTATGTCTTTTTCATGAGGTAATGTACACGGGTTGCATTTAAGTCTTGAAGTGTATCGTATGAGCGAATAGCGTTGAGTTTGTAAAATCATTAACAAGGAGTGTATTACAATGGCTGACGTAAAAATTGAAATAAATAATGTATGGTTTCAGAACACTAAAGGTCACGGAAAAATGAAGGCGGATTATCTTAAAACAAACATTGCAATACCTGAAGCTTTGGGGGGGAGCGGTGAAGGAGCGCATCCTAAAGAATTATTAGTATCTTCAGCTACAACTTGTTATATCATGACCCTTGTCTACTTGCTTGAAATGAAACAAGTACCTGTTACCGGATTGATGATGAATACGGAAGCAGTCATTTCCAAAAAGGAAGGAATGATAATCGTTCATCTTCCTCAGTTAATTTTGTCTACAGCTTCCACAAATGAACAGGTTCAATCTGCACGTGAAGTCATTATGTCTGCGGAACAGGCATGTGAAGTCGGGGTTTTATTAAGAAAAGCAGGTGTTCAAATTGAAGTTGAAGGCAAGGTGTCTATAGAAACCGAGGAGGACTTTGTTAGCCAATATGTCGATGAGAATGGATTGGACTGGAATTAAGAAGGTTTCGTAGATGAGGAAATGATTGAGAAAGAATTGATGGAGTTAATTTCACTGGAGATGGTGAATGAATTCGTTGAAAACCATGAATTGAGTTTCTTGTACGTATCCCGAACAGATTGTAGCATAAGTCACGCTGTGCTGCCTAAGTTAAGAGAATTGTTGGATCACTACCCATTGATCAGGCTAGGCCACATTAATGCCGCCAACCAGGTAGAACACATAGCGGAAAAATACACGACGACAATAGCCCAATCCCTTCGTACAACGATTCGGACGACCCAGCCAAAACTAGTATGGATGAAAGCGCGAGACCGACACATGGCGTCCAGCATAACTATATTCATGACGGATATGTTCTTCAACGAAAGTCCGTTTGAAACCATACGTACGATGGCTGTCTTGCCTGTAGAAGGTAGTGTAAATGCCTATGAGGAATCTGCCGGAGGCACTACAACGAATTACTAAATAGAAATAAGGAGAGATTCTGAATGAAAACACTCGTACTCGTATTCCACCCCAACCTTTCTGATTCCCGTCTAAATCGCCGCTGGGCGGACGAGATGGACAAGCAAACAGGTGTTACTGTACACCGTGTATACGAAGCTTATCCCAACGAGGAGATCGACGTTAAAGCCGAGCAAGAGCTATTAGAGCAGCACGACCGTATTGTTATGCAATTTCCTTTTTATTGGTACAGCACACCCTCTCTTCTGAAGAAATGGGAAGATACCGTTCTTACCTATGGTTGGGCTTATGGAAGCACGGGCAACAAACTGCACGGCAAGGAACTAATGCTTGCAATTAGCATAGGTGGTGCAGAAGTTTCCTATACACCTGACGGTGCAAACACTTATACCCTTCCAGAGTTGCTGCGGCCTTTCCAGGCAACAAGCAATATGATCGGGGCCCGCTATTTGGCACCTTACGCAGTCTATGGAGTCATGCAGCTATCCGACGAACAAGTAGAGCAAACTGCAAAAGCGTATCCGGCTTATGCACTCAATCCTCAAGCTGCTTTGAATATCGTACATTAACCAAGTGCCTATTGTAGAGGATATACACAACTCGTATTTTATCTTAAGGAGCCATTCCTGTTATTAATTAAATTGAGGTTTGAATGAAAAAAGTGCCAACTGTATACTGGGAAACGTTCCGACCAAAGAACAATTCCAGCACAGGAGGCACTCTATCATGAAGTATAAGTAATCGAAGAAAAAGAATCAACAGATTACGGGAAGGATTGTTGTTCTCCAATACCCGCACCTGTCCAGTGACACAAAGTTTATCCTCTTTTCTTACAAGTTCTCAGCCGGAACTAGGTCGATATAGAGAAAATTTGCGTTATTATCTCTTGCAAGGGGCAAACTTTGTGTCATTCTCCCCGCAAGGGATAAACTTTGTGACACAAAGTTTTGATTTGAGTTATACATCACGTATCCATATTGTTAACTGCTTTCCTCATTTCTTCATCAGTTAAATGTGTATAGATCATTGTTGTTTGTACTGAGGAATGTCCTAATTGGTTTTTCAATCTGGGCACATCATTGTTCTCTAAGTGATAACGCGTTGCAAATGAATGTCTCAGAGAATGCACGGTTAAAGCTGGTTTTCCAAAAGCTGAAGCATACTTTTCAATCAGTTTTTCAATGGATCTCTGCGTTAAGCGTCGGCTTTTTCCCTTGCGACCAACAGCAGCTGCAATAAACAAAAAGCTTTCGTTTCTTTCTTTGGAATAAGAAGGTTTATATAAAAGATAATTCAACTTTTATCGTTAAGGTTGCTTATATGCTATACATCAAATTTAAGCTCAATTCAAAGATAAATTACAAGGAAATACGAAAATGACTATTCAATCAGGTAACTTTGTACTGGATGAGTTGTATTCTGAATTTTTAAAAAAAATATACATTAAGATGATACTTTTAAACATGAAATCATCTTAACTATCGCAAAAGGTATCTCGATATCAAATATGATAAGTATATGATTTTGTTCCAAAAGATGGTACAATCAAGAGCGATAAAAAAATGTATTTTACTACTTGTTTCATAATTACATAATATATTTAACTACGCATCATATAGTGAGTTCACGCTGAAAGGGTGGTTTATCCATGGAAATTACACCCACGATAAGAGCAGAATTAGAACAATATCTAAAACAAGAAGGCTTAAGCTTATCGCAATTTGGACAAATTACAGGGATGAATAGGGGAATAATAAGTAGTATAGTGTCGGGAAATAAGTCTATGTCTGTTAACCAGCTTGACCGAATTACTGAGGCTATGGGTTTGCCGGAAGGGTATTTTTACGATCTGTTTATAGAAAACTACATCATCGACACGCCCCCGAATATGAGACGAATCGAGCCATTTTTGTATCGTTGTGCGGAGTTGGACAAGTTGGATGCGATCCGTCGAGTGGTGGGAACCATCATGGACAATCTACTCTATTCGCCTAAACTATTTGAGATTGCGGAAAACCTATTTGCACAGGGACGACATGCTGCGGCACTGCTACTCTATGAGAACGTAGCAGAAGTGGAAAAATACCAACATTCAGAGCGTTTGGCAGTCTGTCAGTATCGTATATTCACGATTCAGATTGGAGAGGATCAGAACCGAAATTTCCACGCAGCCGCGATACTTGAAGCCTTTGTTGAGCGCTTGGATGAAACAGACCAACTTGACGCATTGAAGGACTTAGCTAACGTGTACAGATCATTGCGTAAATGGGAAAAGGTCGATGAAACAGCTAGAAAAATGAGAGAAAAAGCGGAAATCCAATATGCGATGAAACATCAACAGAAGAAACGAGAGTGTGACGAGTCTAAAAAGAAGCTGAGTCGTCCCATGTTTGTGTACATCACCTATGCCGATTTACTATGTGCAAGTGTCTGTGAAGCCCAAGGCGATTATCAACAAGCTCTAGAATATACATATGCCTATGCTGATTTAGATTGGGTCTTGGAGACGGACCAGGATGCTTTGTATTGGATAAACCTTTATAAGGATTGGGCGCAATGTAATACTTACATGTATAAACTCTTGTCTGGAGATACATGTGTGCTTCTGGATTATGTCGAATACATTGCTGCATCAAAAGTCGATAAAGAGATGGTTACTAAGCTATTGAACGTAATGATTGCGGCTAACCGATATCAAATAGATGTGGATCACGTACTTAAACGGTTTGAAACGATTATTGACTCTTTTGTGCAACAGGGAAACCCATCTACTGATATGTATACTAGACAAGTTATACCGGAACAGTTCGCACGATTTGGATACGAGTTAGCTTATTACTATTTGTATAGAGGTTCATACGGTGTTGGCTTTAAACATTTGATGTATGCAATGGTAAAGTCACATATAATAAATAATGAAACTTATTTTATAAACTGCATGGGGCTTTTCGTGAAGTTTAGAACACATGCAGTTTCTGAGTTCAAGGAAAAGTTTCTAAATCTTATTGAAAAGGTGTGGTTAGACAATGTTGAGAAAAATGGTTCTTCTGATCGTCGCAGCTAGCTTTCTGTTTATCGTGAATGGGCCTAATCGTGCTTATGACCAGCACCCTAGTATTCAGCTTCACGATACCGTTGGAGGTTCTTAAGCTTAAATAAAAAATCCCCGCTAACCTTAACTGGTCGGCGGGGATTTTTTATTGTAGGAATTACGACACCATTCACCGAATGAATTATCGAGGTGATCAGCATGAACCATACATATAAAGTGTTAGGGTCGGATATAGAGCTGTTTGCAGCAGCATTAAGCCAGGTAAGAGTATATGTGGTACAGCCGTTGGGTAAAGATTTGATAGATATTGTGGATTACGGTGGAGTAGTGCAGAAGATCACACCGGAGTCGGTTAAGATTAACGGAAGCTATTTCATGAGGAATCAGTTTGAATTTAGAGTAGATGTCAAGAAGGGCTCGACTGGTATTTGACCAGTATGAGCCCTTTTTTTCATACCCATTAAAAAATAAATATGCAAATATTTAGATTATATTTATAGATCAGCAAGTTTATGTTTAGACATGTTTTGAGGAATATATTACCTTAGTATCTGTTTATTAGATTACTAGGAGGAATATTTGTGAAAATCGGTTTTACTAAGAAATTTGGTATTTTGTTTGGAGTTCTTTTTTTTGTAATGTTCACGTTTTTAAACTCAAGTTCCTATGCTGCTACAGTAGGGCAGAAGCTTTCTGAACCAGAGGCAGAATGGGAACGTTATGATGATGGGGATAAGAATATTAAGTACCTCGGATCGTGGGCAAATGATTATTTCTCGGAGGAATACAACAGCACTTCAAAATATACGAGCCAATCGGGAGCGCAGATTAAGTTCTCATTCTATGGAACAAAACTGAGACTGATTGGTACAAGATCTCCAGATAGACCAAATAATGTACAGATTACAATAGATGATAATATTAATGAAGTTTTTTCTCAAAATGGACCACTTTTAAGACAAAATCTATCATTTGAAAAAACAGGACTACCAGAAGGAAGGCATAATGTAACAATTACTGTTCCACAGATTTCCGCGGGTTACTATGACTTGGATGCAGTTGATATTGATAAAAATGGAAAATTATTAGATGTTAATACTGCCACTAATCTTAAAGTAACAGCTGGAGACAGTCAGGTTACTTTAAAATGGGATCGAATTGAAAATGCAGAAAGCTATACGATCAAATACGGAACAGAATCCGGCAAATACACTGAAACAGTAACAGCTACAAAAGACGTATATGGAAACTTCGTCATTCCTGGCCTGACGAATGGAACAAAATATTATTTTGTTGTTAGTGCTAAGGTGAATGGCGTTGATTCTGAATACTCCAATGAAGCTTCAGCAACTCCACTAGGAGGAGGCAGTCAACCTGATCCAGAGCCAACTACTGGAGATCGTGCAATATTGGTGGTCACTATGACAACTGGCTTAGAAAAAGAATTTGACCTAAGCATGAAAGAGGTCAATGACTTTATCTCCTGGTACGAAGGCAAACAGGCTGGTTCTGGATCAGCATCCTATGCCATTAATAAGCATGACAATAATAAAGGGCCGTTCAGCAGCCGTAAGGACTACATGCTGTTTGATCGTATTTTGACGTTTGAAGTAAGTGAATACTCTAAATAAATAAAAATCCCCGCTAACCTTAACTGGTCGGCGGGGATTCTCGACATCAATCAACACTATATTTACATTTAATAGTTCAAAAGACCATATTTATGGAGGAGGAATAGCTTGAAATTTATTTATGCTATTGATTAAATACTTCGAATTTTAAGCAATTCATCATGGGACTTCCTTACTATTTATTACAATTTACTATTTTCCCGTTACTTCGACATTCATTTTTATATATTATTTTGTTGTAAATACAAAATATTGGAGGAATGTACAAGTGAAATGGAAATTAGCTAAAAAAACTATCTTGAGCTCAATGGCAACTGCTTTATTATTCTCTGTTATAACTCCTTTCGCGGCATTTGCAGAAACATCTTCAGTAACTGCTACATACGGAACAACACCAACAATCGATGCTAATACTGTAACTCCGCCTGCTCCTACTGTACAGCCTGATGGGGAAGTTAGTACCCAAGGTGTGAAAGTTAAGGCTGTAGAAACTGCTATTAAAGCATTAAGATATGTTATCGATAACCCTGTGTCGCGGTGGACTCTGGAAAAATTCTTTGATACAGAGACAGTGGCAGCTGTTATTAAATATAACAATAGGGTTTTTGGTGTTCTTGAAAGCTACTTAGGAGCAGTAGAATTGACTACTGCTGAAATAGCCGCAGGCGCAAGGTCTGCGATCGTGCAGGAATTGAGAGGAGTCGTTAGTAAAGGAATCGCAGAAGGAGTAGGGATGGTTGTTGAGTGGTTGATTTATTATGGTAGCAAAGTAATACTTTAATGATCTGAAAACGAGAGGTGCATCATGGAAAACCCGGATATAACTCAGCTTGAGAAGCGTATGAACATTTTGCTTGAATGGAAATCTGTATTGTTGCGTTTAGCAGAAGATGAATTGTCACCATATGATAAGTGGTGTGCAGAAAAAGAACTTAGTAGCGAAGATCAACATTTTATAACGAATCTTTGCATGTTATTTAACATGCGTTTGCATCCTGATCAAAGTAACCCCGATGTTCAAAAAATCACTAAAAACTTTGAAGAGCATTTCAAAGTTAATGATTTTGAGTTGAGTTACGAAGTGTTTGAAAAATTTATAAAAGATTATCAACTTAGAGAGAATCCAATTCATGAGTGGGATGCTCGAGAAGTGCTTGAAAAGCTGGCCGAGAGCAATAGGAGTGTTGAATTGAAGGAAAAGCTACTTGGTTAGCTATAGATTCTAAACGGAATAGGTAAAAAGGTCCCGCCAATCATTAGGTTAGCGGGACCTTCTTCGTTGCAGGAATTACCACAGAATCCACCGAATAGCTATTTGAGGTGATCAGCATGAACTATACATATAAAGTGTTAAAGTCCGATATAGAGCTGTTTGCAGCTGCATTAATCCAGGTAAGAGTATATGGGGTCCAGTTGTTGGGAGATGATTTAATAGATATTGTGGACTACGGTGGAGTAGTGGAGAAGATTACACCGGAGTCGATTAAAATTAACGGATCTTATTTCTTGCGTAAGCAGTTTGAATTTAGAGTAGATGTGAAAGGCTCAACCGGGTAACTGGTATGAGTCTTACTAATACCCAATAAAAAATAAATATGCAAAAATATAGATTATATTTATAGATCAGCAAGTTTATGTTTAGACAATATGAGAGTGTTAATCTATCTTTATGGATATAGAAGATATTCATAGGGGGCTAATAATCATGTCAAAGAAATTTATGACTACTGTTTTAACTTTTTTTCTAATTAGTATCATCTTACTACCTTCTGTAACACATGCAGCTGCACTAAATAAAACAGTAAAAGGGATGCTTGGATTCTCACCTCCAGAAGGAACTACTGCAAAAGCTAGCAGTATTTATAGCAACTTTGTAGCGGGGAATTCAATAGATGGAGACATCGGAACGTATTGGAATGCCAGTACATTCAAAGGGAATATTGAATTAATTTTTCCTAGCCCAATCGAAATAAATTTCGTTCATATTACTACTGCTGCTACGCCACCGAGAGAGATTTCATACACCATTTATGGATTAGAAGGTGGAAAGTGGGTACCAATAAGTGAGCAAATAACTCATTCTTTAACTGCTACATATACAACGTCACAGCCTGATAAGGTGAAGCTTGGAACCTATGATGGTATAAAAATTGATGCTAACGGAGGTTCGTCATGGTTAGCATTTAACGAGATAACTATTGGCATGGTGGAAGCAATTGATCTTAAGGGTCAGCCACAGAACTCGTCTGCTAAATTAAGTTGGAATACAATCAAGGATGCTACTAATTATAAAATTAATTACGGTACACAACCTAATAAATATACAGATTCAATTTCTGTAGAAAAAGACGCGGCTGGTAACTATGTGGTTCCTAATTTGATAAATGAAACAACTTATTATTTTCAAGTAGTAGCTATTTTCAATGGTGTTGAGACATCGATTTCCAATGAAGCTGTAGTTACACCAACGGGGCTTTCAACGACTGATCCGACAACACCAGGAAATCCATCTCCAGAAGAACCGACTAATCCAAGCAAGCCTGGTACAACAAATCCTAATGAACCATCGACTGGCGAGCCTACGGATCCTCAATCTCCATCAGGCAACCGTGCAATTTTGGTGGTCACCATGACAACCGGCTTGGAAAAAGAGTTTGACCTGAGCATGAAAGAAGTTAATGACTTCATTGCTTGGTATGAGGGTAAACAGGCTGGTTCTGGATCAGCATCCTATGCAATCAATAAACATGACAATAATAAAGGACCATTCAGCAGCCGTAAGGATTACATGCTGTATGATCGTATTTTGACGTTTGAAGTAAGTGAATACTCTAAATAAATAAAAAGCTCTGCTGACCTTAATGGGGCGGCAGAGCTTTTTGTCTAGTCAGTTCTATAGATCTTCGAAGTATTTGATAAAATCAATTACACTGGCGTGCTGATTCTCAGAAAAAAGTCTAATATTATCTTTGAGACACCAAAATATCCAATTGAGGATATTCAGAATGCATACTTTTGTACAATCGGATATAATAAGAATTTCGACCGACATTGTAGTAATCGGTTAAAGAGAGATTACCTAAAGACAGGTCTTCCGCCCATTTACTCTGATCTCTTCCTCGTGGTCGCTCCGTTTGAACTGGTGCACCGTATACCAATTGCATTTTAGAACTAATTTTAAAGAATCGATCTATATAGTTTTGCATGTTACTAAATTTTTCAGGAAATAAAATCTGGCCGTCATACAGTTTAGTGTTGTTCTTATCTTTCCCAGTTAGGATATAAGTGTAAACTGCTTTGTACCCGTTGTATTCACCTCTGTAGTCCAAATAAGTATAGTACATATTACTCGCGCCGTAATCATCTAATTCAGTGACAGCATTGATGAGAGGCAGTGTCTCAGACCTTTTAATTTGCTGAACTGTCATACCCCATATAGCATTTCTAAAATCTTTCCCTTGCAACTCTGTTGGAATATTTTGGTTTTTACTCGGTGTAACTCCAATCCAGGCGTACTGTTCTGTAGAGTTACTGCCAAACGGTTTCCCGAGTGCTTGCGAAATTGCACGCAGAGGAAGGTAAGTTACTCCATTGTATGATTTAGAGCTAATAGGCATACGAATTTCTTTTCCGTTGATATAAATATTTTTAGCACCAATCACAAAGGTAATCGAATTATTCGAATTTGTTATTTTTACACGATCAGGAATATCGGGATCTACAGCAGCTGTATAGCCTAATTTTTTTAACAACGGGACAACTGGAACCATAAGGGTGTTACTTTCAATGCGAGGGGCAGATTGAAGTGTCACAATTTTTCCATCCAAAAAAATACGATAATTCGACGGATTCGCATGAATTGTTGGAATCGTTCCAAAATAGACAACAAAAATTAACAATAAGGTAAGAAGGCGCTTCATAATAATCTCCTCTTTTAATATTTCAGGACTTTGCAAAATCCTCATTTTACAAGTAGTCTATCAGACCTAGGAATATTTTTCTAGTATGAAAATCTCTTGTGTAGAACGTATGTTCGGAATGTAATTTCTACATAACACATCAGGAGGCTACTTACATGGGAAAGAAACTTGAGGGCAATGGATTATGGGAAAGCAGTCGGATAATCGTCCCTGAACATAAGGAAGCATATCTAAAGCTCATGAAAGATCGCCAACGGCGTGGTAAGCCTGAACTTGATGATCAAGAAGTGCAGCTAATTGAGCAGGCACTTATAGTCTCTTACAACACACGTCAGCCTGTATCGATAGTGGTTTTTAGCCCGTTCGATGACGAAGAACTCACAGGTGTAATCACGTCTATAAATACTGCTCGCAGGGAAGTAAAACTGTTTCGTGGCGAGGATGATTTTAGTTGGATTAAGTTAGAGGATATTATTTCAGCAAGTATCTAGCAGATAATCTAGGGGCATAAGAAGATTCGTGCGATTTCTGTCATAAAAGTATATATATTGGAAAATATTCATGGTATATTTATCCTAGAACTAAATACCTAGGGGGATATCATGAGAGTAATGGAAAGGGAAAGGTTATAGGAATTATCTTAGCAGTAATTGTAGTTGTGGCGATTATTAAATATTTAGGATTGCTTATTATCGCAGGAGGACTTGGATACTGGGGTTATAAAAAATATCAGAGTGCTAGGAGAGAAAATCAGAAAAGTAAACTAGCAATAGTATTATTTTCACTTGCTGGCCTATTTTTATTAGTATTCATCGGGAATCTGTCAAATAACAAGCAGGAATTATCAAGTGAAGCACCGTCAATTTCGACTAAAGTAGAACAGACACCTAAAGCACCTACTATAGTTAAAGCTGAACAAACAAATGTTATTTCTACCTCAACTACGAATGACGAATCAGCTTCTGAAAAACCAAAACGTATTCCTATAACCTTATTAGCGGGAACAGATGGAGACACGTTTAAAGCATCAGTTCAGGGGAAAGAGGAAAAGATTCGACTACTTTTAGTAGATACACCTGAAAGTGTAAAACAGGGTACACCGGTTCAACCGTTTGCAAAAGAAGCATCTGCTTTTACGCTGAAGCTATTAAAACAAGGTAATCTTTCCCTAGAGCTTGATGTTTCTGAACGAGATAAGTATGGTCGTTTACTTGGATATATATGGGTTGGAGATAAGATGCTGAATGAAATGTTAATCGAAAAAGGGTATGCTCGTGTGGCCTACATAGACACGCCAAACGTTAAATATGTCGATCAATTCAAAAAGATCCAAACCACCGCTCAAAAAAATGGAACAGGCATCTGGAGTATTGAAAACTATGCGCAAGAAGAAGGATTCAATCAGAAGGTAGCTCAAAAGACAACTACAAAGACTGAATCTAAAAGTAATGATTCAGGTGTGAAAGAATCTAAGCCTAAAGTAGTTACTCCTAAAAAGGAAGTCGTTCAAACTTATTCTGAACCAAGAGAATCATCAAGTAGTGTATACTATAAAAACTGCTCTGCGGTTCGTGCTGCTGGCGCCGATCCAATCTATGAAGGAGAACCAGGTTACAGTAGAAAGTTGGATCGTGATGGTGATGGAGTGGCGTGTGAAAGATAATTTTTGTTAAAACGATTCCTCGGTATATATCCGAGGATTTTTTATGCGTTCATTAATTAGTTTAGCACTCTACAAAAAAGGGATGAGGATTTTGATTGAGATTAGTGTAGATGAAAAGGAAGCGAAAAAGCTAATATTGAAGAAAATTTCGGAGTTGGTGGAAGCAGTAGATGCTGAATATGTATTTTGGGATACAAAAGAATTAAAGAAGAGAACGTGTATGAGTTGGAATGCAATTCTTGATACCTTTTTTCATGATCCGAGATTTATCAAGCGAAAAATAGGGAGGAAATGGTATTTTCCAGCTCGCGAAACGAGAGCCTTCTTAGAACAATGGATTTTAGAGCAATAAACATATCGGATGTTGATTTTGCATTTAGTAGAAGGCAAAAAGAGCAGTAAGGAATTAATCCTCCTGCTCTTTTTATTGGGGACGAATTGGGGACAGACTGTAGTATTTTGTGTAGAATACAGTCCAAATGAGAACATATACGAACATATAAAAGCCTTGAGAATACTGGATTTTGGAACTGTATGCCAGTACAGTATATTAAAAACTCATGTCTTAAAATCCTGCGGTAGGTGACTACCGTACCGGTTCGATCCCGGTCCTCGGCATTCTTGATTTACCATGGACACATCATCATTAATTGAACAAAAATAATGAAAGGTCTTGGTACCTGCGGAGTATTCCGTTTTAGGTACACAGAACCAACGAAACGCCTCACCTTTAATGATATGATCCCCTCATAGTAGACAGAAAAGAGCAAGCCGTCTAATCTGTCTATTATGGAGGGGATTTTTTTATGGGAGAAATAAGAAAAACTTACGATGTGATCTTCAAGAAAAAGACAGTGGATCTGTACCTCAAAAAGGGCATCGGATATGAAAACGTGGCACGAGAAATGGAGATTGACGCTTCTCTGGTTCGCCGATGGGTGAGACACTTCAAAGCCGAGGGAATGAAAGGTCTAGAGGAAAAACGTGGCAAAGCAAAAGGGCCTGGCATCGGCAGACCTCGAACACGACCTGAAGATCCGGAGGTTAAGCTGAAACGCCTTGATGCAGAAAATGAAATGCTAAAAAAGCTCTTGCAGATGTGAAAGGAGGAATGGACGCTGTACCCAAGAGTAAAAGGTTTGCGGTGATCCAAGAATTGCTTAGTAAGGGACATAGCATTGTCCTACTATGTGAACTGGCCCGAGTGTCTAAAAGTGATTTTTATAAGTGGATAAAACGGAAGATGTTCGTTTCACCCAAACAGCGGGAAGATGAAGCCGTGAAGCTAAAAATCATGGCATGTTACGAGAAGTTGAAGGGAATATACGGTTACCGCAGAATAAAGGTTTGGTTGAATCGAATCTACGGCATACATATGAATCATAAGCGTGTACGGAGACTTATGGGTGAACTGGGAATCAAGGCGATCATTCGTAGGAAGAGACCTTACTACGGCAAGAAAGAAGCCTACGTCATTTCTGGCAATCATCTGAACCGGGAATTTAAGGCTGACCAACCGAATAAAAAGTGGGTAACGGACATCACTTACCTCATGTTCAATGGACAGAGGCTCTATCTTTCCGCGATTCAGGATCTTTTTAACAACGAAATTGTTGCCTACCAGATCAGCCGCAGAAACGATTTGAGCCTGGTGTTGGATACAGTGAAAAAAGCAAGAAAGCGACAGGATGCGCAAGGTGTTCTACTGCATAGCGACCAAGGATTTCAATATACCTCTCGCCAATATACCAACCTGCTCAAGCGATACGGAATACAGGCCAGCATGTCCCGAAAAGGGAACTGCTGGGACAATGCATGTATAGAGAACTTTTTCAGTCATTTTAAAACCGAGTGTTTCTATCTCCACTCCTTCCATTCAGCTCAACAGGTGGAGCATGCTGTTCAAAAGTATATTCATTTCTACAACCATGAACGCTTTCAAGAGAAACTAAACAACCTGACTCCTTATGAATACAGGACTCAGGCTGCTTAAATATTCTTTTTGATAGCTGTCTACTTGACAGGGGGCACTTCATAACCGGGGAAGCGTTTTTGTTTTGGCAAAATTACGAAGTATAAAGCCAAGCGCAGGCAACATATTTGGATCATGACTTGATCGGCTGGGTAAAGGAAACATACCGCAGCAGTTATGCGTAAATTTATTTGAGTTTGCTCAAAACTATACAGGTCTGACTTATCATATGGAACAGTTAAGAGTCCATTTTATGAATTTCATTAACTATGTATATTTTGTGATTGATAAGAAAACAAGAGACATTGCTATTGTTGACCCATCGTGGGATTTATTGAAAATAGAGTCTTATCTTCAACAATTGAATGGTGATCTCAAAGCAATATTTATTAACCCACTCCCATTTTGATCACATTAATTTGGTAAATGCACTTCTAGAAAAATATAACCCGCATCCTCTATGGTTTCATAAACGCATTCCAGGAATAAGCGCTCCTGTGGGTCTATCGTTTCCGCTTCTCTTGGCATGAAGGTATAAGTTGACTCCCCCTGCGACGGCCATCTCGCATTCTCCGTTATAGATATGCTCACAGGCCTCATGGATTGCAGTGCCCGTTTAAATTGAAACCCGTTCCGGTAATTCCTGCAAAGACGCCGATCCGGCCATTATATTGTGCTGCAAGTTGGTCTCTACTATATCCTGCATCCTCGAAAGCCTTCCAGCATTCTTCCAGGAAAGCGTATGCCTGGACCGGTATAAGTGCCAGCAATGCCAACAGCAATAAAGCGGCAAACCGTTTTTTCAATTTATATCAAGTCTCCTTTTTGCTGCACTAGAATCTTTCAGAGCAGTCTGTTTTTTGAAACATTTTTAGTGTAGCAGTCAAGTCTTTCTTTTTCGCTCCCGTTACTTACTTTTTTCTTTCTCGAATTAAGCTTCAACTCTCAAGTGGTTTACCGAAAAAAAGATATTTTTATGTTTGAATAGCTTTTATAGACTATCTAAGTATGTTACCAACCTATAAAATAAAGAAAAGAAGAATCCTCATAGTTGAAAAAATAGGAGATGACAATAAAATGAAAGCCTGTGAACCTCTGACTATTTCATCTGAAAGCGGATACAATCTTCAAACTGATGGAAGTGTGCCAATTGCCCACGCCTGGAACATGATTACGCGAGATCATAAGCAAGTATTTGGTAGAGATCTATTGCAAACAGAAGAAGAGTCCTCGATAATTATCCGTTATGCGCAGGAAGGAGATAGCTGTCCGCATTGGCCAGAGGGCTATTGTCTACGTTTTGTTACTGGTAGCGAGGGAACGGTGCTTCATATTATCGGCCGTGATGAATTAGGAATCATTTATGGACTGCTTCATTACAGCCGCTTCGCTCTGGGCGTAGACCCGTTCTGGTTCTGGGCGGAGGTCCTCCCGCCTAAGCGGGATACAATAGTTTTGCCGAGTCAGGATTATGACAGTATACCGTCCAAGGTCCGATATCGGGGATGGTTTGTCAATGATGAGGTATGCCTGATTGGCTGGAAGGATGATTATCCACCGACGGAGCAGGTATGGCAGCCCGTTTTTGAAGCGTTACTGCGCTGTGGTGGCAACATGGTGATCCCGGGAACAGATTTACCACGTACGGGTATCCATCATAAGCTTGCAGCAGAAATGGGGTTATGGATTACACATCATCATGCTGAGCCGTTGGGTGCGGAGATGTTTTTGCGCGCTTTTCCGGGTAAACAGGCTAGCTACAAAGAGCATCCCGAGTTGTTTGAACAGCTATGGCAGGAAGCGATTGAACGGCAGAAGGGAGAGAAAATTGTATGGGTACTGTCCTTTCGTGGGCAGGGTGACAAGCCTTTCTGGGAAGATGATCCTTCCTTTAATACGCCGGACAAACGCGGACAATTAATATCGTACGTGGTTCGCAAGCAGTACAATATGATCTGTGAATTTGTGGAGCAACCAGTGTGCTGTATGGCGATGTATGGTGAGATAGCCGAGCTATACAAGCAGGGGCATATTGAAGTGCCCGAAGGGGTGATCAAAATATGGGCGGACAATGGTTACGGTAAAATGGTATCCCGGCGCCATGGGAATCTCAACTATCGTGTACCGGCATTGCCCGAGGCGGAGGATGGGGGCCAGAATGGAGTATATTATCATGTGACCTTCCACGACTTGCAGGCGTCGAACCATCTTACCCAATTTCCCTCCTCAGCTGGATTGATTGTAGACGAATTAACAGCAGCGTTTACTACAGGAGCAGACGAGTATCTGCTGGTCAATTCAGGTAATATTTTGCCACATTTATATACGCTGGATTTGGTAGCGAATTTATGGACGAATGGTGACGTGGATGCCGAAGAGCAACTTACTGATTTTATCGAGCGGTTATACAGCTGTTACCATCAAGAGATTTCCGGATTATACCGGGATTTCTCCAGTTGTACTATCGCTTATGGTCCACATAAGGATGATCGGGCTGGCGAGGAATTCTATCACCATCCGGCTCGGCAAATTATGGGCTATTGGCTACAAGGCAAAGAAGGCAGTGATGAACGGCTGTACTGGGCTACTGGAGAAAGGAGTTTTCCTGAACAGGTAATCTGGTTCAAGGAAAAAGCTGAGTCGGCTATCTCAGATTGGGGCGATTTGCGGGAGCGGTGTCTACGAATCATGAAGCAATTGCCCAAAGATGAAAGTCGCAGACTTCATAATCAGCTGCTTGTGCAGATTGAACTGCATCTGAGCGGTTCACGTGGATTGGCTAGCTTATGTATCTCTTATGGGCTGTTTCTTGAGAGAGATTATCCGCGAGCATTTATACAAGCTTCTCATGCAGTTTGGAGCTACCGGATGGGTAAAGAAGCGCTTTCGCTCGCAGGGACTGGAAGATGGGAGCATTTCTACCGGGCGGATTGGTTGACCAATCTGGATAATACTATTTCTCATGCGGACACAGTGCGGAGATTTCTTCGCATTCAGGGAGACAGTCCGGATATGTTCCTGTGGTACAAACAATATTTAATGCCAGAAACAGAAAAACATATCTACCTGGAGAATACGCATCGTAAGCCCCTTCCCGATGATGAATTGGCATGCTGTCTGGAGAAGGTATTATATTAAAGAATCTTAGAGCTTGTATGACTTTTGATAAAAGAACCTTCCAATCCATGAAGTTAGATGGACAGGAAGGTTCTTTATGACCTGATCTACATATTCGTTGAGCTTCTTGCCAAATGTGGATTTGATTCTCAGCCATTTAAACGACGATGTTTTTATAGGGCAATAGGTCTACCCACGTCTCTTGGGGGAGAACCCATGATTCTTAGCACCCCACGAAACAATGAAGGCAAGTAGCATAAGAATCAGCAACGTCCACGGGAAAGAGCTGATTCCAAGTGTCTCCAGAAGAATCCCGCCAATCAAACCGCCTCCACCAATAGCCAAATTCCAAGCGGTTACAAGCATAGACTGAGCCACATCTGCGCTCTCACCTGCCGCTTCCGCCAATGCGGTCTGTAGTAAGGTAGCGGCTCCGCCAAAGGTCAGTCCCCACAAGGCAACACTTAAATAGACGACAGCAGGTTGGTGACTTCCGATTCCCAGCGCCAAAGAAGCGATAGCAAAGCCGAAGGTACTCACGAGTACCAGTAGACGCAGCCAGCGGTCAATGAATACACCGATCAACCCGATTCCGGCAACCGAAGTTATTCCAAAAATAAGCAGCACCACATCCGTTTGGGAGGCCAGTCCAGCTTGATTTAGATAGGGAGCGATATAGGTGTAAAGAATATTATGCGCCAGCACCCAAATTAAAACGACAGTTAGAATGGGACGTACACCGGTAATTGTGAAAACCTTACTCAACGGGAGTCGCTGGTGGGTGGCCTGCCCGGGAAAATCGGGAAGTTTCCATAGTACCCATACGACTAAGACTACCGCCAGAAAGGACATGGTACCAAATACCATTCTCCAGCCCACAAACGAACTGAGGAAAGTTCCTAATGGAACGCCAAGGGCAAGTGCCAGTGGGGTACCTGACATAGCGACGGCCATGGCGCGTCCTTTTAACGCATCCGGCACCATTCGGCGAGCATAGCCAGCAAGCATTCCCCATAATACACCAGCAGATACGCCTGCAAGAAAACGGGCACCCAGCGTCAGAAAATAGTAGGAAGACACCGCCGTAATGGTGTTAAATATAAGAAAACCAACGATGCAGAGCAATAATAAAGGACGTCTTCGCCAGCCCCTTGTTGCAGCAGTCAAAGGGATGGCAGCGACGAGTGAGCCGAGAGCATACAAAGTGACTAACTGGCCAGCCAAAGCTTCCGAAATTCCGAGTCCCTTGCTGATTTGTGGCAACAAGCCAGCGGGCAGAGTTTCAGTGAGGATACCAATAAATCCGGTCATGGCAAGCGCCAGCAACCCACCCCATGGAAGTGTATCAGATGATACTCTGGTAGATTGATTGGTAAAATTCTGAGTTGAATGCATATTCTAATCCCCTTCTAATGATAAGTTCACAAACATGGCTATTCAGGAGCTGGAGTTGTTTTTAATCATAAGGTATGTTTTTATATAACTGAAATACTTATATTTCATAGAAGGAATAACCAGATGGTTATAATAGGTGGATGTCTGTGAATATGCATCATCTCGAAGTGTTTATGAAGGTCGCGGAGAAAATGAATATGACGGAGGCTGCCAAAGCGCTGTTTATTTCCCAGCCTGCTGTTAGTAAGGCTTTGATACAATTTGAGAACACCTTGCAGGTAAAACTGTTTATTCGCGACAAGCAGAATGGACTTTTACTGACCGATGTGGGGAAGGAAATGCTGATCCTAGCCAGACAAATGAAAGAGATTGAACATAAAATGGTTCAGCTTGCGTGTCAGGAGAACAAGCTTCTGCGCGGTAAGGTGAAGATAGGCTCTTTTCCGGCTGCCTCTACGAACTTGCTTCCAGCAGCGATCTGTTCCTTCCGCTCCCAATATCCGCAAGTCACTATTGAACTGATGGAAGGAAACTCCAATCAAATTAAACAGTGGGTGGAGGATCGAACCGTCGAAATTGGAATCGTAGCTTCCCCTTTTGAACATTATGACGTTCACATTCTGGAGCATGATTCCATGGTTGCCATCATACCGGAGAATCATCCTTTGAAAGCTGAACGCGAGGTTTCTCTGGAACAGCACAAGGATGAACTTATCTTCTGTAAAGGAGGGCATGAATCTGCTGTACTGAATACCTTACATGAACAGCATATCCCCTTTCAGGAGAGTCTCACAGTTCAAACGGCTGAAACATTAGTCCACATGGTTCAAAAAAACTTGGGGGTTGGCATTATATCCCGGTTTACACTTTCGTCCGTGTCTCATTCACTCATGACCAAAGAAATTAACCCCAGGATTACAAGAGAAATCGGAATTATATCGCATTCTTTTGATGAAGTGACTCCAGCAGCGCTTGAGTTTGTGAAAGTATTGAGTTCATTGAATAATCAAAGGGGTAGAGGGACCGAGTGAATTTGGCCTGCAACCTTTCCAGCTTGTACTCCGTCAAAGAAGTTGTTAATGGCCAAGCGGCCTAATTCAACTACAAGGTGGAACTTAACATGAGTATGAGAAAAAGTGCATTCGCAGCCATTACAACCGTAGCCATTTTGTCCTTCTCCGTTGGAAGTCAACTGTCTGCGGCAGACAGTCAATTCAAGGATTTGAACAACGTAAGCGGCAAAGAAAAAATCATATCCCTTAAAGATCAGGGTCTACTCAAAGGTGTCTCTGACACGCAGTTTCTTCCGTCATCTAAAGTGACCGCTGCCCAAGGCATTCAGTTGATCTCCGGCGGACTCCAGCTCAGTTTGGCCGCGATTGATTTTAATAAAGCGCCACAGGCCAGTGGACTGTTCCCCCATGTTAGGGATACCGCATGGTACGCTGAAGCTTTTATCAAAGCGCATTATAATGGCGTAGACATTCCAAAAGATATCGATCCTGCCAAAGCGCTGACCAGGGAAGAGTTCACCCACATGCTGATTCAGGGCATGGAAAAAGTAGGCGTTCTTCCCATGATTAAAATTGCACCTGCGAATATTGCTGATGACAGCGAACTGGAGCCGTCTTACCAAGGTAGCATTCAACGCTCGCTAGTGTACAAGGTCAATGTCTTGGATGCGAATGAAAAGTTTCATCCAAAAAGCGAGATTACACGTGCTGAAGCTGCTGTTATGTTATATAATGCATTGGAATACTTGAATGCTCATACAAATTCGTAACAAATACAGCAATAAATGGCTTTTCTTCTGAGGGGATTTAAGCTTTCAGTTACTTGACATCATTATCGTTAATGTTATAATAAGGAAATCGAATTTAGACCCTGCGGTAGCTGATTACCGTAAGGATATTTTCCTGGTCCTTCGGCATATAACACAGGTAACGAATAAATAAGCTGGCTCCGGATGAGGGGTTCAGCTTATTTTTTTTGAATAAAAAAGTTTACAGTTTTCGCAGATCTACATATCGAGAGGAGACAGGGTTATGTTTGGGAATGACTGGGATGATGTACTACGAGAAGAGGTCGAAAAGCCTTACTTTAATGAATTAAGGTATACGTTAGCCCGGGAGTACAAGTTACATAAGGTATATCCCCCGAAAGAAGACTTATTTTCCGCACTCAAACTAACGCCATATCATCTGACCAAAGCGGTTATATTGGGACAGGATCCATATCATGGAGAGGGACAAGCTCACGGTTTGAGCTTTTCCGTTAGACCCGGTGTGCGAACGCCGCCGTCTCTACTAAATATATACAAAGAGCTGCGCGATGATATCGGCACTCCCATTCCGAATCAGGGCTACCTCGTTCCTTGGGCTGAGCAAGGTGTGCTGCTGTTGAACAATGTGTTGACCGTGCGTGAAGGACAACCGCAATCTCATCAGGGAATAGGTTGGGAACGTTTCACGGATGCTGTCATTGAAGCGATTAATGAGCGTGACCAGCCAGCAGTGTTTATTTTGTGGGGGAGCCATGCTCAGAAAAAAGCAAGCTTCGTGAATACCAGCAAGCATTTGGTGCTAAAATCCGTCCATCCGAGTCCACTGGCGGCTCACAGAGGCTTTTTTGGCAGCAAACCTTTTTCGCGTACCAATGCATTTTTGCTGGAGCATGGAATGGAACCGATTCGGTGGGAGATTCCTAACCGCTAGCACTGGAGGTGAGGACATGCGTCAATGGAAGGGACGTCAGGTCATTTTATATCACGGCAACAACGGTCATACCCAGAAGGTGCGCGGCACGCTCGAAAAATGGGATGATACACGAAAGTGCGTTATTTTAGGCCCGAAAATGCTGGCTATTCCTTTTGAAAGTATTACGTATATTACCATGCTTCCTCCGGGGCGTGAGCGTAGAAGCCGCCATCCAGCGAAGCTGAACTCCACTGGTTATGTAATGAACGTTCCGTTACAGTTTGATAATGCCATTCATTTTCAGTCGGCGGTGACGATTTGGAGAGATGATCAGCTGATTGCTTACAATGTAAAGTTGGTTAGTCACACGGCACACGATGTGGTCCTTGAAGATGGACAAACCTTGTCTAAGGAAGAGCATTTGTTCGTGGTGAGGTCGCTGCGCGGAGAACTTTAACTGTTATATTCCACCTTTTTTTGATGAAGGGTTCAATTAAGTGCGTTGTTTACCGATAAAAGGTAAGGGGCTGTTAATAATACCCTATTTATAAAGATGAAACCAAGGGAGAGAAACGAATGAAGAGTATGAGCAAACGGAGTACCTTCTTACTTGCTTTGCTGATGTTTGTATTTGCAGCATGGCCAGCAGGTTTGATCCGGGCTGAGGAGAGCACGTCTTACACGGTGGAGTGGGACAGTCAAAATGCGACTTCAGTAAATCTGGGCGGAAACCCTGCTCAATTGAAAGTGTGGATGGTGACAGAAAAGGGCAAAACGGATGTAACCCAAAAAGCTGAATGGATCTCCGGGGATTCAAGTATCTTAAAGGTAGAACAGGGACTCATTACCCCAGTATCGAAAGGGCAGGTCAAAGTTACCGCCACACATGAAAACCGGACGGTAGTGACGACAATTACAGTAAAATCGCCTTACAGCAAGCTGCAAATAAATACGTCTGGTCCTTTGAATCTGACCATTGGTGGAGAATCGAAGCAACTGACTGCTCAAGGTGTGCTTACCGGAGGCGGTACGGAAAATGTGTCCGGTGTGGAATGGACATCTTCGAATGCGACCGTTGCTACCGTAGAAGGTGGACTTGTACGTCCTCTTGCCAAAGGCGTGACTTACATTAAAGCCGACAAGGATGGACTTAAAGCACAAACGATCGTGTATGTGCGTTCTTCTTCCCAGGCATTGACACTGAGCGAGACTGGGCCCAAATCGGTCTATCTGGGAAGCTCCCCATTTCAGGTCAATGCAACCGATGTGAGCCTGACAGGTAGCAAAACCGATGTAACCAACACGGCAGAATGGACTTCGTCCAATCCGCTGGTTGCCACAGTGGAGCAGGGTAAAATCACTCCGATGGATGCAGGAAATTCGACGATTACAGCGTCCTATCACGGTTTGAGCAAGACGCTGAAGATCAATGTGCTGCCAACTGTTGAAAAGCTGGTATCGAGCAAAGCCAGTCTGGCTCTCGAAACAGGAAGCAAAACTTCTCTTCCGACGATATCTGCTTATTTGGTCAATGGGGCTAAAAAAGCAGTTCAATCCGATGTGAAATGGAGCTTAAGCAGTGAAAGTGCAGTCAAAATAGCAAACGGTAAGCTGGTTGCAGTGAACCCAGGCAGTGCAACATTGACGGCTACAGTTGGTGCAATCAAGCTGGACATTCCAGTGTCCGTGCAATATAAAGTGCTCAAGCTGACGGCTTCTGAGAAAAAGTACGTATTGGTCGCAGGCCAAGAAGCGAGTATTCCGACAGTAAAAGCTCACATGGCTGGTGGCGGAATCCTTGATGTTACCAATCAGGTAAGCTGGGTAGCTACAACAGCCGCAGTTACAGTAGGAAATGGTAAAGTAAAAGCGGTAAGTGGTGGTAACTCAGGAATCAAGGCTATGTATATGAATAAATACGTGAAAGTGCCTGTCATTGTGGAAGGAGCCATTTCTACATTGACACCAAGCTTTTCGAGTGCTGATATGAATTTGAAAGGAAGTAAGTCCATCAAAGTCATCGGCATATATACGGATGGTAAAAAAGCTACTCTAAGCAGCAAAGTGAAATGGACAACATCGAATGCTTCCGTAGCGATTGTAAAAGGCTCTTCCATTAAAGCTATTGGAATTGGAACAGCAACTATTACGGGCACGTATCAGGATAAGTCGTTTAACGTTGAGATCAAAGTCACACCTAAGCTGCTCAAACTGGTATTGAGCAATAAAAACCTGAAGCTGCCTAAAGGCTCATCTCAAGTGCTTAGTGTGAATGCAGTTTATGATTCAGGCGCAACTACCAATGTGACAAGCTCAGCGGTATGGACATCTTCCAAACCGTCGATCGTACAGGTTACAGGCGGTCAGGTGAAGGCGCTTGATACCGGAAGTTCCAGTATCAAAGTGGTCTATGGTGGTAAGACTGTAGCGACATCTGCCAGAGTGTTAAAATAGCCTACCTATATTGCTACATTTGGCTTATACAAAATAACCCCCGGTCCAAAGACCGGGGGTTATTTTCAGCTTATTCTACGCCGTCCTGATAATGATTTTTCCAATGCTTATCGCCTTTGTGTGCGAAGTCTTCAACTGTCTTTTCCAGAGTAGCTACCAGCTGGGCTTTAATCTCAGAAATCGTGTCGCGGAACAGTCTTTCTTCCGTGCCATTGATTTTTTCACCATATAAAGCTTGAGCGGCTACAAATTGACGATGTTGTTCCACAAAACTGTCAATCGAATGCAATGCATGCTCCACGTATTGTGAAATGCTATGATGCTCGTTAGGCAGTTGCAATTTTAATTCCTGAACTCTGTTTAATAATGCCATGATGATCACCTCGTGCGTTTTATTATGTCAATAATTATACATTATTTTCGGAAAATTTTCATTAAATTTTGATTAAAATGTGACTTTTATTATGTCATGATTGCATTTTCACTGGTGATCAGGCATAATTTTCAGAATTGTTGCACTTTTGCTTTACGTCGTGATTTTAAATTTTAAAATATATGATACAAAGACGATGTAGAGCAAGCTGCGACAGCTGTCTTTCTGACATGTTATAATGGGGAAAAGCCCAGTCGGAAAGGTTGTCAGTATGGTATGAAGCTTTTTAAAGGTTTATTTTGGGGAATTCTGATCAGTCTTCTCCTGTGGTGCGCCTTGTTTGGGCTTGTCCGCTGGATGTCTCATTGAGTCGTTCCCTGTTTCTTATACAATAACTCTTGCGACTGTATCCACGTCATTAACGGAAATCGTATATACGTGTTCGTCATCGTAGAGCTTGAATTCCTGAGTTTCTTCGTCGGATAGGAGCTTAGGCCAGCCAATTACGGTACTTCCATTCTGTAACCGGATTACAACGGCTTGCATTTGGCTCACGGCCAGTTTGATCTCATCGTTCATTTGTTCAACCTCCTCTCTATACTATTTGTCGTCGGATATTCAACCTTTTTTTATAGTCAGTAAGGGGTTACAAAAAATAAAATCTGGGGATTACCTTTGTTGAAGGTCATCTACTGGAATAGCTTGAAGGGAAGAGGAAAATTGAAGAAAAAGTTGCTAAGTTTTATAACCTTAGTGCTGCTAGCTGCGGGCGCGTACTGGTTTGAAGGAGGCAATCTTCTTACAAAAATGACAGGAGAGAACCCGCCTTCATCAGCTCAGGTTACGCTGCAATTCCCGTCAGGTCGTTATCCTGAAACGGCTCAGCATATTAAGGAAGCCATTCGGGCGGGAAAATCACCGGTATGCACAATTGACCGTGAAGGAGCCGAGCAAAATCGCAAGCATTCCCTTGCAGGCGTTCCCACTCGTAAAGGGTACGATCGTGACGAATGGCCGATGGCTATGTGCTCAGAAGGTGGCAAAGGTGCAAATGTCAAATACATAGCTCCTAAGGATAATCGTGGGGCAGGATCATGGGTCAGTCATCAATTGGATGAGTATGAGGATGGGACTCGTGTTAAATTTGTTGTGAAATAGTGTCGTTACTTTTTATTACTATGGCTCGCTTCCTTTTTGGCTTTAATCAACGCCAGAAAATCAAAAAAATCACCTAGTGTATTGAAGCCGGCACCTAAAATGGCCAGGTCTTCAGCGGATAGTTGATCTAACCATTCCATTTGCTTAGCGTCAAACATATTATCACCGCCAACCATTGATAATGTATAGTATGTAATGACGGCAACGAAGGTCAGGGCTCTGGCATACCATTTAAGTATGCCTGTTTTTTGTGCAGAGGGTGTGTAGAACTCATGTTTAAATTTAATTTTTATACTAAAATCGTCTCCATCGTTATCGTATTGCTTATACCTATGCTAATCCTGTATGTCTATTCAAATCAGACAACTACAGGCGTGTTACGGGATGAGCTGAATCAATCTAATTATAACCAGTTGACTTTTTTTCAAAATCAGGTGAATACGAATATTGAAATGATTTCCTCCTGGCCGCATCTGCTGATTCATGATCCTGACGTAGCCAGTTTTCAAGCGATTTTTTTAAAGGACAAGACTCTCAATCTGGATGGAATTAACCTTGTCAAACGGATCCAAACCAAGCTCGGGCTTCAGGAAAGCTCTTCCAATTGGAGAACCGGGCTGAATATTTATTCACCTTCGCTTGGACGTGTTGTATCAGAGAATGGAGCCAGTTTTTATGATCAGGAAGAATTAAATCAATCGATTAAAAACGGCTGGCAGGTATCTAAAAAAAGAATGTACGGTGGGAAGGAACAATTTATATTTTCATTGTATACATTATCCCCGTTTTCTTCACTTGGTAATCCAGAAACCGCTAACACGATTATTAAGGTTGAATTTGACAGCAGCAATATTCAGGACATGCTTGACCGCTTCAAAGGCGATGGACGAAAGGAACCCTTTTATTATAAAAAAGGCGTAGGAGTGATTTATAATCGTACTGCAAATGAAGAGCTGTCAGGCAAGCTGATTACGAAACTGGAAAAATTGGGATTGCATGAAGTTGATAATCTGACCGTGAAAATTGGAGATGAGAGTTACCTTGTTCACGCCGTTCTTTCGCAAACGACTGGCTGGTATTTGATAGACTACATGCCTTTGTCCGATATGATGTCTCCGATTTACTCATCCAATCGACTATTTTATATTACTGTTGTTGGCTCGCTACTAGTAGGCTTCATTGCTGCTTATCTACTTCATTCACAGGTACAAGTGCCGATTCTCCAGCTTGTGCGGGCATTTCGGAGATTAAAGGATGGAGACTATGCTGTTCGATTAAGCCCTAGGGGCAGTCACGAGTTTGCTTTCCTGTCCCGTCAATTCAATCTGATGGTCGAACAGATTCAGGAGCTGTTTGAGAAGGTTTACGTTGAGAAGCTGCATGTGAAGGAAGCGCGTCTAAAGCAGCTCCAGTCACAAATTAATCCACATTTTTTTTATAATTGTTTTTCCTTTATTACGAGTATGGCAAAGTTGCGTAATCATGAAGCGGTCGTGGCCATGGCTCATAATTTGTCCAAATATTATCGATATACGACAAGACAGGAGAGGGATTTGGTTCCTTTATCGGATGAAGTCGAGTTTGTGCAATATTATTTAAAAATTCAGCAGATGCGTATGCCACGGTTAACGTTTTCAATTGTTATTTCTTCACAGGCTAACAGTTTGCTGGTTCCACCGCTTGTGTTGCAACCACTGGTGGAAAATGCGGTGCTGCACGGGATAGAACCTCAAGTGGAGGATGGTATAATCCGTATTATGACTGAGCGTGTCGGCTCAAATATGTGCCTGATTGTGGATGATAACGGACTCGGTTTGAGTGAGGAGGCTATAACATCCCTGACATTAGCACTTGACAAGCCTGTAGAAGAGGAAAGCGGCTACGGCTTATGGAATGTGCATCAACGCATGCGATTACATTTTGGGGAAGATGCAGGACTGGAATTCTCTTTGTCTCCATTGGGAGGATTGCGTGCAGTTTTAAAATGGTCGCTCTCAACAGAAGGAGAGCATGCGAATGGTTTAATTGAGCCTTCGCCAAATTCGAATATAGTTAAAACGGAGGGACCAGATGGTTCAGATATTACTAGTAGATGATGAGAGTTATGTAACAGAAAGTCTGGCAGCTACCATTCCGTGGGAGACGCTAGGCATCGAGAGGGTTCATCAAGCAGCTTCTGCATTAGCAGCCGTGGATGTACTGGAAGCGTACGATATTGATATTCTGGTTACGGATATTCGTATGCCCGGCATGACGGGACTGGAGTTGATTGTTGAGGTAAACGAGCGATGGCCGCATATCCGATGTTTGTTACTAACAGGCTATGCCGATTTTGAATATGCTAAAAAGGCGATCCAGCTTAAGGCGTTTGATTATATTTTAAAGCCGGTAGATGATGAAGAGTTTATGAAATGTGTGTCAGCTGCCATGGATTCGCTAAAGGAAGAATGGGAAGAATTTGACAAGGTCCATCAATTACAATATAGTCGCAGGAACGATTTTGCTGTGCTGCGGACCCACTTGATGCATGATTTGGTACTAGGACGTAATTTGTCTATACAAAAAATAGAGGACAAAATGTCCCAGTACGAAATCAAGCTATGCACGGGACATCCTGCCAGTATGCTGCTTATTCAGCTAGGCAAGCATTTTTCTGATATGGATTATCATTCAGTATCCTTAATTGAGTATGCGATTGGAAATATTGCTGAAGAAGTGTTCGCACCCGATTTTCATGTTTGGCATTGCAAAGCGCCGCATGACTGCCTAATTGTATTAATAGAAGGAAATCGGGATTTGACTCCTGAAAGGAGTATGGATGAGCAGAATAGTTTTTTGCGTGCGACGATTGAAACCTTTCGAAAAAATGTGAGCAATTACTTGAAAGGGGAAATTTACGTTGCATTAACCGGATGGTTTAAGTTTCCAGAGAAGCTACCTAAGCTATATCAGACAGCGATTAGATCCTTATACTGGAACCATCAGGAGGAGACGGATACACTGCTATTCATAGAAGAACAGACAGAACAGCCACACAGCTCAGTTAAGTCACTGGAGGGGCTTTATATGCACCCTACGCTTACTCATCTGCTAGAGTCCAGACAATGGGAAGAGGCCGAAGCGAAAGTGAGCCGTGTATTTGGAAAAATGGAAGAGGTGGGATATACACGCGAGCATTTATATGAGCTGTTTATTTCGGTGACGAGCGCCTTTATGTATACAGCGCACAAACAAGGACGTTTCATTACACAGATGGATCAAGTAGGCTTCGATCCGGTACATGCGCAGAAAATGGTTCATTCGTTCCCCCATCTCAAAGAGTGGATATTTTCCATGATGAACAAACTTAAATCTGAATGGTCCGCAAGCGAGCAAAGCGCTAAAAGCTATGTGGTCAAGCAGGTTCAGGAGCTCATCTCCCAGGATAAAGGTCAGGAGCTGTCTGTTAAGACGATTGCTGATCAGGTCTATCTTCATCCAGTCTATCTGTCTAAAATTTATAAAGCTGAAACCGGAGAAGGTCTGGGTGACTATATTATCCGAATGAGAATGGAGCGGGCTCTTTATTTGCTCAAATATTCCAACAAAAAAATATACGAAATTACGACGGAACTGGGCTATCAGAATCCCCAATATTTCAGCAAGATGTTCAAAAAACATTACGGGATGACTCCGCATGAATTTCGGGACCAGTAAAAATGAGATTAGTAAAGATCAGTTGGGAAAGGTGCAGAAATATTTATTTTGTGACATAGGCGGCGTAGAAAAGCCCTCTTATAATAAAAGAATAGAAAATGATTTTTGAGGGGGAACAATATGCGAGTTCATTCGAAAAAAAAGCTATTGTCGTTGCTCGCCGCAACTATGGCATTAGGAGTTGGCCTTGTGGGTTGCTCAGGTACAGGGAATGATGGAAATGCGAGTAGCACAGCTAAAACTGAAAACGTATACAAAGAAAAATACAATCCGGAAGTTACAATATCCACGGTATGGGGTGTTGATCCCGCTTTAAAATTTAAAAATGGAGAATCTATAGAAGATAACGTTGCCACGAAATGGGCTAAAGAGAAATTCGGTATTAGCATCAAATCACTTTGGTCCGTCACGGATACGAATGGTGCATTTGCTACGAAGCTGCGTTTGGCTATGTCCTCCGGTCAGGAGATGCCGGACGTCGTTGTACTGGGGACGGAGAATGAGCAACTGGCACAGGATATGATCGATTCCGGTATGTTTGCAGAGGTCGGTCCGTTGTTTGACAAGTACGCTTCCGATTCCTGGAAGCAGGCGATGAATCAGGATCCGAACGTATGGAATCAGTATAGCCGGGATGGCAAAAAAATGGGTATTCCTGTACTCGATTTCGCCTATAACCACGATTATGTATTGTGGGTACGACAAGATTGGCTGGACAAGCTGGGCATGAAGGCTCCTCAGACGATGGATGAAATGGAAAAAGTGATGGATGCCTTTAAAAATAAAAATCCAGACGGACTGGCTCCGGACAAAGTTATTCCGCTCAGCATCGGTTTCAAAACATCCATGAACACTTGGATGGGTGACCCGTCCTGGATTTTCGGGGCGTATGGCACACTACCCCAGCAGTGGAACAAAGGCACGAACGGCAGTTTGGAATATGGCTCCGTGCAGCCTGGCATGAAGCCAGGTTTGCAAAAGCTGAGTGAGTGGCTCAAAAAGGGATACATTCCTCAGGAAGCAGCTTTGTGGGATGAGAATAAAACAGCAGAACCTACAGTAGCAGGAACAGCAGGTATGATTCCTGGACCATATTGGATGAGCGGCTGGCCGCTCCAGGATACAGTCAAAAATGCACCGGGAGCCGTGTGGAAGCCGATCAAGATTCCAGCGGGACCTGACAACAAAGCCATGCGACACGGAACGCAATACACCAATGGTGTCGTACTAATCAACAAACAAATGCAGCATCCTGAAGCACTTTTCACCTATCAAAATTATTTGTTTGACCATTATGCAAATGCCAAACCGGACAGTGATTTGTCGAATGGACTGTTTAAGGGTTACGATTATGATTTGGATGCTAACGGAAAGCTGTTGTCTATCGATAAAATACCAGGCGGTTATGTAAATTCTATTCGTTATTTGCTGGTTCGTGATGGTGCGCGCATACCTGATGCCCAAATGAAGGCTTTGTTAAGTTTGGCTAACGGTGGAGAACCGAAGACCCGTCTGGAGAAAGATGTAATGGTGAATTACGGGAAAGATACTCCTGCGGCTGCCAAGGTACTCATGGAACAGAAGGATATCTCTATGAAAGATCAGTTTACAGGACCTACTACCCCAACCATGAAGGCCAAAAAGGATTATCTGGATAAGATTGAAAGCCAGACCTTCAATGAAATCATTTATGGCAAACAGCCGATCTCTGCTTTTGATACCTTTGTGCAGACGTGGAAAACTGCTGGAGGCGAACAAATTACAAATGAAGTAAATGAATGGTATAAAAGCGTCGAAAAGTAAAAACCATTGATGTTGTGAAACAGATTAGGCAGGCTGTCCCAAGGTGGACAGCCTTTTTAATACAGCTTCGTCAGAATTAAATGGAAATGAATGCGATATTACGATGTGTGTGAAAAAAGGTTTTATTCGCGTTAGCCAGCATAAAAAATGATTGCTTTTGTGCCATGTATATTGGTTTTTTGAACTGTTGGGACAGCGAAAACGCTTTTATAATTGAAGTATACCATGAGAGTTACAGGAGGAACTGCAATGAGAAGTCTGCAACGTACGTGGCCATTTCATATCATGTTGCTGCCAGCCATCATTTTCTTAATTGTATTCAGCTACATTCCGATGGGCGGCATCGTCATGGCCTTTCAAAATTACAAGCCTTGGCTAGGCATAACTGGTTCCGAGTGGGTTGGACTGGATAATTTCCGCTTTTTGTTTCAACGGGAGGACAGTCTTCAAGTCGTCTGGAATACGCTAATTATTGCTGTGTTAAAGATGTTTTTCAATCTGGTGGTTCCGTTTGTTTTTGCTATACTGCTGAATGAAATTCGCAAGGTCGGACTTCAGCGATCCATTCAGACACTGGTTTATCTGCCACACTTTCTGTCGTGGGTAATCTTGGGCGGAATTCTGATTGACCTGTTGGCTACAGATGGATTTATGAACCGAATTCTCGGAAGTTTCGGGATCCAGCCTATCTTTTTTCTGGGAGATAATAACTGGTTTCGTTTTACTGTCATTGTATCGGATATATGGAAGGAGTTCGGCTACAACACCATCGTATTTCTCGCTGCACTGGCGGGTATTAATCCTTCGTTGTATGAGGCTTCTGAAATGGATGGAGCGAGCCGCTGGAGACAGACGCTACACATTACTGTACCTTCATTGATTCCGATGGTGGTCGTTGTTGGAACGCTTGCACTTGGAAATGTCCTGAATGCTGGTTTTGACCAGATTTTCAACCTTTATAATCCGCTGGTATACCAAAAAGGCGATATTATTGACACCTTCGTCTACAGGACAGCATTAATAAATGGGGAAATGGGCTTTGCCACCGCCATCGGGTTGTTCAAATCCGTTATCAGTATGATTCTCATTCTGATATCTTATCGACTTGCTTATAAATGGGCAGGTTACCGCATCTTTTGATTCCACGAGGCTGAAAGAGGGAGAATCATGTATCATAAAACAACGCCATACCGCATCTTCAATGTGTTTAATATTTGTTTGCTTGTGATTTTGTCCATCATGTGTATCGTTCCGCTGATTCATGTGTTGGCGGTATCATTTAGTGCTAAATCAGCAGCAGATGCCAATCTGGTTGGACTGTGGCCGGTGCAGTTTTCATTAGAAGCCTATAAGAAGACAATGAATAACCCGATTTTTCTGCACTCCATTTGGATTTCTGTCTGTCGGACTGTATTAGGAACCGGCTTGACGCTGCTTATTACCTTTTTAGCTGCTTATCCACTTTCAAAGGAAACATCTGTGTTCCGTAGTCGAAACGTTTATTCATGGCTGTTCGTATTCAGTATGATTTTTAACGGTGGTCTGGTTCCATTCTATATGGTTATTCAAAAGATCCATCTAATGGACAGCTTCTGGGTACTTGTTTTGCCAGGAGCGGTCAATACATTTCTTGTCATCCTTATGTTGAACTTTTTTAGAGGAATACCCAAGGAGATGGAAGAGGCGGCATTGATCGACGGAGCAGGACATTTTCGCACATTGTTTAGTATTTTTTTACCCATATCGATGCCATCTATTGCGACGATTGCGCTGTTTAGTATGGTATTTCATTGGAACTCGTGGTTTGACGGTCTGCTCTATTTGAGCAATGCAAAGGATTATCCACTGGCGACATTCCTGCAAACCGTAATTATTCAGAAGGACATGAGTTCTATGAGCATGAGTCCCAAAGAGATGGAATTACTTTCTCAAACGACGGTTAATGCAGCGCAAATTTTCATTGGTGCAGCGCCTATTCTCATTGTATATCCATTTTTACAAAAGTATTTTGTTAAAGGTATGACGCTAGGTTCCGTCAAAGAGTAATAGAATTAATAGAAGGAGATGATTTATAGTGACGAATCAAAATATAACCAAGTACCCTCCCATTAGTGAGCGAGTTCCACGTATGTTGCATGGAGCGGACTATAACCCGGAGCAATGGCAGCATTATCCTGAGGTGTTAGCGGAGGATATCCGCCTAATGAAACGAGCCAAATGTAACGTGATGTCTGTCGGCATTTTCTCATGGGTTTCATTGGAGCCTGAGGAAGGTGTATTTACTTTCGAGTGGCTGGACCGTATTCTGGATTCGTTTGCTGAGAACGGAATTTATGCGTTTTTGGCTACTCCTAGTGGAGCAAGACCAGCCTGGATGTCGCAAAAATATCCCGAGGTGCTGCGTGTGGAGGCTAACCGTGTCCGTAACTTGCACGGGTTTCGCCATAACCACTGTTCTACGTCGCCTGTCTACCGGGAAAAAGTACGTATCATGAATACGAAGCTGGCCGAGCGTTATGCTAACCATCCTGCTGTTATTGGCTGGCATATTTCCAATGAATTTGGTGGAGATTGCCACTGTGATTATTGTCAGGAGGCGTTTCGCGCTTGGGTGCAGGATAAATACGGCACGCTGGACAAGCTTAATCACGCATGGTGGACGACTTTTTGGAGCCATACGATTACGGATTGGAGCCAAATCGAGTCCCCGGCACCTCACGGTGAAACGCAGGTCCATGCCATGAATTTGGACTGGAGACGGTTTGTGACCGATCAGACTGCAGATTTTATCAAACATGAGATTGTGCCGCTCAAGGCTGCAAATCCGGCAATTCCGGTCACAACTAATTTAATGGAGTTTTTTGAAGGATTGAATTACTGGAAGTTTGCTGATCTGCTCGATGTTATATCCTGGGACAGCTATCCAACGTGGCATGACCGTGGGGGAGATGATAGCCGTCAGGCTGCGAGAGTGGCTATGATGCACGATATTATCCGCTCAATCAAGGGGGGCAAGCCTTGGATGCTCATGGAAAGCACGCCAAGTTTGACGAACTGGCAAGAGGTTAGCAAGCTGAAGCGGCCGGGAATGCATCTGCTATCGTCTTTACAGGCTGTGGCACACGGGTCAGACACCGTTCAATATTTTCAGTGGCGGAAAAGCCGCGGTTCGAGTGAAAAGCTGCATGGTGCGGTCGTCGATCATGTCGGACATGAGCACACTCGAGTATTCGGGGATGTGACAGATGTCGGTAATGCGCTGGAAAAACTGGAGGAGGTTGTCGGTACATCTGTACCCGCGGAGGCCGCAGTCATTTTTGACTGGGAGAACCGTTGGGGAGTCAATGATTCACAGGGACCGCGGAATAAAGGTGTGAAATACGAGGAGACAGCTGAAGCGCATTATTTGGCACTTTGGGAGCAGGGGGTGCCCGTAGATGTCATTCATATGGATGCAGATTTCTCCAAATATAAACTTGTGGTGGCTCCGATGTTGTATATGGTCCGCAGCGGTGTGGGCGAGCGTATACAGAAGTTTGTTGAAAGTGGTGGGATTTTCGTAGCAACCTATTGGTCTGGTATCGTGGATGAACATGATTTGTGCTTCCTTGGAGGCTTTCCGGGGCCGCTTCGTAAGACGCTGGGGATCTGGTCGGAAGAAATTGACGGACTGCATGATCACGACCGTAATCACATTATGCCAGTTGAAGGCAATGAGCTGGATCTACAAGGGGAGTATGAAGCTGTAGAATTGTGTGATCTCATTCATACGGAGGGTGCAGAGGTACTGGCAGTGTACGGTTCAGACTTTTATGCAGGACGACCGGCTTTGACGGTGAACCGCTTGGGACAAGGAAAGGCTTATTACATCGCTTCACGCAACACCGCACCATTCCACAGCCATTTTTACAAAAGCCTGATTGATGGCGCAGGTATTAGTAAAGCGCTCGATGTGCAGTTGCCGCCTGGAGTGAATACGGCGATTCGTACCGATGGGGTTCATGATTATATTTTTATACTAAATTTCACGCATGAGCCGCAAGAGATTACACTGGATGGACGAACTTATGCGGATATGCTCGAAGATCATGTGATGGAAGACAACAAGGTTCAATTGGATGCCTATACTGTTAAGGTTCTAAAGACAGAGCGGAATAAATAGAAAATGGTATAAAGTGTGATCGTTGTCGTTTTCCCGAGTGAGGGAACTGGTAGATTTGTCAGAGGCAATGAGGAGTATACAATTCGGATGGGGGATGACTTATGAAAACAAGTAACCGAACTATGGTATTTGCGATGTTGATCTTGTTATCCAGCTTTTTGTATCCATTTGGCTCTGCAGGATCAGGTGCGGCCTCGGCCGCTCCTGCTTTTGCCAAAGGAGCAGATATAAGCTGGGTAGCAGGAATGGAAGCGCAAGGTATGACCTGGAAGGATAAAAAGGGTGTTCGTCGGGATGTACTGCAAATTTTGCGGGACGATTATCAGATCAACTCGGTGCGCATCCGGGTGTGGGTAAACCCTGACATGAAGGATTATGCAAGCGGATACATGAATGCCGAAAAGGCAGCAGAACTGGCGCAGCGAGCTAAAAAATTGGGCATGAGCGTTATGCTGACCCTGCATTATAGTGATTCCTGGGCAGATCCCGGGCAGCAGAATAAACCTTATGCGTGGCGTAATTTCACATTTACGCAACTTATGGATGCAGTCTGGTCCCATACGGTTTATGTTATGAACACGATGAAAAGCAAGGGGGTAACACCGGACTGGGTGCAGATCGGCAATGAGACGAATAATGGAATGCTCTGGGAAGACGGCAAAGCCTCAGTGAACATGAAAAATTACGCCTGGCTCGTCAATACAGGGAATAATGCTGTAAAATCGGTAAGCAGCAGTACTAAAACGATAGTCCATCTGGCCAACGGGGATAATGGCTCCACCTTAGACTGGAATATTGGTGGCTTGATTGACAATGGAGCTCAGTTTGACCTCATCGGGCTGTCTCTGTATCCGTCTCCTTCCGACTGGCAGGGAAAGGTGAACCAGACGATTACCAATGCCAATAATCTTATTGCAAAATACGGCAAAGGTATTGTCATCAGTGAAATCGGAATGGAATATAATGAACCTGCAGCCTCCAAGGCATTTATTGCCGACATCAAAACGAAGGTTCGTAGTATCGCCGGCGGCAAAGGCTTGGGAGTATTTTATTGGGAACCGGCTGCAACCCCAGGTTATAATCAGGGTTATAACAAAGGTGCTTGGCAGGCTGACGGTAAGCCAACCTCAGCTTTGGAAGGCTTTATAAACTAAGAAGTACGTAAGGGCATATCAAAGAACCTCTAATGCGCATTCTATGCAGACTAGAGGTTCTTTGTTGTTATCTATGATTATTTGGAGGTTATAATGTTAGGCTTCCCGGTTCACCTTGAAGAACGAAATGAGCTCTTCCAGCTCCCCAGACATCAATGTAAGCTTGTCAGAAGCTTTGACGATAGAAGCCATAGACTCAGCCTGTTCTCCAATGGTGTGCTCAATTTGTTTGCTGCTGTCCACTGTTTTGCTAACTGTGGAAGACAGCTCGTCAGAGGTAGCTGACATTTCCTGCGTGCTGGCCGAGATCTGCTCAGTTGCGCTGGACACCTCCTGGATTTGTGACGATACTTTATTAGCCGCATTTAAAATTTCAGAGAACATTTCGCCTGTCTGCTTCGTAACTTCTAGCCCGATGTGAACTTCTTTTGTACCAAGACTCATGCCTTTTACAGTTTGCTCAATTTCCTTTTGGATTTCTTCAATAAGCTCTGCAATTTGTTTGGCGGACTCTTGAGATTGCTCAGCCAAATTACGCACTTCTCCCGCTACTACTGCAAACCCCTTGCCTTCTTCACCGACTCTGGCAGCTTCAATAGAAGCGTTCAGTGCAAGCAGATTTGTTTGGCTGGAAATGCCTGTAATGATGCTTACGATATTACTGATTTCGTTAGAACGGTTCTGTAGCGCATTAACAGAATCAACTGTACTTTCTATTGTAGTGGAGATAGAATCCATTTGAGTGGATAGCTTTTGGGCTACCTGATTGCCTTCAACTGAGCGTTTTTCCATGGAATAAGCTTGATCGGCTACGGAGGAGGAGCTTTCGGCAATGGTTTGGATAACCGTAGACATTTCATTCATAGCTCTGGAGCTTTCAAGTGCTGCGTGATCCTGAGCTTCAAGTCCCTGGGTTATTTCCTGAATATTGCTGTTAATGACGTTCGTATTTGCACTGTTTTTCTCGCTAATACTTAGCAATTCCTGAGCTGATCCTGTAACTTCTTGCGTCGTATCCTGTACTTTCACCATTGTATCGTTAAGGCGTTTGATCATGGAATTAAATTTTTGATTAATAATGCCAAGGTCGTCTAGACCTGTCTTGATTTTTACATTCAGATTCCCCTCGCTGACTTCTTCAATGCCTTTCATCAGGCTACGAATCGGGGAGAGGGTACGTTTTACTAGTAAATATTGGATCGTTAAGAAGATAGCAAGGAACAGAATGAGCAATGAAACACCATATACAAGCAACTTATGAAGTCCGGTAGGTACAGAGTTTGCGTCAACGTCAAAGAAAATGGCACTTGTGATTTTACCGCTTTCATCTGTAATGGGATAGACGATGGTCGTCCATGTGCCAAAATCGTCTGTGTAAAAGCTGCTCAATGCTGATTCATTGGCTTGAAGCATTTTATTTACGGCTTGTACATTTTCGTCAGGAAGAGTGTACATATCCCCTATATTCATTTTCGAGTCTTGGAAGGCTTGGACTAAATTTGTGGGAACGCCAATAATGGAGGTTTGATTTCCTTCTGTTAGTTCTGTGCCGAATATGTAAGCTTGGGCAACATTAGGATAAAATGTGTGAATAGAATCTAGGAATTTGCGTAAATCTTGTTGAACAGAGCCGTTATAATCTTTTTCACTCAATGCTTGTTGCACTTTCGTTTTATCAACATCTTCTGCCCATTTTTTAGTCAATACCTTAACTTGGTCTTGTAGCTGCGTGGTGAGAATGTTCTTTTGAAGTATATAGCTAGATGTGATGAGAATAGCACCTATTAATACGATGTTAATAAAAGAGATTAATAGATTTTTACCAAAAAAGGACATAGTGCTCCACTTCAAGTTTTTCACGAGTTTCTTCTCCTTTGAATTGAAATTTAGTTTAATATACGACCTATCCCTTATATATTTCGACAATTTGCTTTCTAAATGTTAGGTATTTATTAAAAGGGAGAATAGGAGGTTACATATTGATGAAATATATTGACAAAAAAACAGATATTTTTGCTTGATCTAAGTGGGGAAAATGGGAGATGAAGGGATAATAGGGGGTTATTTAAAAAAAGGCGGCCCACTAGTGAATGAAGCTATGGGACCGCCCGCTTGTCGGCAAAACTTTATTTTATGTTGTTTTTCCAACTCAAATCTTACTAAATTACTTTATTGTTTGAACAATATTTAAAAAATAAAATATAAGAGAGCAAACGCCTATGCATTACTTCTATAAATACCCGAATTGCATTGAGGATTCTTAGATTCTGTCCCTTATATAAAAAGTGAAATGAGCAAGGGGAGTGAAATGAGCGATAAGACTGAGCTAATAACAAATGCAGATGCAGCTTCCGTTTCCAGTGTTTCATAACGGGTAGCAATCATAGCGGCCACGGCCGAGCCGGGAAAAGCGACAAGCAATACTGCTTTGGTTACATCTTCATGGGACAGTCCTATCAGAACAGCAATACCGAGCATAACAATAGGCATTACGATGGCTTTCAGCACAGCGATGCTCAGTGCTTTTGGACTGAAAGTAATCTTTTTGATACCAATCGTTACCCCGATGGCAAATAGGGCTGCACCAGCAGTAATATTGCCGATTTGATCGAACATGGATTGCAAAAGTTTCGGAGCGTGGAATCCGCATAGAGTCAATACGACACCAATCAAGGGTACGCAAGCAAGCGGCTCGCTGAGTCCATGAAGGACTGATTTCATAGTAACTTTAAATAAGTTGCCTTTAGTGTCGTCGGATTCTGTTGTTTTGCGCTGGCCGACCGTTCCCAAAATACTAGCAAGCGGATCAAGAATCGCATTAACGACGATCCCAGTAATCGCAATCGGGATGGCGACTGCCGCGCTTCCGAACAAGCTCCCCAGAACCGGAATTCCCATGAATGCAAAAGAGGGCTGTGTTGAATTCAATGCGAACATAGAGGATTCAGTTAGGCCTTTTTTGGCGATTAAGCGATAAACGATGAGCAATACAATATAAAAGCCGATCACACCAAGTAGCAAAGCCACAAGAAAGGGCCACTTTTGAATCAACGTTTCTCTTGGTGTCGTCGTAATACCAATAAACAAGTGTGCAGGTAGAGCAAACTTGGTCACTAGTGTATTTAATCCTTTAGAAGAAGCAGGGTTAAAAGCCTTAAACAATCCTGCAAAATAACCAATTAAAATGACAAAGAAAATAGGAATTAAGATAATAAAGATATGACCTGTAGCCATAATGTCGCCTCCAATGAAGATGTCCGCCAAAAATGGCGGACATCAGTTAAATATCACTTTGCTTGTATGCAAGTACAAATTTGATGTTGTTCGCTATTTTTTAAACCAGGACCGCTTCCTGACCATACTGTTTGATGGGTTTATATTTGCAGTCCCACATCGCATCCCGAACCGCTTGTGCGATATCATCCGGCTGATGACGTGCTACTCCATCCTGAACTGCTGCCTTGGCCACGGCCACGGCTACAGCTTGAGATACTTCTCGTAGTTCGCTGATTTTTGGCAGCAGTGAAGCACCAGGCTGTGACAAATCAACCATTTGAGCTACTGCATGGGCAGCAGCTGCAAACATGCTATCTGTTATAATTTTGGATTTTACCACGATTGCGCCAAGACCAAGACCCGGGAACACGAAAGCATTGTTGGATTGCCCAATTTCAAACTTAATATTGTTATAGATTACCGGCTCAAAAGGACTTCCTGTTGCAATGAGCGCTTTTCCTTCGGTCCAATGGATTAAGTCTTGCGGAGTTGCTTCGGCCAGTGGAGTCGGATTGGACATAGGCATAATAATAGGACGTTCTGTATGCTTGGCCATCTCTTTAACAATTTCCTCACTAAATGCCCCAGTAACACCGGAAGTTCCGATCATAATCGTCGGTTTCACACGGCGAATGACTTCAAGCAGAGGGATTTTGCCATCTTCAGCATGTTCCCAGTCACGGCATTCTGCAGCATCACGTACATAAGGGACCTGGAATGGAAAAAGTCCTTCCGTTTCATTGGTAAGCAGGCCACGGTAATCATAAGCCCAGAAGTTACGTCTTGCTTCGGCTTCTGACAGTCCTTCCAGCATCATGGCTGCACTAATTTGGTCTGCATTGCCGATCCCGGCAGCTCCTGGACCAAAGACTAAAATCCGATGCTTGCTCAGTGGGATTCCGGACAATTGAACACCGGACATCACACCTGCAAGCGTAACCGCTCCAGTACCTTGAATATCATCATTAAAAGTCAAAATACTATTTCCGTATTTATTGATAATGTTCCGAGCATTGACATTACCCAGATCTTCCCAGTGTAGCAGCGCATTCGGGAAAAAAGAAAGTGCAGCTTGAACATAAGTGTCAATAAATTGATCATATTGTTCTCCACGTACACGTTTATGACGATTTCCCATGTATAAAGGATCTTCCAACAGCTTTTCGTTGTTTGTACCAGCATCAAGCACAACTGCCAGCACCCGGCTAGGATCGATACCAGCAGCGGCTGTATACACAGCAAGCTTACCGATAGAGATATTAATACCTCCGACTCCCCAGTCCCCGATTCCCAAAATACTTTCGGAATCTGTGGCTACGATCAGGTCGATATCATCAGGACCTAGGTTCAAATTCTTAAAAGCTTCTTCAATGCCCGCAAGATTATCAATAGATAAATACATACCGCCGGGCTTGTGATATTCATGACTGTACTCCTGTATAGCCTGACCGACTGTGGGTGTATAAACAATCGGAAGCATTTCGCTCAGGTGCTCAGAGAGCAAACGATAATAAAGGACCGTGTTCCGATTAAAAAGATCATTTAACGCAATATTTTTACGCAAATTATCCGGTTGGCTCTGAAATTGCTCGTAAACCCGTTGAACCTGCTCCTCAATAGTTAATATCGTAGGAGGAAGGAGACCGTCAAGTCCAAGCTGCTGCCGTTCTTCCAGAGTAAAAGCCACTCCTTTATTTAGCAGTGGGTTGGCAAGTAGATCCTTTCCGGTTAATTTGGTTTCGATAGATCCGTCTTCCGTAAAATGAAAAGCACGCATTTTCAATTCCTTCTTTCTAAAAAATTACATTTAGTTAATCCTTGAACAATTCGTGAACAAGTATACGCCTTATTTTAAACCAAGTGAACAAGTATGTTGTGTGAAAAATGGTTATATAAGTGTTTACATAAGAAAAATTATGAAAATGAAAGCGTTTTTCAATCTTTTTCAAATGAAAATTTCATTTAATTTTCATGATATTTTCGGTAAATTTTTATTTTGCGTGATTTTTATCATGGTTTTTATTGTTCGATTAAGTATGCATAAAAATAGCTTAACTTCATTTTTCTATAAACGAAGTTAAGCTGTTTTTTGGCTATAAGGATGGTTGAGAGTCAAAATTCAAAATGCTTTGCAGCTTTATGTTTAGTGGACATCAGACATTTAATTCTCCGACACGGTTGATGGCTTCATCAGTAACTGGAGCAGAGCGTCGCATCCAGCTGTTACGCCATTTCAACTGCATTATGATGACGAGGGTAAAGGCACAGAACGTGATCAGGCTCAGACAGATGAAGCCTGGCATGTAGGAACCCGTTGATTTGTACAGATGACCCAAGATAAGGGGAAGAAAGTATCCGCCTATGCCACCAGCAGCGCCGACGATGCCGGTCATGAGCCCGATTTCGTTGCCGAACCGCTGCGGTACGAGCTGGAATACGGAGCCGTTGCCAGCGCCAAGGCACATCATGCCTATGAACAGCAGCACTACTACCACGGCAAGTGGCGGTAAAAACGCAATGCCGGCGAGCATAATCCCGGCTCCGGCATACAAGTACATTAACATGCGTGAACCACCGATCCGGTCAGATAAAAATCCGCCTACAGGACGAAAGAAGCTTCCGGCAATTACACAAACGGTCGCAAAATCGGCAGCATGTACCGCGGAGAGGCCATATTGGGTATTGAAGAAAATGGTCAAATAATTAGAAAGACCAACGAATCCGCCGAACGTCACGCAGTAAAAGGCACAGAACACCCAGGCATCCCCTTGTTTGAGCACCGAGGCGTATTGCGACAGACTTTTTGGTGCTGGGCGGTGAGGGCTGTTGCGGGCAAAAATACTGAACAGAACGAAGACGATTAAGATCGGGATGATGGCCAATCCGAAAACGGCCTCCCAGCTGCCAAAATGTTGGGCGATGCGGTTGGCAAACAAAGTCGCGAGGACAGTACCGCTGTTGCCGGCACCGGCAATTCCCATAGCCAAGCCTTGATGCTCTTTGGGATACCATTGACCAGCCAATGGCAGCGCAGCTGCAAATGATGCTCCGGCCACACCCAGGAGCAGGGCGACAACGTACAAGTGCTCCAGCGAATCAACCCACAGCCAGCCGAGCAGGAGCGGGATTATCGTGACAAGCATACCGATCTGCCCGGTGAGCTTGGGGCCGATATAATCCGACATGAAGCCGAGCACGAGCCGCAGCAGGGAACCTCCGAGTACCGGTAGAGCGACGAGGTTGGCTTTTTGTACAGGGTCCATTGGATAATCATTAGCAATTACAACGGCCAACGGTCCGATCATTCCCCATATCATAAAGCTGATATCAAAATACAGAAAGGAGCCAAATAGGGTGGGCTTGTGTCCGCTTTGCCAGAAACTTTTTTTGTTCATTCTCCATCTCTCCTGTTCCTATTTTATTCTTTGTCTGCAAAATGTAATGTGAACATGAAAAGCCGCAAATCTCCCCTGCATGGTGACTGGGGACGATTTGCGGCTTCATTGCCGTGGTTGACGCACCTCATTGTGCGTCGACTTGGTATGATCACGTTGGAGTGAATTTAATTCAAATTATAAAAAGGGATCTGTTTTGTGTCAATATACATAACATAAAAATTATAAAAAATTAAATATCAGGTGAAAATATAGATTTCATGTATTGAATATTGACATGACATTCACAATTCAGTAATCTTAGGTACATATCGGCACAACGATGTGCCGACATTAATGGCAACGGTGCCCTTTTCCTTTGAATGGAGAAGGGCTTTTTCTGTCTTGTTTTAATTCGGAGAATGGGGCTGGTTCGTTATGGTGAAAAGACTGGTCGTCGTCGGTAACGGTATGGCAGGCATCAAATGTGTGGAGGAAATTCTCGGTCTGGAGCCAGAGCGGTTCCAAATCACGATATTTGGTGCAGAGCCCCGTCCCGGGTACAACCGAGTGCTCCTGTCCAAAATGCTTCAGGAGGAGAGCTCATTCAAACATATCGTTACCCATAACTGGGATTGGTATGAAGAGAACGGGGTAAGGCTGCACGCCGGTGAACGCGTCAACCGCATTGATGTTGCAGCTGGTAGGGTGGAAACGGAATCCGGCATTAAAGAGCCTTACGACATTCTCATAATGGCAACTGGCTCATTACCTTTCATACCTCCCATTCCCGGTGCCCGGAAGCAGGGAGTAATCGCTTTTCGTGATGTGAATGATTGTGAAACGATGGCGAGATATGCCAAAACGTACCGCAAGGCCACAGTCATCGGAGGGGGGCTGTTGGGGCTTGAGGCCGCTCAAGGCCTGCTGAATCTTGGGATGGAAACCGAGGTTGTCCACAATGCACAGTATCTTATGAACCGTCAGCTTGACCGGACGGCGGCTGTGCTTCTGCAACGGAAGCTGGAGCAACAGGGCATGCGGTTTCATTTGGCGAAGGAAACGGTCAACATCATAGGCCGGAACAGGGCGCAAGGACTGATGTTTGCGGACGGGAACAGACTGGAAACGGATTTGGTTGTGCTGGCAGTTGGCATCCGGCCGAATATCGAATTAGCGCATGACAGCGGTCTGACAGTAAACCGTGCCATTGTCGTGGATGATTATATGCGCACGAGTATTCCCGGTATTTACGCAGTCGGCGAATGCGCTGAGCACCGCGGGATTTCATATGGGCTGGTGGCGCCGCTATATGAGCAGGGCAAAGTGCTGGCAAAAGTTATTTGTGGTCGTGAAACGGCTCCCTATGAAGGGACGGTCCCGTATGCGCAACTCAAGGTTGCGGGGATCCATGTGTTTTCCGCAGGAGACATTCGCGAAGAGGGAAACGAGACGGCGGTCATGGAATATAACGGTATGCAGGAGGTTTACAAAAAAGTGATGATGCGCACTGGCGCTGTCACTGGCGCCATTTTGTTCGGAGATACGGCGGAAAGCACCTCGCTGCTCGGAATGGTACGGCGAGGCGCGCCGGCTACAGAGCTTATATCCCGAGATAACAGCGGGAGCAGAGCAGAGGATGCGGCGGACGCACTACCGGAAGAGGAGACGGTATGCGCGTGCAACGGCGTGAGCAAGGGGGCTATTTTGCGAGCGATCGCCACGGATAAGCTGAAGACGGTGGAAGAGGTGAAGAGCCGGACAAAAGCATCTGGTTCCTGTGGGGGCTGTCGGCCGCTGGTGGCTGCACTGGTCAAAAATAGTCTGTCCCGATCGACGGTTTCAGGGCCTGTAGTTACTCCGATTGCCCAAGAAGTTGTTCCTGTGTGCGGATGTACGCATTACGATCATGATTCGCTTAAGACAGCTATGTTGAACGCAGTCTGTCGGACTCCGGAGGAAGTGGTGTCCCATCTCGGTTGGACCAGACAGCAGGGGTGTGAATTATGTCGTCCGGCTGTACTTTATTACTTGGAATCTCTCGGGTTGCGGGACAGATCTGCGACAAATCAATTGGGCGCAGGCGTTGCGATTCAGACCACCGCACAGTGCAGAGGAGAATTGGCTTCCGCGGGCCTGCGCTTTACGGACCTGAATGCCGAGAATCGGGCTTTTGTTGAGCCGGTCCTGACGGATCAGGCTTTTGTAGAAGTAGCCTGGCTAAGAGAGCGGCTGGCGGCTGTATGGGGAAGTCTCGCATTGCCGTCGCCGGTTACGGTTGCTGTTTGTCCGGGATCGGAGTATCCCGGAGGTGTACTTGTCCACGACATTGGAATATCCCGATCGCCAGCAGGCTGGGAGGTTTATGCCGGTGGTCATGCGGAGCATCCGGTTCGCCAGGGGCAGCTGCTTGGATTGGAGGAGGACCCGGCAGAAGCGGTCCTGATGGCTGTAGCCTGCTTGCAAATATATCGGCACAGTGCCCGGTATGGGGAGAAAATGTGGGAGTGGATTGAACGGACTGGCGTTCTGGCACTGCGGGAATGTGTGCTCGATGCTGCTCTTCGAAGTGGACTGGCGGGCAGCCTGCGGACCACAATGCTGACAGGATAACGGGTTGAGTAGAATTGTAGCGACAGATTCGTGTGCAGACCATAAAATTGCGAAAAATGGAGAGGGGGAGGTGACTTTTATGTGTCAGTCAGGAGAAGGCAAACCGGAAGCTGGGCTACACGTACCGGCAGTGATGGATACACAGTGCCCGTTTTGCAGCGTGCAATGTAAGATGACCGTCAGCACGGGTACAGAGACACTCGCGGGTATCATCCGGACAGTGTATAAGGCGGAAGGGAAACCTAACGCAGCCTCGCAGGGGAGGCTGTGCATCAAGGGAATGAATGCGCATCAGCATGCAACTCATGCAGAAAGGCTGGTACAGCCCCTCATACGCAAAGCGGGCAGGCTTGTTCCGGTCACGTGGGAGGAGGCGATGGATGCTATAGCTAGTAGTTTCTCTTCGCTGCTGTCCACGCAGGGTCCTGATGCAATCGGCATTTACGGTGGAGGTTCGCTATCCAATGAAACGGCTTATTTACTCGGTAAATTTGCCAGAGTGGCTGTAGGTACGCGTTATATCGATTATAACGGGCGCTTCTGCATGTCGGCAGCGGCATCCGCTGGCAGCAAGGTGTTTGGCGTTGACCGCGGACTGACCTGCAGGCTGGCTGATATTCCGTTAGCTCGTTGTATTGTGCTCGTAGGTACGAATATCGCTGAATGCCAGCCGACGTTAATGCCTTATTTTCACCAGGCGAAGGAAAACGGCGCGTTTGTCATTGTAATTGACCCGCGCGCGACACCAACAGCAGCGGCCGCCGATCTGCACCTGCAAATCAGGCCAGGTGCGGATGCTGTACTGGCCAATGCCATGCTAAAGGTCATCGTGGACGAAGGATTTGCGAATGAAGAGTTTATTCGCAAGCGGACTAACGGGTACGAGCAGCTGTTGACTCATTTGAATGATGTGGATCTGAACGAATCGGCTGCGCTGTGCGGAATTGAACTGGAAATGATCCGACAGGCGGCACGCGCCTTTGGCAGTGTAGGGACTGGTATCGTTTTTACGGCCAGGGGTGTCGAGCAGCAGACAGATGGACATATGGCGGTGCGTGCATTTCTTAATCTGGTGCTGGCCACCGGCAAGATTGGAAGGGAAGGATGCGGTTATGGGGCCATCACAGGCCAGGGGAACGGGCAAGGGGGGCGAGAGCACGGACAGAAGGCTGACCAGCTTCCTGGCTACAGATCGATTGAGAATGAACAAGATCGAGTCTATGTGGCGTCCGTGTGGGGAGTTGAACCGGGTAGTTTACCGGGAAAAGGAGTGTCGGCCTACGAAATGATGGAGCTTGTTCATCAGAGAGAAATCCAAGCTCTGTTCGTGATGGGCTCTAATCCTGTTGTATCTAACCCGAATGTCCGGCTGGTGGAGGAAGCGCTGAAAAAGCTGAATCTGTTGGTTGTGGCGGATATGTTTCTCACTGAAACAGCGCGGATGGCCGACATTGTTTTGCCTGTGACGTCTTATTTGGAGAATACGGGGACGATGACCAATCTGGAGGGCCGCGTTCTGCTGCGGGAAGCGGCGCGGCCCGCACCGGGCGAGGCTAGAGATGACTGGAACATTTTATGTCAGATGGCTGCAAGGCTTAACAAGGGTAGCTACTTCTCGTACAGGGATGCCGAGCAAATCTTTGAAGAACTGAGGCTCGCCAGCCGGGGCGGTCCTGCCGATTATTATGGGATCACATATGACAGGCTGCGTCGTGAGGAAGGAGTATATTGGCCATGCCCGTCTACGGACGAAGCCGGTATGGATACGATGTTTCAGGAAACCTTTGCCCTTCCCGACCGAAGGGCGGTTTTTACAGTGGTTGAAAGCTGTGGAGCAGGAGAGGAGATATCAGAGGAATACCCGCTTATTTTGACAAACGGCCGCGTGCTGGCTCACTATTTGACCGGTGAACAAACACGCAGAAGTCCGTCGCTGGCCGCGCGAGAGATTGAGAATTATGTTGAAATTCATCCGCGTACAGCGCGACGCTGGCATATCAGGGACGGGGAGTGGGTAGAAATAGCATCACAGCGCGGCAGCTTCACCGTCCGCAGCCGGATCAGGCCACATATCCGCGAAGACACGCTCTTCGTACCTATGCATTGGGGTGGGGCGCAAAATGTAAATCGGGCGACCCGGCCCGACCTTGATCCGTTCTGCCGGATGCCCGGCTTCAAGACGGCTGCTGTACGCATCCGTCCCCTTCACCTGGCTGCAGCCGCAACCAGTGCAGATAACGGGGAGTGGTCTCAGTTCTAGAGCAGGAGTGTGTAAGTGGATTTTTCTTTTTCTTTGCATAAAAGGCCAGCCCCCTTTGTATGAGTGCGGGGCTGGCCTTTTTGGTCTGTACAGTTTATGGCCCACAATCGCTAGACTGCGTGACGCCAATATTATAAATGCAATCGGGTTTCGGCTATGCTGGCTCCCGTTTTTATTTCTTTTCTGAGCATAGCTTCACGCCAGCGACAATACAAATCCCAGGCGCCCCCGTTTTCTAGCAGCGGTTTGCAGGTATACAAACCTTCCTCTATGGAGTCGACTCGCCCTGCAACGAACAGTCGGACCGCGCCGTTGAGTAACACTTGATTCGAAAAGGCTATAGGAGCTGTGCCTTGCAGCACTTCCTCCGTTATGCGTAGCTGTTCGGCTGGCGTCCAGTTATGCTCTGGTACCACCGAATCCAGCCCGTACATTTCCGGATCAATAACCTGCAGTGACACCTCGCCGTCAGCAAGCAGGTAAGTCCGGGTCGGCCGGTCGATGAACAGGTCCTCCGATCCTTCGCTCCCCTGGACGATCAGAGCTCTGCGGTAATTCAGATTTTGCATGAGTTTCGCCGTCTTGTCGAACACGGTGTTGTGGAAAACGCCGAATACAATATACGGGGAACAACCGTAATCAACCAGTTTCTCGGTTGTGTTCAGCACTGTGCGAAGCCCTAGCTCTTCGCGAATGGGTCGCAGATCTCGCAGGGGCGCGCACCATTGTTCGGAGGCTACGAACAGTACACCCGTCAGCTTCGCGACATGAATGGCGGTTTCGCGTGTCATGTTCCCGGACGTTACCCCCATTTCCTGCAGCAAAAGCGGGAGCGTAACACCCCATTTGGGAGGGAGAGGTGCACTGCCATGCATCGTTACTGGTATTCCGTACGAGGTGAGTAGAAAGGCGGTTGCGAAGGTGGCGATAAATGATGACTTCCTGCCATCGTACGGACCGGCGAAATCAATACCTTCCTGCATGGGAAAGCGGTGGGTATATTTACGGCAGATATTTACGAATGCTTCCAACTCGGCAATACTTTCCATTTTGATGCGTTCCGCGGCAAAGAAAGCTCCGATTTGAGCAGGGGTTGCCGACCGGGTCATAATAAGTTCAGCAGCAGCTTCGGCTTCGGCGTAATTCAGATCCCGGGCGCCTCTTTTGCCGCGTCCAACTTCTTTTAATATTTCAATGATATTCATGTTCAGGCCCCTTTCAGACTTATGCTTTTAGCATTTGCTGTGCTTTAACAATGGAGATGGCCACATCAACGATCCGTTTGCGATCGTTCATCGCTTTTTTACGCAGTAGATCGTATGCCTCAGCTTCCGGGATTCCGTTTACTTCGCCAAGTATTCCTTTCGCCATATCAATCCATTTGCGTTCTTCCAGTCGAGCGGTCAGTTGTTTGCGTTCACTTTGCCAGTGCTGGCGTTCAAAAAAGCGTTTGGCGCTAAAATGAAGAGCCCAATTCAGCTCATGGGCTGCCATGGAAGGGGTTAGAATGCCGTCGACAGTAACATCGGCTTCACAAGCCTCCGTCGATGACAGTGCTGATTCCGCGCTGCACCACCAGAGCAACGGGACCGCTTTGGTTTGCTTCAGCCTGTCACCCCACATGCTGATCGTGCCGACAGGTATGTTTAGTACCGCCGCATCTGCATCATGGATTAGCTGTTTGATTTCAGATTCATTGCGGCAGGGTAGAGGTAGGTATCCGTTGGACTCTAAAAGGTGCTCAGGTCCTGCATGCCGTGGGGAAACGACGTGTGCCTGCTCGGATACATGGTCAGAATGTAAGTGAATTACCAACAAGGAACGCAAGCGGGCTCCTCCTCTCTGTAACATGAAGGGTAGTTAATGATGGGGATAGTATTCATTGATAACAAATATGACATGGGATTTTGTCTGGCTGCCTATTTTTTTCATCGTTATCAAGTTTAAACGGACTTTTAAACCATTTTGGCGTGTTTTTGACTGAAAATCAATCCTAATTTTGTAGGAGAGTGATATTTTATACGTCATAAACATGTTACATGGTGATAAAATATAATTTTTATAAGATTATGCGTAAGGAATATTGACATCTAACTTGAATCATTATATATTGGCTACAGTACTTTTTAATTCCATACTCTGATGGATACAACGGCGTATTCGATGAAACGGCAATGGAGCCTGTTTTCACATGTGGGAGGGATGTTTTGAATTCCCATATGTGAAGCAGGCTTTTTATGTTTTAGAGGATAGAAATGGAAGGGGAGTGACCTGATGAACAATAACAAAAAGTTAGTGCTGGTCGGCAACGGAATGGCGGGGATACGCACTCTCGAACATTTGCTGAAGATCGCACCAGGGACCTATGAGATTACGGTATTCGGGGCCGAGCCCCATCCAAACTATAACCGGATTATGCTGTCCTCCGTTTTGGCCGGAGGGGCTGGTTTGCAGGATATTGTCATCAACGACTGGAGTTGGTATGAAGACAACAATATCCGATTGTATACCGATGATCCTGTCACAGCTATCGACACGGAAAAGCGGCAGGTGACGTCACGCTCCGGCGTATGCGTCTCTTATGATTTATTGTTGTTGGCAACAGGCTCCAAAGCCTTCATTCTGCCGCTTCCAGGAGCTGACAAGGATGGTGTTATCGGTTTCCGGGATATCCGTGACTGCGAGACGATGATGGAGACGGCGAAGACGCACAAAAAAGCAGCCGTCATCGGCGGCGGATTGCTTGGGCTGGAGGCAGCCAGGGGGCTGCTCAACTTGGGGATGGACGTTACAGTTATTCATATTAACGGATATATTATGGATCGGCAGCTGGATGAGGCCGCTTCCCTTATGCTACGGCGCGAGCTGGAGGAGCAGGGAATGACTTTTCTGGTCAATAAGCGGACGGCGGCTATCACGGGGCGTCGCCGCGTGGAAGGATTGAAATTTGCCGACGGTAGTGAGCTGGAAGCGGACCTGATCGTTATGGCAGTAGGCATTAGACCAGACATTGAACTGGCGGTGTCGGCGGGAATCCCTGCAAATCGTGGCATTATCGTAAATGATTACATGGAAACGAATATCCCCGGCATATACGCCGTTGGCGAATGTGCAGAACACCGGGGAATCACTTACGGGCTGGTAGCTCCATTATATGAGCAGGGTGGTGTGCTGGCTCAGCGACTCGCGGGAATGGAGACTCCCGGCTACAGTGGTTCCGTCACTTCTACAAGGTTGAAGGTATCGGGTGTAGACGTGTTTTCAGCAGGGAGTTACAAGGACGAGCCGGGAACACGTTCCCTGCGGTATCAGGATGATATTGGCGGCGTCTACAAAAAAATCGTCATCAAGGAAGAAAAACTGATCGGAGCCGTTCTGTTTGGGGATACGTCTGACGGAGCTATGCTGTTTTCTCTGATCAAAAGTGGCGAGTCGGTGGTTGGCCGAGAGAAAGAGCTTTTACTCGGCTTCAATCCCGGTCAACCAGAAGCTAGTGGCGCCATGATGCTGGAGCAAATGCCTGATGACGAAATTGTATGCGGATGTAATGGTGTTTCCAAGGGTGATATCGGAGAGGCAGTTGCTGCTGGCTGTCGGAGCCTCGGGGAGATAAAGGCCTGCACGAAGGCATCGGCATCATGCGGCGGCTGCAAGCCATTAGTGGAGGGGCTGTTACAGCTGTACGCAGGCGCCGAAACTGGGGAAGCGATTAAAGAGGGTATCTGTGGCTGTACGACGCTTGACCGGGAAGCGATCATTGACGGTATTCGGAAAATGGGATTGAAGAGCGTCAAAGAAGTTATGAATGTGCTGGGATGGAACGAACCGGAAGGCTGCACCAAATGCCGCCCGGCCCTCAATTATTATCTTGGTATGCTGTGGCCGATGGAATACGCAGATGAGAAGGAATCCAGATTCACCAATGAACGGTACCATGCCAATATCCAGAAAGACGGCACATATTCCGTCGTACCCCGTATTTACGGAGGAGTTACTTCACCTGCCGACTTGAAGAAAATTGCTGCTGTGGCGGAGAAATACAATGTGCCTCTGGTAAAATTTACGGGTGGACAACGTCTTGACCTGCTTGGTGTAAAAAAGGAGGATTTGCCGGGTATCTGGTCCGAGTTGGATATGCCGTCTGGGCATGCTTATGGGAAGACGCTGCGAACGGTTAAGACGTGCGTCGGTAACACCTTTTGCCGCTTCGGCACTCAGGACGCTATGGGCATGGGCATCCGGTTGGAAAAGGCATTTGAACGACTGAATGCGCCATCCAAAGTTAAACTTGCAGTGTCTGGTTGTCCGCGGAACTGCGCCGAAGCGACGATCAAGGATTTGGGCGTCGTCGCTATTGACGGTGGCTGGGGGATCTACGTTGGCGGTAACGGCGGTATTAAGGTACGGGCAGCTGAACTGCTTTGTACCGTTAAAACCGAGGATGAAGTGATGGAATGGACCGGCGCCTATCTGCAGTATTACCGTGAGCAGGCGAATTGGAACGAGCGCACAGCCCACTGGGTGGAACGGGTTGGATTGGACTCGATCAAACAGGCGCTTGCGAATGCGGAGACAAGGCAGCAACTGGTAACCAGAATTGAGGAGACGTTAGGCACGACGACAGATCCGTGGCACGAAATCATTCATAACGAAGAGCTGCGCAAAAATTTTGTGCAGCTGCCGGAGCTTAAGCCAGTAACGGAATAGGGGGCTGACAAAATGAAGACCAATACGACAACCAGCAGAATCAGGGTAGCCGATCTGAACGAAATTGACCGACGTGGAGCAAGGACAGTTCGCGTTCATAATACAGAGATAGCCGTATTCCGCCTGAGCGACGGCAGCGTGCGTGCGCTTGAGAACCGTTGCCCGCACAAAGGGGGACGGTTATCTGAAGGAATGATATGTGGATCAACAGTCCATTGTCCGCTCCATGACTGGAAAATCGACCTATCCACCGGAAGGGTGCGAGAGCCGGATACTGGATGTGTGACTGCTTACCCCACGGAGATTGACAGTGAGAGCGGAGCTGTTTATATCGTAATCTAAGGGTTCTGTGTATATTGTGCTTGGGGCCGTACTTATTTTTTTCTTCTATATATAAGGGTCACAATAATAGAAGGATCTCAATGAAAAACTTTGCTAAGGAGGAAAGATAGGCCAAAGGAAGGGCAGCAGAGAGCTGAGTATACTAAAAAGTCGACCTTATTTTTCGGTCGGCTTTTTTATCTTATATGATTTTGATTAAAAAAATATTTTCTTGACTAAATCTTGACAAACGACCTGTTTTTCTCTTTTAACAGTAAACCGCTTTATCTCTAGACAAACAAAAAAGCCTTGAATATCAAGGCTTTGTGACGAATAGGACGGATGGGGATCGAACCCATGACCCTTACCCTGTCAAGATAATGCTCTCCCGCTGAGCTACCGTCCTACGGTTACTAGATAATATCATGAATTAACCATATATGTAAAGTGAAAAAATAGAAGTCAGCCTGTACTTCATGAACATTTATATATATAATTCAAATTTAGCGAGTTTGCAATTTGAAATTAGTGATAGGAGGAGCAGATGATGGCCGCAGAAATTATAAGTGTAACAACAGAGGAACAGCTACGGGAGGCAATATTGATCCGTACCAAAGTGTTTGTCGAAGAGCAAAAGGTTCCTCTCGATCTAGAAATCGACCATTATGACAAGCTGGGAGATACCGCCCATCATTTGCTAATTTGTGACCATGGTGAAATGGTGGCTACTGGTCGGTTGACATATTACGAGGAAGATACAGCTAAAATGCAACGTATTGCCGTTCTCAAGGAGCATCGTGCCGCAGGTTATGGGCGTGTATTACTGCTGGCACTGGAGGAACGTGCACGCGAGCTGGGGCTAAGATACTCACTGTTAGATGCCCAATGTCAAGCCGAGAAGTTTTACGAAAAGCTCGGTTACGAGACGATTTCCGATGAACCTTTTGACGATGCTGGAATACCGCATGTACGTATGCGCAAAAAGTTGTAGTCGACAGCGCAACGTGCATACAAATCTGTACAATGTGCATGCTAGTAAAAGTTCCTCCACTATACTATGGATAAGGAGCGATGCAGCATGGCTAATACAGAACGGGAGCAAATTACGGCAGTACGTAAAAACGGGGATGGCGACCTTACGTCTTTTCAGACATCTACCGGTCGGATTTTGGACTATAGTCAAGCATTGAACGAGATTGAAGCAGGCTCAATTGCAGGCGTCAACGTGTTCAAGGCCAAGGATGGAAGCAAACGAATTCGAGGAGATGCCGATGGAGATCCTTCTAATAACCTGGATCAACTGCCATTGTTCTGACCTTGACTCGCCACATTAAAATGTTAGCTCATCATTATATTCAAGAATATGCAGCAAAGCCGCCAGGCTATCCTTTGTAGGAAAGCCTGGCGGCTTTTTGTTAATTATCAAGCTGTATTTAGCATGATTACTCTGCACGTTCCAATTCTGCTAGGTGATATACTCGTTGTTGCTCCAGAAAGGACATGACCCCTGCCTTTTCCCTGAATTGTTCCATATCATCACTATAGTGCATCAGATGAATTCGCTTTTGCAGAGGTGTCGTCAAGCTTAGCAGCTCGTCCAACGTCGTATGGACTTCTCCAGCACCTTGTAATTGAACCTCGTGCAGAATACTCCGACATCCTCGTTCATGCACCAGATGATGAAGCAAATCAGGATCAAAAACCATGTCTGCACTATAAAAAAGGCGGTCATTAATGAACAAGGCGTAACTGCTTTTACCAGGAATATGCCGTGTAGGGATTAGCTCGACCTGGATACCGGATACTAATATGGTGGGTACATCAGGCGTTATTACGCTTACCTCGAAAACATCTTCAAGCTTGTCAATCATACCCTGCTGTGACATGCCGCCCTTGAGCGTATGCTCCCATAAAGGGTGGATTAGTGGTTCGGCGATATAAAGCAGAGGTTTGCGACGATGGAGAATATTCATTTGAAAACCGAATTCCTCCAGACCTCCGACATGATCTGCGTGAATATGTGTGATTAAAATAGCGTCAATATCAGGCAGTGGGACGCTCATTTGGTGTAATGCTAGAGAAGCGGTTGTGCCGCAATCGATCAGCAGTTTGCCTTCTCCGCTGTCCAGCAGCGCGTTGTTGTTGTAATAATGCTTGGCAAAGGCACTGCCGGTGCCTAGCATTTGTATCGTTAGGCTCATTATGGATTCACCCTCCAGACTATGTGTAATAAGACATTCTACAGTCGTATTTTATCACCTATGCTGTTGGAACTAAAGATTTGGCTCCTAGTGTAAAAACTTTGGACAATTTGTGAAACACAGCGCAACTTGTGCGGCTGAGCTAGGTATAAATGTACGACAGAAGGTTTTTAACTGATGACGATGGAGGGATATGTAGCGATGAAATGGAGAAAAGTGATGGCCCTAGTGATGGCCTTTTCAATAATGGGAGGGACCGTCATTTCGGCGGAATCCGCCAAGGACCAAGTGCAGTTGATTATTAATGGAGAAGTGTCAAAAGATAGCGCAGTTGTCATTGATGGGAAAACCTATGTACCCATCCGTGATTTTAACGGACTTGTAAATTTTGATCCATCCGGTGGAAAAGTTGTTTTCGACCAACCGAACGTGCATATGTTCCTGTTCAAGGGGGATACTGTGTTTGGTAACGTGAATAAAGGCAATAAAGTGAAATTCAATGTATTCAGTCAAATTGATACCTTGAAAACGGATATCTCTGGAGTGAAGGTAGCGATCACCGACCCTTCGGGCAACGTAAAGGATATTCAGTCCCAAGATATCAAAGGAGCGCAAAAGGATAACTTCTGGTTCCGTACGAACGACTTTACGTATGATTTCAAAACAGCAGGGAATTATCGGGTCGGTTTCTACATTAAAGAGAGCAAAGACGGCAGTTATACACTGGTATCCGAAAAAGTCATTACAGCGATAAATTAGGCATACCACAAATTGACCTGCACCCTTGATCATGTTACGATACGGGGGAAAATAAAACAATTTGAAGGTAGGTATTTCCATGAGTGATCACAAACATGAACACGGTGAAGCCTGCAACCACGATCATGACCACGAACATGAAGAAATGGTTCTTACGCTAACTGATGAAAATGGTAAAGATGTAGAAATGGTGCTGGTAGAGACCTTTGACGTAGAAGATCACGTTTATGCTCTTCTGCTTGAGCGAGGCAATCCCGAAGCGGATGGCATTATTCTTCGTATGGAAGAAGAAAACGAAGAAATGGTGCTTTACAATATTGAGGACGAAGATGAGTGGAAACGTGTAGAAGCAGCATATAGCGAGCTTGTTGCCCAATACGAATAGGATTGGATGTAGCAGCTGTTATAACTCTTCAAGACACTAGAAAAGCCCCAAACGGGGGCTTTTTTTTGTTGACTATCAACATATTTTGCAAGCATGTGTTAACAGATCATTATTATGAAATAGCGTCAGTTTCGACGATAACCTTCACCTGATGTACTGTTCGGTCCTCAGGTCCTTTAACAGGCAGGCCTACTTCCACATGATCTACAATATAATCAATATTGTCCTGCGAAATAACTTCTCCTGGCAGTAAGATCGGAATGCCCGGTGGGTACACATAAATGAATTCTGCAATAATACGACCAGCAGATTCCTTGAAGGGCACGATTTCCGTATCTCCATAAAAAGCGTCTCTCGGAATGAGGGAGAGCTGCGGTATGTCCGGTATCTTTACAACCAGCTCATGCTGCTGACCTGTGGAATAGTGTAGAGAAGCCAGCTCCCGCAGGGCATTCAACAAAATTTCAATTTCCTCTTTGGTATCACCAGGGGTCACCAAACAGAGAATATTGTACATATCGCTAAGCTCAACCTCGATATTGTAGTGATCTCTCAGCCAATTTTCCACATCGTATCCGGTAAGGCCCAAATGGCGGATATGAATCGTGATTTTGGTTGGATCATAATCGTAGGTAGCTTCCGTGCCGAGAATTTCACTACCAAAGCAATATAGCCCTTCAATCTTGTTGACCTCTGAGCGGCAATATTCAGCCAAATCAAGGGCGCGTTGTGCTATTTCATGGCCGTTAAGTGCCAGGTTGCGTCGGGATGTGTCCAACGAAGCCAACAGGATATACGAAGTGGATGTCGTTGTCAGCATACTGAAAATAGTTTGTACACGTTGCGGATTAACGTATCCGTTTTTCGTATTTACATTCAGAATCGAGCTTTGTGTCAAGGAACCGCCCAGCTTGTGGACGCTTGTAGCTGACATGTCTGCACCCGCCTCCATGGCGGACATTGGCAGATCAGAATGAAAATGAATCAGTACCCCGTGAGCCTCATCGACCAGGACCGGCACATTATAGCTGTGAGCGAGATCTACAATTTCTTTTAAATCGGCGCACACACCGTAATATGTCGGGTTGATGACAAGGACGCCCTTGGCGTCAGGGTGGCGTTCCAATGCCCGGCGTACGGACTTGGTTGTAACCCCGTGGTGAATACCGAGATTCTCATCACTGACTGGAGAAATGAATACCGGCTTCGCACCAGCGAAGATAATGGCAGACATTATGGATTTGTGTACGTTTCTGGGTACAATAATTTTATCACCTGGCAAGCAGATGGACATAATCATGGTGATGATGGCTCCGCTTGTCCCCTGTACACTGTAGTAAGTGTAATCTGCTCCGAAGGCCTCTGCTGCAAGCTTTTGAGCTTCTTCGATGACGCCTGTTGGTTGATGCAGATCGTCCAATGGAGCGATGTTGATCATATCTATGGAAAAGGCATTATCCCCCATAAATTCGCGAAATTCCGGATCTGCTCCGACTCCCTTTTTATGACCTGGGATGTGAAATTGAACCGGGTTGCCCTGAGCGTGCTTTTTCAAAGCAGTAAAAAGCGGGGTGTTGCTTTGATTCATTAGTGTTGTCACAACCTTTCATGCAGGATTTCGACAATCCTGTGCTAAGTGATAATAGAACAAAATTGAGTATAGCAGTTTGAAGTAGGAATGCAAGCGATTGAGGGCGCATTTATTTGCGGAAGAGTGGAGTAGGCGGAGAACCTGGTCTTTATAGCCAAAAAACGAAGGTGGAGGATGTGAATAGATGAGGCAAATAGGAAGAAAAAAAGCTCCGCAGCGGTTGTTGTCTCCTTTTTTTGCGAAATTATGGGTACTGGTATTTCTGGTCGAATTTATGAAGGGATCTCTTCTGGTATCCATCCTGCCGGTATATATGGGAGAAACGCTTGGGCTATCGGCCGGAATTATTGGTTTAGCCTTTTCACTTCAGTATTTTGGAGATAATGCGTTCCGGGCGCCGGCGGGCTGGATGGCTGAACGGCTCGGCTACCGCGGAACGATGTCGACCGCGCTGTTGTTTACACTTGTAGCGATCCTTATGCTGAGCGTACTGACAGAGCCTGTGTGGCTCGTCGTCGCGTGTCTGCTGCTCGGACTGGGTACTTCTCCTCTCTGGCCTTGTGTTATGACCGGAACGACCGAAATGTCCGGGCCTAATAACAGCAACGGCGCAGCGATGGGTACACTGGAAATTGCGTCCATGGGCGGAACAGGATTGGGTCCGCTCATTATGAACTTCGCCATATCCCACTACGGGCATTCTTACGGCATGGTGTTCATGATTTTGATAGGATGCAGTATTGTATTGTTGTTGGTTGCTCTCATGCTGCCCGGACCGAAAAGGTCTGCTGACAAAGGTGACCACGCACAGAGCGCTCTAGTATCTTCTGATGGGTCCGCAAAGCAGAAGCGGCAAGTTCTGGGAGGAATCCAGGAGACGATCAGCGTGCTCAAAACAAAGCTTAACGTCAATCCGTTAATTTACCCGGCGCTGTTTTTGCAGTCTTTTGTTATCGGTTTGATCAGCCCGGTACTGACGCTGTACGCCCGGACGGATCTCGGGATTTCACCGAACCTGTACAGCGTGCTTCTGATTGCAGGTGGTGGGGTGACTGTGCTGGCGCTGATCCCTTGTGGCAAGCTGGTGGACCGACTTGGAACTGAGTATTTTCTACACGTTGGCTTTTTGCTTGCCGGGATTACGCTGTTTTTTTTCTCCACTGTTCAATCTATTCCACTGGTGTTTGTATCCGTAGCGTTTATTGGTTTGGGATATGCGCTCATTTTGCCTGCATGGAACACGTTTCTTGCCCAACTGATTCCGGAAAGCGAGCGAGCAACGGTATGGGGCTTTTTTTTAACACTTCAAGGCTCTGGCATGGTTATCGGCCCGCTCGTTTCAGGAGTGTTATGGGACCGTGCCGGACACACAGCTCCATTTATCATCAGTGGTGTCGTGATGCTGCTCATGTTTGGCTGCCACCTGGCTCTGGCGCGTAATCCACGCAGGAAGACTGTGGAGGCCTGAACAGCATCCTTAAAGCGCTCGGGGGCTACTCTTTCGGGAAAGCCATTCGATACAGCGGCAGCAAATGCTCAAAGGTGGAACGCACCGCCTGTAGTAACGCAGCTCCGTCGCTGGCGAGTGGATCTTCCCGGTCAATACGGATTCCACACATGACCTCCGCTTTTTTTACCTGCTGCAGCTTGTGGATGATCGTTTGAAAATCTTCATTATCCATGTGTTGCTGTTCCGTTCCTTCTGGAGACATATGATCCATGGACCAGTAAAAATGATCCGGTAGGTTAGAACGCACATCGCTCAGGTTGGCTTCGAGCGCTTGGGCAAATGTAGCCTTATTCGGACTTTCATAAATAATTGCGAAAATGACGAATAGATGTGAAGCGAACATACCTACCTCAAAATGCGGAAACGCCTTATATCCGCGCTTATTTGCCGCCCAGGCTACCCAAGTATCTTTGGGGGGATTGACTTTGCGTCGTGCATGCTTGGCAACGTGAACGTGCATAGGCTCCCCACATAAGTCCGTCAGAAATGGGGCTAATTCCTCGCCAATCGCCTCCAGCTTGGGCCGAACCTGCTGAATTAGCACCTCCATACGAGGCTCCAACCCCGGTATTTCAAAAACATCAAAGTCCTTTGTAGTAAATCCACTAAATGTCATTCCTTTTCCTCCTGTAACTGGGTTAAGCCATATCGTGTGGCGTAATATGTCCGATTATAGCATAATGCCAACGGGCTTGGCCGACTTTAGACCAGGTTTGAAACAAGCATATAAGGCAAAAGTAGGATTGTGCGCTGTTACTCATAAAAATAGGTCAATAACCAAGTACCCTTACATAAAATGAAGTATAAAATAGAGCAAGGGAAGATCAAGCGGGAAAGCCGCAGGCTTGCTGTAGCCGGACTTCTTGAATCGGACTTGAAAAAGGAGGGAATGCCGTGAACAAGGGCTGTGAGGTAGAATATTGCAATCTAGAGCTCCGGTTTAGCCGTCGGCATATCCATAATCTGATCAAGGATTTGATATCGGAAGGGTATTCGCTGTACTGGAGCGAGGATGAGTCGTACCTGGTTTTGTCGGTGAGAACCGGGCGCAAGCTGGTGAAGCTCCGTTTTCAACAATTGCGCACAGGACACTACAAGTTGGCTGGAGATTATGTAATCCGCGATGCCAAGCTGGCTGAGTGGTTGGAGAAGCTGATTGGAAGCACCCGAGGTCATGCCATTGTCAAAAGAGTCAAGGATCATCATATTTTGGTAGAAAATATTTTGTTCGGTGAGGTCATTCGTCTGGTCGAAGTTACTGGCTTTAAGCAGCGTGTCATTTATCAGAAGGGACCGGTGCTGTCAGCACAGGAAATGGAGGATATGTACGCTTCCAATGAAGGAGAAACCCGGCTGCTGCTGCTCAAAATTGAAGTGGACGATGAATTGGAGAAGCTGTTCACAGCGATGACAGAGGGAGATACGGCTAAAATCGGGAATTGCCATGAACGCCTGCAAACGCTATCCCACCAACTGTTGATGATGGAAGCGTAGTACATCTGAACACCTCATGTAAATGGGGTGTTTTGATCTGCGAATAGACAGGGGTTCACTTCTGACACCAAAAACGTTAAAATAGAAGTGCACGTGTTCCGATTCACATAAAGTGTAATGCGGTAAAGCGGCGATATAGAATACAAAATATGTTGCAAAGGATGAGGAACCAGATGGCAAAACAGCAAATTGGTGTGATCGGCCTGGCGGTAATGGGTAAGAATTTGGCCCTTAATATTGAGAGTAGAGGCTTTACCGTCTCGGTTTTTAACCGCTCTCCAGAAAAAACGCACGATCTTATCAAAGAAGCAGAAGGTAAAAAACTGACAGGTACTTTCTCCATTGAAGAATTTGTGAACTCACTGGAATCACCCCGTAAAATCCTGATCATGGTTCAAGCTGGTAAAGCTACAGATGCCACGATTGAACAGCTTGTGCCTCATCTGGACAAGGGCGACATTATTATAGACGGAGGCAATGCCTACTTCCCTGATACACAGCGCCGCAGCAAGGAGCTGGAGGAAAAAGGACTTCGCTTTATTGGTACAGGCGTATCCGGTGGTGAAGAAGGTGCCTTGAATGGTCCTGCCATCATGCCGGGTGGACAAGAAAGTGCCTACAAACTGGTAGAGCCGATTCTGACGGCAATCTCTGCTAAAGTGGAAGGCGACCCATGCTGTACATATATCGGTCCCGACGGTGCTGGTCACTATGTAAAAATGGTGCATAACGGTATCGAGTACGGCGACATGCAATTGATCGGTGAAGCTTATCATCTGTTGAAATCAGTCCTGAACGTGAATGCGGAAGAGCTTCATGAAATCTTCACGGAATGGAACAAAGGGGAACTGGACAGCTACCTGATCGAAATTACAGCTGACATCTTCTCCCAGTATGATCCTGAAACAGGCAAGCCAATGGTAGATGTTATCTTGGATGCTGCAGGTCAAAAAGGTACAGGTAAATGGACAAGCCAAAGCGCGCTGGATCTGGGTGTGCCATTGTCCATGATTACCGAATCCGTATTCTCCCGCTTCTTGTCTGCTATGAAGGACGAGCGCATTGCGGCAAGCAAAGTGCTGAGCGGTCCTAATGTTGAGTCCTTCAGCGGCGACAAAAAAGAATTTATCGAAAGCGTACGTAAAGCACTGTTTGCAAGTAAAATTGTGTCTTATGCTCAAGGTTTCGCTCAAATGCGTGCAGCTTCCGATGAATATGATTGGGATTTGAAATACGGAAAAATCGCTATGATCTTCCGCGGCGGTTGCATTATCCGTTCGCAATTCCTGCAAAACATCAAGGATGCATATGATCGTGATCCTGCCCTGAAAAACCTGTTGCTGGATTCTTACTTTAAAAACGTAGTAGAAACGTATCAAAACGCATGGCGTCAAGTGATTTCTGTGGCTGTATCTCAAGGTATTCCAGTGCCTGGCTTCTCCAGCGCGCTTGCATACTATGACAGCTACCGCACTGAGCGTTTGCCAGCAAATCTGCTGCAAGCGCAACGTGACTACTTCGGTGCACATACGTTCAAACGTGTGGACAAAGAAGGCGTATTCCATCATCAATGGTTCTAATGAACTGACGGATATCAAGGATAGCGGTATGTAATACAACGGAAGCTTTTTTGCCCTTCGGGTAGAAGAAGCTTCCGTTTTTTTGATTTGTAATTATGGGTTCGATTTTGATGGCGGTAGAGGATTGTGTAATCTTTTGACGCTATGGTATGATAGAAACAGAATATTTTAATGCATTACCGCGTCTAAGCTTTGAGCTAAAACAAAAGAGACGGGAAGTTCCCGTCTCTTTTGTTGAGTAGCTTTTTTACTGCTCCTGTGACCATTGCAGCATGCCACCGGTCATGTTAGTACAGCCTTCATAACCTAGCTGCTGCAGATATTCGCAGGCTCGTTCACTGCGATAACCGCTCCGGCAAATAAAGATGATTTCACCGGTGCGTTCAATTTCCTCAAGACGGCCCGGAAGCTGTCCGAGCGGAATGTGCTTGGCACCTTCAATCATGCCTTCCGCTACTTCTTCCGCCTCGCGGACGTCGATCAATTGCAATTGCTCTCCTGCTTGCAGGCGTGCGCGAAGCTCAGAAGGTTCAATCAGGGCGATTTGCGTCATGGCTGGACCTCTTTTCTGGTGTAAAATGGGTGCTACGTGTGTTTTTGACGTGTGCAAAACATCACACTCTCTATGTATGATAGCTAAGCATTCTCTAAGCTGTCAATTGGCCTAATCCTAAAAACGGATTAGAGACGAATCAACCGACGGATTAAACTCGGACGACCTAGATTAATATTCCTTATTTTTTGGGGTGGAGAAATGAATGCTACAACTTGTATAATTAACGTAAAATAGGATGGTTTGAACCGAAAAGGAGCAATGTACATTATGGATGTTATCGTTAGACCTACCCCTTCCTTGCAGGGAGAGATCGGGGCCTTGTCCTCCAAGAACTACACTACTCGTTATCTGCTCACAGCGGCACTTGCGGATGGACAAAGCACTATTTATTATCCAGCGCATAGTGAAGATAGTGATGCTATGCGTCGCTGTATCGCCGATCTGGGTGCAGTGCTGGAAGAGGATGATGAAAAAATAGTTATTACAGGTTTTGGTAGCCATCCTCAAGCTGTGAAGGAATTAAATGTGGGAAATGCAGGAGCGGTACTCCGTTTTTTGATGGGAATTGCTTCCCTTTGTCCGGATGTTACATTTGTTAATACATATCCCGACTCATTGGGTAAAAGACCACATGATGATCTAATCGATGCACTGGGGCAACTGGGTGTGAAGGTAGAACATCGCGAAGGTAAGTTGCCCATTCGTATTCAGGGTGGACAGGCGAAGGGCGGTAAGATTCAGGTGTCCGGCTCGGTTAGCTCACAATATTTGAGCGCTCTGTTATTCCTTACGCCTTTACTGGAGGAAGACAGTGAAATCGAAGTGCTGCATGATTTGAAATCCAAGGTGGTCATTGGGCAGACCCTGGAGGTATTGCAAGAGGCCGGTATTATCATTCATGCAAGCGATGATTACATGTCTTTCCGTGTCCCGGGGCGGCAATCATATCAGCCACGGACGTATACTGTACAGGGAGATTATCCAGGGAGTGCAGCGGTGCTAGCGGCGGCTGCAGTAACGAATTCCGATGTTACTATCCATCGTCTAAAAGAGCAGAGCAAACAGGGAGAACGTGCTATTGTAGATGTGCTGCGCATGATGGAAGTGCCACTGACGCATGAGAACGATACCGTTGTTGTGAAGGGCAATGGCCGATTGAAGGCCGTCGAGTTTGACGGTGACGCCGCGACAGACGCTGTGCTCGCAATGGTGGCTGCGGCTGTATTTGCTGAAGGTACGTCCCGTTTTTATAACGTGGAGAATTTACGGTATAAGGAATGTGACCGCATTACCGATTATTTGAATGAGCTGACGAAGGCTGGAGCTCGGGTAGAAGAACGCCAAGCGGAAATTATCGTTCATGGCAGGCCGGAGGGTGTCGAAGGGGGCGTGGAAATTAACGCGCATTTTGATCACCGTGTTATTATGGCCTTGACGATTGTAGGTTTGCGCGCACAGAAGCCGCTAGTGATCAAGGATGCGCATCATGTCGCCAAATCGTATCCGCAGTATTTTGACCATCTGACGACGCTTGGTGCTTCTGTAGAATGGGTAAAATAAAGGCAAGCGATTTTTGAACAGGAGGGGACAGAATGGCTTTTGAAAACCCGTCGAGGGAAGAGATTAAAACTATTTTGGAACAAGTAGGCAATATTGCGGTTGTTGGTTTGTCTGATAAATCAGATCGAACCTCTTATATGGTTTCTTATGCCATGCAGAAGCGGGGATACCGGATTATTCCGGTTAATCCTGCGGCGGCAGGGCAAACGATTCTTGGGGAGACTTGCTATGCCAGTCTTGATGAAGTACCTGAGCCTGTCGAGCTGGTCAATGTATTCCGTCGCAGTGAATACTGTGCAGAGGTTGCGCGTGAAGCAGCCGCTATTGGAGCCAAGATTTTGTGGCTTCAACAGGGAATTATAAGCCAGGAAGCCGCTGACATTGCGCAGGAGAATGGAATGACGGTTATTATGGATCGTTGCATTAAGGTGGAGGACTCAGTGACCCAAGCTGTACGTAAAGGATAACCATGGATCTGTGACCCAAGCTATACGCACATGAAGAAAAACCTTCTTCCCTTGCTTCACAGGGGTGAAGGTTTTTGGTGCGAAATGAGAACTATGGTACAGTATATTATACTTTCAGGAATCCATATAATGTATGTATGCCTTGATTATGAAATGGTTTAGATGAATTCATTAGTGTTATCTGTTGTAGTGATAAAGTTATTTTGACCTGTAGAAGCGTAAAAAAATATTTTTGGCAGACAGAATCATTGCTTTGACAAAAGTATTTATTCGGCTTACCATCATGGATAGAAAGGAGAGGAATGCCATGAATTGGCTCGGATCCTTACAACAGCTCGGTCGTGCTGTCATGCTCCCGACGATGGTGCTACCAGCCGCTGCAATATTGCTAAGTCTCGGCAGCCTTCCTTGGTCCACATGGGGATTCCCTATGGTGTCTGATATGGCAAATGCGGCGGGACACGGGATTTTTTATTTTTTGCCGTATCTGTTTGCGGTTGGTGTTGCACTTGGTATGTCGAATCAGGCAGGTCAGGCGGGACTGGCAGCATTGGCTGGTATGGCTATATATGATCAGGTTACATTGAGATTTGGAAACGGACTCATTCAACCGGCGACGCTCATTGGTATCATTTTGGGGGTCATTTCAGGGGTAGCCTATAATCGCTTCAAAAGCATTAAGTTGCCCGAGGTGCTTCAGTTTTTTGGGGGTACCCGATTTGTTCTGCTGCTTATTGGCCTGTTCTCCGCTGTGTTTGCAGGACTCATGCTGATTATTGCTCCACTCATTCAGAGAGGACTGCAATTTATAGTAGGTCTGGAATCGAGCTTGGGCGGCTTTGGACTGTTTATTTACGGTATTCTATATCGGCTGCTGGCTGCCTTTGGTCTCCACCATCTGCTTAATAATATATTTTGGTTTCAACTGGGTACATATAAAACGCCGTCTGGCAACGTTGTGCAGGGAGATTTACCCCGGTTTTTTGCTGGCGATCCGACAGCGGGCTATTTCATGTCCGGGTTGTTCCCCATTATGATGTTTGCGATCCCTGCCATTGCGCTGGCGATCATTCAGGAAGCACGTGAAGATTTGAAGCCAAAGGTGCAAAAAACGTTTTTGACGGCTGCGCTTGTCTGCTTTTTTACTGGAGTGTCGGAACAGATCGAGTTTGCCTTTTTGTTTGCTGCTCCTTATTTGTTCCTCGTTCATGCGGTCATGTCTGGGCTGGCTATGTGGCTTACCTTTGAGCTGGACATTCATCACGGATTTTCCTATTCGGCGGGTTTTATAGATTATGTCCTTAATTTTCATCTATCACATAACGCCTGGTTGTTAATTCCAGTGGGAGTGGCGTACGGGCTTGTGTATTATGTCCTGTTTCGATGGGCTATCCGGCGATTCCGTATTCCAACTCCTGGCCGCGAGGAAGGTTCGGTTCTGGAGGATTGGGCCGGCAATATTCCTTACAGTGCTCCGCTTATTTTGGAAGCACTCGGTGGGAAGGAAAATATTGTGCAGGTGGAGGCCTGCATCACACGTTTGCGGCTGACCGTTCACAATGACAGGCTGATTGATACCGGAGCGATGAAGGCTTTGGGATCGGCTGGTCTCATCAATCTGGGCGGGGGGAATTTGCAGGTCGTATTTGGAACGTATTCAGAACTGATTCGTGAGGAAATTGCGAAGCTGATGGAGCGTGATCTCCCTCAAATTTTGTTCAATGCTCCTGTACATGGAAAAATGCTACCGATTCATGAAGTGCCTGACAAAATTTTTGCGACGAAGCTGGTCGGGGACGGTGTTGCTTTTGTTCCTGAACGCGGTGAACTTGTGTCTCCGGTGTATGGTACTGTGATGCACCTGTATCCGACTATGCACGCTTTAGGCATCTCCACACGAGAGGGACTTGAGGTTCTGCTTCACATCGGGATTGATACTTCACAGCTAAAAGGGAATTTTACTGCTATGGTAGAAGCAGGCGATACGGTGGAACCGGGGCAACTGCTGATCAAATTTGATTTGCAGGCGCTGCGAGAGCAAGCTCCATCGCTGGTGACTCCTATGGTCATCACGAATCCGGATCGCGTCAAGTCGTGGAGCTTTGCTCCGTTTAAAACAGTGAAAAAAGGTCAGGCCTCGGTAATGTCCGTTGTGCTGCATGACAGGAATGTTGGAGGGGTAGAAACATGATAGAAGGCATCGGCGCCGCAGCAGGTGTGGCAATCGGGAAGGCATTTGTCCTGCCGAGCTGGGAGTGGGATTTACCTGATCAAAAAATGGATGCGGTAGATCTTGCGAAGGAATTTGAACGGTTGTATGAAGGGATACGTACATCCAAAAGTGAAATCCAGTTTATTAAGGATGAGTTTCGAGAGATGGTGGGGCCGGAGGAATCCAGCATTTTTGATGCTCATCTTGCGATATTGGAAGATCCGGAATTCATGAACGAAATTCGCGGAATTATTGAGCGTCAGTACAAGGCGGCCGAGGTGGCTGTAAAGGAAGCCATTGATCATTTTGTGACGATGTTTGATTTACTGGATGATGAATATATGAAGGAGCGGGCAATCGACATCAAGGATGTGGGGAACCGACTGCTCAAGCATTTGCTGGGTGCACCGGAAGTGACTCTTCCCAAGGACACACAGCCCTATATTCTGGTAGCCAAGGAGCTCTCACCCTCCCAATCGGCACACTTGAATCCTAGCTATGTGTTAGGGATTGTGACTATGAATGGTGGTAAAACATCGCATTCTGCGATCATGGCCCGCGCGCTTGGTATTCCACTCGTTTCAGGACTGGAGAGCAATCTGAATTTGCCCGTTCAGACCGGAGATATGATGGTTGTGGACGGAGACCTGGGCAAGGTTTATGTGAATCCGGAGAAATCTGTAACTGACCATTATACAATCTTGCGCGACGAGCAACGACGCAGAAAAGAGCAGCTTCAGGTACTTGCTTCTGTAGAAGCCGTAACCAAGGATGGAACCACACTGAGGCTGGCGGCCAATATTAGTTCCGTTAAAGAGCTGGAGGCGGCTTTGAAGCATGGTGCTCAAGGTGTGGGGCTGTTTCGCACGGAATTTTTATACATGGATCGCAAATCTGCTCCAGATGAAGAGGAACAGTATGGAGTATATCGACTGATAGCGGAAAAGGCGGGGAGCCACTCCGTAGTCATCCGTACATTGGATATCGGCGGAGATAAGCCGTTGGACTATCTTCAACTACCAGAGGAAGAGAATCCTTTTCTAGGCTACCGTGCTATACGGATCAGTCTGGATTGGAAGGAATTATTTAAAACCCAGTTGACTGCAATTTTGCGAGCCAGTGCAACGGGAAATATCAAGGTAATGTATCCGATGATTTCATCCGTGGAGGAAGTCCGCCAGGCAGATGCTCTCTTGAAGGAGGCTATGGCGGATTTGGATGCAAGAGGGCTTGCCTATAATCCTAAAATTCCGCGAGGGATTATGATTGAGGTACCGGCTGCGGCGATGATCGCTGATCTATTAGCGGCTGAAACGGATTTTTTTAGTATCGGAACGAATGATCTGGTTCAGTATGTGCTGGCTGTAGACCGTATGAACGAGCAGATTGCACATATGTACCATCCATACCATCCAGCTGTGCTTCGTATGCTGCGCATGACTGCACAAGCGGCACATCAAGCAGGAATTGATGTGAGTGTATGTGGTGAGATGGCTGGAGATGAACGGTCCGTTCCGCTTTGGCTGGAACTGGGGATACATCAGCTTAGCATGTCCCCCCAATCTTTATTGCGGGTCAAGCATCGTGTGCTGAATACGACTGCATCTGAGGCAACGACGGTCGCTCGAGCTTGCTTTGGCATGTCCACTGGTGCAGCGATCGAAGACAAGCTGAGTGCAGCTAATGTCAGCTGCACTCCGGCCGGGCCTGGGGGGCAGTAATATTTAATGTCCGCAATGCTTCGCACAGCCTTCACATCAGGAGAAGCCAAAACCCCGTCTGTTGAGTCTGCTGCTGCAGCCCTCAATGGAGAGCATGGGTTGGACGAAAAAGCACCTTCAAAACCATGAATAAAGTGGTTTTGAAGGTGCTTTTTTCTCATATTGTTAAGCAGCCTCTTGTGATCACGGACAATTCATAATTAGCAATTACCCTGACTCCATATGGCCGTAGATAAGGTTATTCAAGCCCTGAGTGTTAGGACTTAATGTCAGGACTTAATGTCTTATTTCTGGGCGTTATCTGCTAACAAATCGCAGAATGCTTTTCCGTAAGGTGGAAGATCGGGCGGTCGACGAGCGGATACAATATGTCCGTCCGTCACAACAGCCTCATCCTTCCAGATAGCTCCTGCATTTTCCATATCATCACGGATACCTGGTGTGGAGGTTACCGTAACACCATCCAAAATTTTAGCAGAAATCAGTACCCAACCTGCATGGCAGATTTGTCCGATCGGTTTATGAGCGGCATGAAACTCCTGTACGAGTTGAATGACCTTGGGATAGCGGCGCAGTTTATCAGGTGCCCAACCGCCAGGGACAAGAATCCCGTCGTAATCGTTGCTATTCAATTCCTCAAAGGCATATTCTGCTTCAGCAGGTACGCCATATTTTCCAATATATTTTCTACCCTTTTCAGCACCGGCTAAATGTACTTCTGCGCCTTCTTCACGCACGCGGTACACCGGGTACCATAATTCCAGATCCTCGAATTCCTCATCTACCAGGGCGATAACCTTTTTTCCGGCAAGTCTTGACATCCAACCATCCTTTCGTGCGTCACATGATGACACCTTTGTTTTGTAATCTGTACTTTTACATCTTAAGAAAAAGAACGCCCGAAGTCCATTCCTTCGCAGATTCTCAAGATAGTAGTCTGCTCTTTGACAGCAATTATCGTCATTTTCTGACCCGCCAAAGCTTTGGTAATTTGTTCATAGCTGCAATCTGTGGAAGGATTTGAGGTCCCAAAGTCGAAATAAAACAAGGTATGATAGATTTAATAGAGTTAACAAAACTTTTATAGACTAGTAGATAGATATATCTGGATTCTGATGAGATCCTCATATAGTTTGATCCTACGTAATGAGGTGGTTAAATGCATAAGCAATGCCAATGTGGCAAACCGATGGGACTGGAACTGAGAAAGGTAATATATGCGAGCAAGGTTGAAATTTTGCACGTCCCCGTATTCTCATGCCCGTCATGCTTTTCCAGTGAGGTTTTGCAGCATGTGACGAAGGACATCAAGGAACTCTTACAAAGTCTAGGGAACAAGCCTACGGCACGAAGAATATCTTTTGCGCGCAACAATGAATTGGCAGAAATTATTCGCAAGCTTGTGCTGGAGGAAGCGGACAATCCCAATGTGGATTGGCAATCCGCTTTGGAGGAGCGAATGGAGCTTCGAATTAATCTCTTGCTGGATCTTTATCGCTATGCGAGAAGTCTGGGAGATGAAGATTGGATGAATGATGTAGAGAAAAGATTGGTTCAATTATCCGGTTTTACCAGTGAATCGGTATTTACGAATACAAAAAACTAAAAAATATGAAAATTTTCATGGTCACCATTGGATTTTACATGTTCTTTTTGTTACGATGTGAATAGGCCATACGACAAGACACAGAAAGGAATGTATATCCAATGGCGACGATGACGAAAATGACTACTGTTCAACAATTAAATACGGCTCTGGAAGCGTCATCAGACAAGCCGTTGCTTCTCTTTAAACATAGCACACGTTGTCCGATAAGTGCAGGCGCATATCAGGAAGTGGAGTCCTATTTGCAAGGCGCTCCCGACGAAAATATTGAATACGGTATCATTTATGTAGTAGAAGATCGGCCGGTGTCCAATGAGGCTGCGGACAGGCTTCAGGTGAAGCATGAATCGCCGCAGGCCATTTTAATCAAGGACGGAGAGGCTATCTGGCATACATCCCATTCGAATATTACAGCCCGTGTGCTCCACGATCATCTCACATAGATAGAATGAGTGCTGTCGTTGCATAAAGTAGTATTTTGTCGTATCATGGTTCTAATTAGTTGATCTAGGATTCGGTTGAAAATTTATTGGCAATGGAGAGAAGGAATGTGACGGTAACGATCTATGATGTAGCTCGCGAAGCTGGTGTCTCAATGGCCACGGTGTCCCGCGTAGTTAACAATAATCCTAATGTAAAACCTCAGACCCGCAAGAAAGTGTACGAAGCGATTGAACAATTGGGATATCGCCCAAATGCGGTGGCTAGAGGTCTGGCCAGCAAGAAGACAACGACCGTTGGCGTGGTTATTCCGGATATATCGAACTCAATTTTTGCAGAAATTGCGCGCGGTATTGAGGATATAGCGAATATGTATCACTATAATATTATTTTGTGTAATGCTGACAAGCGGAAAGAAAAAGAGATTCGTGTCATCAACACATTGCTTGAAAAGCAAGTGGATGGACTTCTGTTCATGGGCGGTACAGTAACGGACGAGCATATTCAGGCGTTCCATACAGCCGCAGTCCCTATCGTTCTATGTGCTACGAGTGATGAAAAAGGTAGCTATCCTTCGGTCGATATTGACCATGAAGCCGCTGCTTTTGATGCAGTAAACACGTTGATCCGCCATGGACACCGTCAAATCGCAATGATCAGTGGTACGCTTCAAGACCCAGCTAACGGCTATGCACGTTTCCAAGGTTACAAGAGAGCGTTGGAAACAGCCGGAATTGATTATCAGGAGGATCTCGTGCGAATCGGGAACTACCGTTATGAATCCGGTGTCGAAGCCATGAAATACTTCCTGGGCCTGAAGAAGAAGCCAAGTGCGATTTTTGCTGCTACGGATGAAATGGCAATTGGGGCGATTCACAGCATTCAGGATGAGGGATTGAAAGTACCTGATGATTTTTCGGTAATCAGTGTTGACAATATTCGTATGGCCTCCATGGTTCGGCCTCAGCTGACAACCGTCGCACAACCGATGTACGATTTGGGTGCGGTAGCGATGCGTTTGCTGACCAAGTTGATGAAGAAGGAAAACGTGGAGAACCCTCGCGTTATTTTGCCGCATGAAACCATTTTGCGGTTGTCAGTTAATTATTTAGACTAGGTGCAGTGCTGAATAGGATATACCTTCGATGAAAGCTCCTTTGATGGAGCTTTTTTCGCGGATACATAGCTTTTTATGGACATCATCATCAAACCAAGAATAGAGGGATGCGTAATGAGCCGACTTTACGGATTAATGGGTGCTATGGATGAAGAAATTGAATTGCTGCTGTCAGCAATGACAAAAGCGAGCACGACGATCAAGGCTGGAATCACATACACTACAGGAATCATTCACGGGCAAAAGGTTGTCGTATGCAAGTCCGGTGTGGGCAAGGTCAATGCTTCGGTAACAACACAAATCCTGATTGATCATTTTGGCGTAGAACAAATTATATTTACGGGAGTGGCGGGAGCGGTACACCCCGATTTAAACATTGGGGATATTGTCATCTCATCAACATGTATGCAGCATGATATGGATGTAACGCCTTTGGGTTATGCCAGAGGGATCATTCCTTATCAGGACACCTCAGAGTTCGTAGCTGATCCTGAGCTTGTCCGCCTGGCTGAACAAGCCTGCAAATCGTTTGGCGATCGATATATTGTCGGTAAGGTGCTTTCCGGCGATCAATTTGTCGCAAATCGTGAGTTAGTAACTGCATTGCATCAGGAAATGGACGGCGCTTGTACCGAGATGGAGGGTGCAGCAGTGGCTCAGACGGCTTATATGAACGCTGTGCCTTATGTTGTCCTACGATCTATGTCAGATAAGGCTGATGGGTCAGCTCATGTTAATTATGCTGATTTTACGGTAGAAGCTTCACATCGCTCGCATCGTATTGTGGAGTACATGCTCAAGCATTTGAGCTAATGGTGCAATATTTAATACATGAATCTTCGGACAAACCGGATACGGTCAAATTGCTCCCGTGATGCGAGAGGCACATCCTCTCCCATTCGTACCATCAGACAGTTCGCTGGATGTGAGCATATTTCAGGATCATCCGTGGCGTACCAGACCATATCTACGGTTTTCATTAGACGTTCCATCATGCGGCGGTATTCCCATACGGAAAGACCGCTGCCTTTTAAATCCCAATGCCAATAGTATTCGGTCGTAAAAATAATATAGGATTCAAGCTGTTCGTCCTCAAAGGCAATCCGAATCATTCGGCTACCCAGGCCCAGACCACGATAGTCATCGGCCACCTCAACAGCTCCAAGTTCCAGTAAATCCTTCATGCCAGCTTCCGACCAGCGTTCCATCTCATCCGGGTAGTGGAAAGTGACGTATCCCAGAAGGGTTTCCCCGTTATGGGCAATGATAATTCTGCCTTCTGGCAGTTCCGAAATTTCCACCAGCGCGTCGAACTGCTCCTTTGGTTTACGAAAGGCGTCCAATTGCGTATGCATTTGAAATGAACGCAGTTGATCAGCGGATACCGGTCCTTCTACGTAGATTGTTTGTCCGTTATGATCCAGCGTGTCCAAGTGGTACAGTTTTAAATGCTGCATGTGTGCGACCTCCTTGTTTACCATCAGCTAGCTCTCCACATCCCCTACTTATAACAAAAAAACAAATAAATGAAAAGGATGGTCGTCACATCCTCATCTATGATATACTGTTTTAGACATAGAATGTTCACAATTAGATGTTTTAAATCAGATATTAAACCAAAGGGATACATTTGCTTTCATTGAATTTGTAAGCGCTATCTTGTCCTGTGCAATTCTCATTATCATTTTATGAGGAGGCTGTATGCATGAAGAATGAAGAACTCCAGGCTGTAGTTCCCACATCCAACATGGGCCCGTACGAACAAGCTTACAACCGATTTCAGTGGGAAGACGCAGAACGTCATTTTACGTGGTATGAAACAGGCAAGGTGAATATGGCACATGAAGCCATTGATCGACATGTAGAGGAAGGGCGTGGTGAAAAAACAGCACTTTTGTATTGTGATGCCAGCCGTGATGAATCTTACACCTTTTCTCAGCTTCGTGCCAGCTCTAACAGGTTTGGTAATGTGCTACGCAAATACGGTATTGGCAAAGGGGAGCGGGTGTTTATTTTCATGCCACGTTCACCTGAGCTGGTGATTAGCTTGCTTGGTATTTTAAAGGTAGGGGCTGTTGTGGGCCCTTTGTTTGAGGCGTTTATGGAAACGGCGGTCAAGGATAGGCTGGAGGATAGCGGGGCGGTGGCGCTAGTGACCACACCTGCACTTCTTTCGCGGATAAAACGCGAGGAGCTACCTGAGTTGCGGCATATTTTTGTGGTTGGTGATATGGATGAACGAGAGCAAGGGATTATTGATTTTGAAACGGAAATGCTTACTTCCTCAGAAGAACTTGAACCTGAATGGCTGAGTCGTGAGGATGGATTAATCATTCATTATACGTCAGGCTCCGCAGGCAAGCCGAAAGGCGTGTATCACGTACAAAATGCGATGATTCAGCATTATTATACTGGCAAGATGGTGCTGGATCTGCGGGAAGATGATGTGTATTGGTGTACTGCTGATCCAGGCTGGGTCACAGGAACGTCATATGGCATTTTTGCTCCATGGCTGAACGGAGCGACGAATGTTATTCGTGGGGGCCGTTTCAGCCCAGAGGACTGGTACCGGACGATTGAGCGTTACGAAGTGACCATATGGTATAGCGCTCCTACAGCGTTTCGAATGCTGATGAGCGCAGGGGAGCAGGTTGTTGCCAAGTATGATCTCGGTAGTCTGCGGCATGTGTTATCCGTGGGAGAACCACTCAATCCCGAAGTGGTGCGATGGGGATGGCAAGTATATACCCAGCGCATTCATGATACTTGGTGGATGACGGAGACAGGGGGACAGTTGATCTGTAATTACCCTGAGCTGCCGATTAAGCCGGGTTCGATGGGAAAGCCACTTCCAGGTATTCAGGCTGCTATTTTGGACGACAGAGGGCAGGTGTTGCCTCCTAACCGGATGGGTCATTTGGCGATCCGTACACCATGGCCATCTATGATGAACTGTATATGGAATAATCCGAACAAGTTTCAGGAATATTTCCGCTTTCCCGGTTGGTACGTGTCCGGTGACTCTGCCTATATGGATGAGGATGGTTATTTCTGGTTTCAGGGACGGATTGATGATGTTATTAACTCCTCCGGGGAGCGAATTGGTCCTTTTGAGGTGGAGAGCAAGCTTCTGGAGCATCCTGCTGTAGCGGAAGCCGGAGTCATTGGAAAACCAGATACCGTGCGGGGAGAGATCATTAAAGCTTTTGTTGCACTACGTGAAGGCTATACACCATCTGAAGCTTTACAGCAGGACATCTATCGCTTCGTCAAGGAAGGGCTGTCTGCTCATGCTGCTCCACGCGAAATTGAATTTAAGGAAAGGTTGCCCAAAACCCGTTCCGGTAAAATTATGAGACGTGTACTGAAGGCCTGGGAGCTTAACCTTCCTACAGGTGACTTGTCTACCATAGAGGATTGAAGTGCTGTGCATGTTAGAATTAAAAAGGGAGTCTCCAAAGCCTTAATGGCTAAGGTGACTCCCTTTTTGTTAGGGTGAATCATTCATCTTCACCCAACCTATCGTTGTCTGCTTGTGTCCTCAGTTATGGACGGACGGCTCCTGAAGGAGCCGATTCCCCCATGGCATTCATGGAAGTGACACGGAACCAGCCTTTTGGCTTTCTACCCGACTTATATTCAAAGCTGGTAGAGGCGGTAGAGCCTACGTTTGTAAAAGGCTCCGCACCGCTTTCACTGTAATACACGTTATAGCCTGTAATAGCGTCCCCAGGTTTTCCTGCGCTCCATTGGAGCGCTACGGACGAGCCTGCGGCTTTAGCTTGAGGCTGTCCAGGGGCAGTAGGGACCTCTGTAGGCTGTGCACCTGTTCCATCTCCCTCGCCCGGAACGTTTGGCCACTCAGAATCTATAGGTGGTACTACAGGTGCTGCGCTTACTTTCGTGCTTGGCCCGGACTCATGCCCGCCTACATCAACGGCGGTCACGTAGTAGCTGGAGCTGCTGCCCCCAGGGCTGTCAGAGAACACCTTGGAGCCATCAGCCATAACGACCTTGCCAAGCCGTTGGAAGCTGCCCCCATCTGTAGAACGATATAGACGGTATCCTACGACGTCGCTGTTTCCGCTTGGGCTAAAGCTGATTATGGCTTTGCCGTCACTATAGCTTACGTTGACGCTAGATGGAGCGTTAGGGGCTGCTCCATCGTCCTTGCGTGGATCAATCCGAGTAGGAGCTTCCTTATCTGCATCCTGAGGCAGATAGTAGGACAACGAGTTATGTCGTCTCATTACCTTAAAGGCTTGCTGAAGTTCTTTAATCAATTCTGAGATTGGCTTTTCCCGTTTCCTAACGGTCCGTTCATACAACATATCATCCGGTGTACCATCGCGTGGAATGTAATTCACACCTTGATAGGTAATATATTTCGCACGGGTAACACCATTTTCACTGTTTTTGGGTTGATACTTACTGTTATAAATGTCCGAACCATACGCGGACGCTGTACGGCTTACAATGCCGTCAGGTCTCTTGAAACTGTCCGTTTGGAACAACTGAGAATCTTTAGCCGTTACTTCATTCATGATTAGAGCCCATAAGCGACGAGCCCGCTCTTTTTGCGCTTTCGTTTCAAGCTTATTGACAGGTTGCTTGTAACCAACCCATACACCCAGCGTGACGTCAGGCGTAAAGCCCTCAAACCAAACATCAGTGTAAGATTGCGTAGTGCCTGTCTTGCCTGCAATCGGAATCTTGCCGGATTGATCAAAGTTCCGCTTCACCAGTCTGCCTGTGCCTTCCGACACGGCGGTACGCAACATATCCGTCATCAAGTAGGCGGTTTGCGGTGTGAAGGTCTGCACAGGATTAGGCTGATGCTTATATACAATATTGCCTTGCGAATCCACAATCTTTTCGATCATATAGGCGTCATTAAACACACCGCCATTTGGAATGGCTCCATATGCATTCGTGAGCTCCTCGACGGTCACCCCATGGGCCAAGCCGCCAAGTACACCCGTTTGGGCGTTGTTATCACTTGGTTCCAAGGTGGTTATGCCCAGCTTTTTGGCAAAAGCCCAGGCTTTGCTGATACCTACTTTTTCGTTAAACAGCTTGAGTGCTATCGTATTTAGCGATTGGTTTAGTGCATAACGCGCCGTGACCAATCCTTGATAGCGATTGTTAGCATTTTTCGGGATGTGATATCCATTACTGCCATCTTTCAAAATAATAGGAGCATCATCCACGATACTGCCAGGCTGCACAAGACCGCTGTCCAATGCAGGGAGATAGGCAGCAATTGGTTTCATAGCCGAACCTGGCTGACGTACCATCTGGGTAGCATAATTCATTTGCTCCTTTTGGAAGTCCCGACCTTCCATCATTCCGAGAATGGCGCCTGTTTTATGCTGAATCAGAATAGCCGCTGCTTGTTCGTCACCCTTGGTTTTACTGGTAGCAGAGAAGTTGTCTTTATTTTCTGCAATTTGGCGCATAGATTTGTATACGCTCTTATCAATGGTGGTGTACACCATATAACCGCCTGTGCGAAGCTGCTGTTCGGCTTCTTTGAGTAAATCGTTATCATCCTTGGTCTTGGTATCTGCACTGGCATTAGCTGCTTGACCCGGATTGGTGACAGACATGAGTGCCTGCGCGGCTTGCCGCTCGGTTTCCATCATAAGGTATGGATAGGTGTTATAAGCTTTAACAGTGCGTGGTGCGAGAGATTTTTTGATATCAAAAGCCATCGCTTCATCATACTGTGCTTTATTGATTTTGTTCTCCTCCAGCATTCGACTGAGCACCAGGTGCTGGCGGTTTATGGCTCTTTTAAAGCCAGTTTCATTAAACTCGCCCTTACCGTTGTAAGCAGAATAAGAAGAAGGAAGCTGTGGTAGACCTGCCAGATAGGCGGCTTGGGCTACATTAAGCTTGCTCAGATCATTCTCATTAAAAATACCTTTGGCCGCTGCTTTAATGCCAAAGACGTTGTAACCGCTTGAACCGTTACCAAAAGGTACTTTATTGAGATAGGCCGTAATAATTTGCTGCTTGCTCAGGAAGCGCTCAAGCCGCAGAGATAGCAAAATTTCTTTGACCTTGCGGTCATCCGTGCGATCGAGATTTAGAAAGACACGACGCGCGAGCTGCTGGGTGAGGGTGCTCCCCCCGGTTTGTACAGATTCATGCAGCGCCTTTTGCTTCACAGCACGCAGCGTTCCCGACAGATCGACTCCTCTATGCTCGTAAAAATGGTTATCTTCAATGGCAATGACTGCGTCAATGACGAGTTGTGGAATCTCCTTAAACGTGACAGGTCTTCGATCTTCCTCTGTCCGGAGTTGTCCGATGGGAGAGCCATCATTGAAATAAGCGAAGCCTGTAATTGCATTCTTATCTACTTCCTGTAGGATCATGGATCTGGAACGCACGGGTTCGCTTTTTACAATAGAAGCAACATAGCCGGCGGCGGCTCCTCCTGCGAATAGTGCCCCCATAAAACCAATGATGACGACCCACTTTATGACACGGCCGAGCCTTCGCATGGTTGTCCGTAAGCGGGAAGGCTTTGGCTCTGATACATTGTTTTTTTCTTCAACCATTAAGTCTTCCTCCTTTATAACAGCCATTATTATAGCATAAAATTACAAAATGAACCCATATGCTAAAAAGCCTGTCTTTTGGTGTCGTTGACTACATAAAAGCAGTGTGTTATAAATAGGTCAAAGTAAATATCGTGAAAAGCAGAGAAAGACTTCAGTAGAAGGCGGATTCACGTTGTACAGAGAGCCGGTGGGTGGTGTGAATCGGTAGCGTCCCTCCTTTGAATTACCGTCTGGAGCTGTCTGGATGAATGGAAAGCTTTTGCAGGTTTGCGAAGCTACCATAGTAATCCAGTACCGGGTGTAGGCCCGTTATAGGAATGAAGTGAAAGAAATGTCTGTCTTTGACATGCGTTTCTTTAATTAGGGTGGTAACGCGAGCAGCTCCTTCTCGTCCCTTGGGATGAAAGGGGCTTTTTTGTTTGTCTAATATGTAATATTTTGGATGAAAAATAGGAGGTATACAGCATGAAGTGGGAAGAATTGAAGCCGGAGCAACAGGTAGAGGTAGAGCGACAGTTAGAGGCGATACAGCGGGGTGTGGCGGAAATTGTACCGGAGGATGAGCTGAAGCGTAAGGTTATCAAATCGGTCGTTAGCGGCGAGCCACTCAAAATTAAGCTGGGTCTTGATCCATCTGCGCCTGACATTCACATCGGACATACGGTTGTTATGCACAAACTGCGCCAGTTCCAGGAATTAGGCCATCAAGTGCAACTGATTATCGGAGATTTTACGGGCAGAATTGGTGATCCGACAGGTAAATCGGAGACTCGTAAGCAACTGACTGAGGAAGATGTACAGCGTAATGCACAAACGTACAAGGAACAAATTTTTAAAATTCTCGATCCTGAAAAAACAAAGGTATTCTACAATTCCGAATGGTTAGGGCCAATGTCTTTTGCTGATGTAGTAACCCTATCCGCCAAGGTAACGGTTGCCCGTATGTTGGAACGGGATGATTTTACAAAAAGGTACCAAAACGGATTGCCGATCAGCATCCATGAGTTCTTTTACCCGCTGATGCAGGGCATGGATTCCGTGGCTCTCCAAAGTGATATTGAATTGGGGGGGACGGATCAGAAGTTTAATCTGCTGATGGGCAGAACCCTGCAGAAAGAATACGGAGTTGAGCCGCAGGCTACTATTACATTACCATTGCTTGAAGGGCTGGATGGCGTCCAGAAGATGAGCAAAAGTTTGGGGAACTACATTGGTGTTGATGAGGAGCCGAACGAAATATACGGGAAATCCATGTCCGTTCCTGACGAGCTGATGCTGAAATATTTTGAACTTGCAACGGATATCAACAACGAGGAACTGGCAGAGCTGGCGAAAGGTATTAAGGACGGTTCAGTGCATCCACGTGATGCCAAAATGAAGCTGGCCGGTACGTTAGTACGCATGTACCACGGTGAAGAAGCGGAGGAAGCAGCGAAACAGCATTTTGTGACAGTATTCCAGCAACGCGCGCTGCCTGACGATATTGAAGAGTTCACCTTGACGGCTGATCAGTTAGAAGAAGGCGGCATTCGTGTTATCCAGTTGCTGACTCATCTGGGCTTTGCAGCATCTAACGGTGAAGCCAAGCGTAGTATTCAGCAGGGTTCGGTCAAAATTAACGAAGAGAAATGGACCGATGTGAACGAAGCATATATGCCGCAGGAAGGCGACATTGTGCAAGTAGGTAAACGAAAATTTGCTAAAATCAAGCTGAGTTAATTAGAATACATTTAAAAGCAACGCTGAGACCTGTATAGCATCTCTGCGTTGCTTTTTTTATTCTTACTGAGTGAATAAAAAGCTATAAGTTAGACGCTACGATAACATAAAAAAATAACATGAAAAAGCACCCGAATAAATTCGGGTGCTTTTCGGTGCTAATACAAAGATTAGCGGTTGTAGAATTCGACGATTTGTTTTTCATCGATATCTTGGGACAATTCGCCACGCTCAGGCAAACGAATGTATTTGCCTTCCAGAGCTGCGTCATTGTACTCCAGGTAAGCTGCCAAGTGGTTGCGGTTTTCCAAAGCTTCTTTGATGGAAGACAGGGAACGACTTCTTTCACGAAGACCGATCACGTCGCCAAGGCTTACTTGGTAAGAAGCGATGTCAACTTTTTTACCGTTCACAGTAACGTGACCGTGAGCTACCAATTGACGTGCGCCTGCACGGGAATTAGCAAAGCCAAGACGGAACACAAGGTTGTCCAGGCGGCTTTCCAGCAAGAACATAAAGTTCTCACCAGCGATACCGTGCATGTGTTGAGCTTTGTTGAACAGGGTACGGAATTGTTTTTCACCCAAGCCGTACATGTGACGCAGCTTTTGTTTCTCTTGAAGCTGCATACCGTAGTTGCTGATTTTTCTCCGTTGGTTTGCACCATGTTGTCCCGGAGGGAAAGGGCGTTTCAATTCTTTACCTGTGCCGCTCAGGGAAATACCGAGACGACGGCTCAATTTAAATTTAGGACCAGTGTAACGTGCCATTATAGAGTTAACTCCTTCATAATTAAAATTTGAGTTGGGGCTCTCTTTGCGCTCCAATTTGTTCGGCGCTACCTATTAAGGTGAACGCACTACTGACAGAAAAGTTCAGCCGCTGTCCTGTCAGCAACAAAAAAGATGAGGGTGACACAAACTGTTACGCCCAAAATTTAAGATCCGCACAGTAGATAGTCTGCCGTACAGTCTTTTTCAATAATATATACTATATGTAAGAGTAGGTCAATGTCAAGAAGAGAAAAAGAATGAAAACGTCAAAATTTGTCGATAGGGCTTTAGAACTAAAAAAGTGGGACGAATTTCTGAAAAATGGATGCAAATTTCTAGAGTTGAGAGTAAAATAGATCATATTATGAGCTATAGTGGTGTATAGCCGCTGTCTTGGTACAGCTAATTTTGCTGTGAAGGAGCGCCTTAATATGTCGGAATTTTCAACAACGGATCAGCAAATGCTTGACAGTAAAACAGTTCAGGCTAGCGGTGCTCCGCTGTTTGATGATAAAGGATATACGTCTTTTGCCTGGCTCCAGAACATGGATATGACACCCTATGATTTCCCCTATATTAACCAGCTTCTTGTCCAAGGATATCGGAATTGGTTACATCAGAACAATGGTATATCCTGGATTAACGAAGAATATACTGCTGTTTTTAATTTTACAGGTGTTCGGGTCGCTGGTAGGGAAGAGGATGATGACGAGGATTTGGATTTGGTCGAACGTTGTTGCATATCTAGAGAGATGGAAGTGGGCCAGCGCAAACTTCGTGATGGAAGCCTTGCATTTGTATACATGGTTCCCATACTATGCCGCAATTACAAGAGGGAGCCCTTCGCGGCTCTTCGTTTTACACGGCCCGCTCAACATTCTGTCTCGGAGCAGGACGCATTGTTAGTAGCTGCTTTGCATTTTAGATCCTGCTTTTACTCGAAGTTCGAGTATATATTTATGGAAGATATCCTTGGGATGAAGAATCGAAGCGATCGTGAAGGCAGACGCCGCTCTATTTTATTTCAGATTGTAAAACGGATGCATGACAAGATTGATGTGGAAGGCGTGCTGGACGAAGTGTTTGGGAGCATCGCCTATTTGTTTCCCCATGTGGATATCACGTTGTATATGAGTCAGGATCGGCATAGTCGCAATCCGCAGGTCAAACCTTTGCTGCTGCATGAACGGGACGAGGATGTATGTGTCCGTGCATTTATGAAAGGGCAAATGGCTGTGAATGAGCCTGTCGGTACACAAGACGAAATGACTGAAATCGGTATCCCATTACGTGGCAAGCAGGGCGTATACGGTGTTTTCCATATGATTCTTCCGGCCGGTGCGGATAGTATGAAAAAAGTGGATGTAGAGCTGATTGCCATGATGGCGGATACGGCTGGCACCGCGTTTGAAAATGCGAAGCTGCTAGAGCAATCGAATGTACTTATCCATGAATTGCGTCTCATTAATGAGCTGGTTCAGCGCTTGAATCAGAGCCTGAAGTTAAATGAAATATTTGAGTTTGCCGTGCAGGAGTTATTAAAAATGTTCATGGCCGACTTTTGCTGTATTGTGCAACTTGATCAGGATGGAAGCTGTTTTAAGGTCATGTCGAGTAATGTGGAAAGCTTAAGGCTGGAAAGTTACCCTCGTGAAGATGGATTTGCTGGACTGATACGCAAAACAGGAGAACCAGTGATTGTATCGGACTACAAAAAGGATGGGAAGATATCCTCTCAGTTTATGAATGCGACGGACTCCCAGTCTTTGATGGCTGTACCTATGAAGACGAGCGGTACTCCTAGAGGGGTTATACTATTGACCAGTAAGCTCCCACACTTTTTCTCTTACGATAATTACAAGATGCTGCAAATGCTAGCCCCTCATATCGGGTTGGCGGTAACCAATGCTATGCTACACGCTGAGGTGCGGCGGCTGGCTAATATGGATATGTTAACAGGTCTGTATGTACGTCATTATGTGGACCAAATCATTCAGCAACATCAGGAAAAAGATTTCTGTGGATCTCTTATTTTGGTGGATATTGATCAATTCAAGCAGGTGAATGATACGTATGGGCATCAGACAGGTGACGAAATTTTGAAAAGCGTCAGCAATATCGTTCGTTCGGCGACCCGTGATGAGGATGTATGTGCCAGATGGGGCGGTGAGGAGCTTGCCATTTATTTGCCGCAGTTGGGGGTGCAGCAGGCGCTCGGATATGCAGAAAAAATACGTTACCGTGTACAGCATGAAACCGAGCCTCAGGTGACTGTTTCTTGCGGGATTGCTGAATGGAACTGGCTGGACGAGCAGATCAGTATTGAATCTTTATTTTATAGGGCTGATATGGCCTTGTATGAAGCGAAAAATGAAGGACGTAATCGAATAGTTATTGATCATGCAGCCGATGTGTAGAGAATATTCCTTAGGGAATGTTCTCTTTTTGTCTTGCATAACCCATTGTAGACAGGTAATCCTAAACGTAGCTATATCGTGTGTATGACTGAACTAGGGATACCACGATGAAGTGAACCAGGTAGCATGACTGTCCTGAAGCAGGATTTTTGCTCATGAGTACGGTTATGTTCAGGATAGGGTGGATGATGGGATGCATTGGAGAAAGCAATGGATGATGCAGGTTTGTGCGTTTCTTGTAATATGTGTGTTAAGTGGTTGTGCACTGGAGCGACAATATACTCCTGAGCAGATTTTTAAAAGAGCTGTTGCAGGAATGGCCGGCAAAGAGATGGTAACGTTTACTGGACGGACTGGAATCAGAGCTGACAGCGGTCTGCCAACGAATCAACAGTTTGAATATCACGGGAGACTAAGAAATCACGATGAATTGATCATGCACTGGGGCTCTGAAGAGGCTTTTCGTAAGCAAGGTGGCTACGTAGCCCTGAAACAAGGTAAGTCCGAGCATGGTGTTACACGTGAACGTTTTCTTCGTCAGAATGGAAAATGGATTGCGCTGACATCCGGTTATACTCCTATGGTTGGAAATGGTATGTTAAATCGCTTCAATCCGATTCAGGAACTAGAGGAATTAAACACACTGAATAAGAGCATTCGTATGGAGACCGGAGCTGCCCGGGGAACCTGGGTGGTGCGGATTGAGCCAGAACCTGCATCGGCAAAGCGCTGGTTGAAAGAACGTTTAATGAAAGAAATGAATACATTAAATCCACAAATCGGGATATTAAAAATGCAGCATACAGGAACGAATCGAGAGCTGCAAAAAAAGCTGAGCCAAATATGGGCGCAGAGTTGTGAGGATATGAATAACCAGCTGGAGCATTCCGTTGTGCGAACTGTGTATCATCTGACCATAGATCGCCAAACGGGTTTACCCTTAAAGCTGTCATCGGAATGCCGAATTTCCCGACAGGGAGCGAATGAAGAGCTACATCAAGAGGCTTTGATAACCAGAGTTGCTTTTGAGGACTACAAGTAACGTAACGGGCGTGATACAATGGATTTTGAATTAACCATTGTTCAAAAAGAACGAAATAGAGAAGGAGACACACTACATGAAAGATCCTAGAATACTTAAGCTAGCAGAAAATCTAGTAGGTTACTCTGTTGAAGTGCAGCCTGGAGAAAATGTACTGATAGAAATGATTGGTACAGAGCGCGACTTGCTTAACGCCATCATTCATGAAGTTGGTAAAAAAGGCGGAAATGTTTTTGTTCAGCTTACAGACCGTAAGGTACAGAGCGCTATGCTTCGCCACGCGACAAAGGAAATGCTGGAAACCTGGGCTGAAATTGACCTCAACCGGATGAAACAAATGCACTGCTACATCGGAATTCGTGCAGGTGAAAATGTAAATGATCTGTCGGATGTGCCGGAAGATAAAATGAAAATGTATAATTCCATTTATCAGCATGCGGTACATAGCGAACAACGGGTGAAACACACAAAATGGGTAGTGTTGCGTTATCCGAATGACAGCATGGCTCAGTTGGCGAATATCAGCACAGAAGCGTTCGAAGATTTTTATTTCGATGTGTGCAATCTGGATTACGCGAAAATGGACAAAGCTCAAGATGCATTGGCAGACTTGATGAACCGGACAGACAAGGTACGGATCAGCGGGCCGGGTACGGATCTGAATTTCTCTATCAAGCAAATCGGAGCCATCAAGTGTTCAGGTCAATGCAATATCCCGGATGGCGAAGTATACAGCGCGCCTGTACGTGATTCCGTTAACGGAACCATTAGCTATAATGCACAGACCCTGTATAATGGTATTACCTTTGAGAATGTTAAATTCCGTTTTGAAAATGGTAAAATCGTGGAAGCGACGAGTAACGATACGAAGCGGCTTAATGATATTCTCGATTCTGACGAGGGAGCACGTTATATTGGCGAGTTTGCAATCGGGTTTAATCCGCACATTTTACATCCAATGAAGGATATTCTGTTTGACGAGAAAATCGCTGGCAGCTTACATTTTACACCGGGTCAAGCTTATGAAACAGCGGATAACGGTAATCGTTCATCGATCCATTGGGATTTGGTTTTGATTCAGCGTCCAGAATATGGCGGCGGTGAAATTTATTTTGATGATGTTTTGATTCGTAAAGACGGCATTTTTGTACTGCCTGAGCTGGAGCCATTAAACCCTGAAAATTTGAAATAACGATATCCCTTCTTGATGAGAAAGCGATTTCAATGTATCATAATGGATGAGTAATGATACATGACAATCCAGTAAAGCGAGGGATCTCTATGTCCAATAATAACGCGGCGGTTGTTGAAATTGCACAGACGGCGAGCAAGTTCACTTCTTCCATCGTCCTTCATTCCGAAAATAAGTATATTGATGTGAAAAGTATACTGGGCTTGTTTACGACCCTGGTCAGCAGCCACAGCTATGAACTACACGTTCATGGACCAGATGCGGAGGAAGCCAAGAAAGCGATCATTGAGGTGTTCCAGAAGCACGGACTGCACATTTCAGTAGCCAGCTAACTTTATTCATGAAGCAAAAGCATCCCTACCTGTAACTGTAGGGATGCTTTTTTTGTCAGGTTCTTGTATTAGCCTGCAATTTGGTCTAATATTAAGGTTAGGACGTCTTGTGCGACATTGAGACATAGGGGGGAAGAATCCATGACTTCATCTGATTTGCAGGAGCAATTGAATATCAAGGCCATTAATCTGCTTCAGGAAGATGCAGATAAAATAAAGAAGCTTATTGAAGTACAGATGGAGAATCTGGCAACCCGTTATTGCCCTCTCTATGAGGAAGTGCTGGATACTCAGATGTACGGATTTTCCAAGGAAGTGGATTTTGCGGTTCGCGCCGGACTTCTTCCGGAAATGGTAGGTAAACAGCTGGTCAGTGAGCTGGAACGCAATCTGGCTATTCTATATGAGGCCATGAATAATAAGGCCAATTAGGAAGATGGTTGAATTGATGAGAGCATGCGGAGTTTGAGAGCATGCTTTTTTTGATGCCTTTTTTATGAAAAAGGGGACGAGTCCCCTACTTTTATAATGTTTAGGATAGTAGCAGCGCCCTTCTACAATCCTAATGCACATTTTAAAAACTTGAAAGCTACACAAGGAAGAAGGATACACCTAACAATATATACACTACCAGTAGCATGAGTCCCTCATACCAGTTGGTTGAGCCGTCCTGGGTGATGGATTTGGCGATAAATACAGCGACGGCAATGGCGACCAGCTCAATTGTGGTAAAAACGATATTCATCGTGTTTCCCATAAAGTAGCTGACAAAAATCAGCACAGGGGCAACGAATAGTGCAATTTGCAAACTGCTGCCGACTGCAATTTCGACCGATGCACCGATTTTGTTCTTCATCGCCAGTAAAATGGCAGCGCTGTGTTCGGCCGCATTACCAATAATAGCGACGAGGAATGCACCTACGAACAATTCGCTGAGCCCAAATTGGGTCGTAAGTACCTCCAGTGTACCTACCAGCCATTCGCTGACAAAAGCGACCATAATGGTAGCGAGTACCAAATAGGCAATGGATTTGTTTCTGGACCACATAGGGGCATGCTCATGTGGCAATTCTTCATCTTTTTGTTCGGTCACGTCAGCTAAATAGTCCTTATGCGTAATCATAGAAAAAATAAGCCACGCAATATACGCGACAATTAGCGTACCTGCGACAATGAGACTGAGCGTATCTGATTCGCTATCCGTAATGACGTGTGTGTTCAGAAAGACAGCAGGAACGAACAAGGCAATAACAGCCACGATCATCAGTGAGCCGCTTAATCCAGCCAGCGATATATTAAAATTTTGCACTTTGTATTTCAAACCGCCAGCGAACAGACTTGCTCCGAGCACCAGTAGCAGATTGCCGATGATCGATCCGGTGAGACTGGCCTTTACCATATCGTAAAGACCTTCTTTGACAAGAAAGATGGCGATGATCAGTTCGGCTGCGTTACCAAAGGTGGCATTTAAGAATCCACCTAAACGTTGGCCAGCATAATGAGCAACACTTTCGGTCGCTCTGCCGAGAAAACCAGCTACGAATACAACAGAAATCGCGCAAATAACAAATTGGGTTATAGCGTTCCAATGCGTGTAATGAGCGACTGCACTAAGAGCAAATGTCGCTATAAGCAAAGCGGGAGATAACCATTTTTTCAATGAAGAGCACCTCGATATCAATGGATGTGTACAAGTTTGGCGAATGCTGTCACTTGTATGGATTTTCTAAATTAATATACCCAAAATGATATAGGTTGTAAACGAAAGTTGTTTTTCATACGTAGGGTTTGCATTTGGAGTGGCTGAGGCTTTACAATACAAATAAAGGATGGATGAAGGGGGACATAGGTCATGGCAGAGCAAATTCAACAACTGGAAGCAGGAAACATCAAGATTTCCAACGATGTCGTAGGTAAAATTGCCGGGATGGCCGCATTAGAGACACCGGGCATTGCTGCAATGTCAGGCGGCTTATCGGAAGGCTGGGCCAAAAGGCTGAGCGGTAAAAATGTGCAAAAAGGCGTATCAGTGGAGGTTGGACAGCTAGAAGCTGCCATTGATCTACGTATTATCGTGATCTACGAAACACCTATTCATGAGGTGTCCCGAATTCTTCAGCAAAATGTACGAGAAGCCGTCGAAAGCATGACGGGTTTGCGGGTCGTGGAAGTGAACGTAAAAGTGGAAGGTGTCGCTTTCAAGGACGACGCAGTGTAAAAGAATCAGGACACGATAAATTGACGTTTTTCAACAGTATAGCATTTTTGCAGATGGATCCCGTATTTATGCATCATACAAAAGAACTTCCAAAGCCACCGTTGTAAGTGGTCAATGGAAGTTCTTTTTTTAGCGAAAACGGTTGGTTCTACGAGTTTGAAAGCGGTTGGGTACTTCATTACGGACAGCTACCCCTGTAGTGCGTTCCTGCACCGCTTGTTTGGTATTCTCACGGGAAATACTGAGCATAATGCCCATGGAAAACATCGTGACAAGCAGGGAAGAACCGCCAAAGCTGATAAAAGGAAGCGTTACTCCGGTGATTGGAATCGTTTGGGTTACCCCGCCGATATTAATGAACGCCTGAATGGCGATCAATCCCATGATGCCGGTGCCAACCAACGTTCCGAACGGATCATGGCAACGTAGGGCGATAATCATTCCTCGCCAAATGAAATACAAATATAGCATCAGGAATATGGCTGTTCCGATAAATCCGAATTCTTCACCGATCACGGAAAAAATAAAATCATTAAACGAATTGGGAAGATAGTGAAGCTTGATAATACCCTTACCAAATCCTGATCCAGTTAGGCCGCCTTCACCTATAGCTTGCAAGGACTGCACCAGATTATATCCGGTTCCTTGTCTATATTTCTCGGGATTAAGATAGGCTTGAAAACGTCCGATTTTATAATCTTGCTTGGCAGCAGCTTGTCCATCCACTGTTCCGGAATCTCCTCCGAACAACGATCCAATACCAAACACGATGGAAGCGCCTAGCACGAGCAGGGCGATTGATGCTGTAATATGCTTGACACTGGCTCCCCCGGCATAAATAATCAGACCACTGGTGGCTACCAAAATGAAGGTGGAGCCGAAATCAGGTTGAAGCATGATGAGTCCTGCAACAGAGCCTACAATGACAGTTACAGGTATGTAGCCAGTCCGCAAATCTCTAAAGCGATCTCCTTTTTTGACGATCAGTGCGGATAAGTAAAGGATGATGGAAATTTTCGCAAGCTCCGTTGGCTGGAAGCCAACACTACCAAACCTGATCCAGCTTTTTGCGCCGTTAAGAGAGCCCGTAAAAAGAACGATGATTAGCAGGAATATGCTTATGAAAAATAAAGGCACAAAAAGCTTTTTATATTTTTCCATCTTAATATTCATAGCTACCAACATAATAAAAAGTCCAAGTACAGCAAATGCAGATTGGCGCTTCACAAAATATAAAGAGTCAAAATTGTATTCTTTATTCAGCAAAGCTACGCTGGAGCTGGAGCTAAATACCATGATTACACCGAATCCAACCAGCAACAAAGTGAGGATCAGCAATTGGAAATCCGGTGTGCCTCTTCTTCGAGTCTCCGGCTTCGTATTTCTCATATCAGCTTCCCCCGGTATTCGCCGCAAGGTATATTCCTCGCAGACGGTTATCATTTTATCGTTTTCCATTTTATCATAGTATGTTTGATGGGCTTCTGCAACCTCCTTGGAGCAACAGATATCCCAACAATTCCATATCTGCTACAATAGGATAAAAATAAAGACTTGAGAGCAGCGGCGCCTACGTGGTGAAGCTACATGATTTATCGGGGAACTTGCCCGGTGCTTTAAAAAGAGAGGTGGAGCATAATGACACAACATGCGATAGACAAGACCTGGTTTGATCATTTGCAAGAAAACATGGTGGAGTGGCGCAGATATTTACATAAGAATCCCGAAATTTCTTTTCAGGAAAGTAAAACCGCAGCTTTTGTAGCGGATAAGCTGGAGAGTTGGGGAATAGAGGTTCGCCGTCAGGTAGGGGGACACGGTGTTGTAGGTACCATTCGTGGTGCCAAACCCGGACCTGTCGTCATGCTGCGCGCCGATATGGATGCTCTTCCTATTCAGGATGAAAAGGAATGTGAATATCGCTCCAGCGTGGATGGGGCCATGCATGCTTGCGGGCATGACGGACATACGTCCGTATTGCTTGGAACGGCAAACTATTACAGTCTGAACCGCGACAAGCTGGAAGGAGAAATTCGGTTGTTGTTCCAACCTGCGGAGGAATTGCTGCCTGGCGGTGCGGTCAATGTAATGAAAGATGGTGTATTGGAAGGTGTGGACGTCATTTATGGTATCCATTTATGGACACCATTTCCGGTCGGGACGGCTGCGAGCTGCGCAGGGCCGTTAATGGCGGCGGCAGACGATTTTTATATTGAAATTACAGGTAAGGGTGGGCATGGTGGTATGCCCCAGTCCACTAATGATAGTGTGTTGGCGGGTTCAGCTCTTGTAATGCAGCTACAAAGTATCGTAAGCCGTTCAGTAGATCCGTTACGACCTGCTGTGCTGACGGTGGGAACCATCCAAGGGGGTTCTGCGCAAAATGTGATCGCGGAAACCTGTCGCTTGAGTGGGACAATTCGTACGTTTGATGAGGAGACCCGGACGGTCATTAAGGAGCGACTGCATCAGGTGACAGAGCTTACAGCTGCAACATACGGTACAACAGCACAGATTCGCTATATTATGGGATACCCGCCAGTTGTCAATGATGCACATGAAGCTTCTCGTTTCTTTAAGGAAGCAAAATCTGTTTTTGGCGAGGGGAGTGTACAGGAAGCGTCGAAGCTGATGCCTGCCGAAGATTTTGCGTATTATTTGGAACGTGTACCAGGTTGCTTCATGTTCGTGGGAGCGGGTAACCCAGCTAAAGGAGCGGTTTATCCGCACCATCATCCGAAATTTGATTTTGATGAGGATGCCATGATTAATGCAGTTCGTTTGTTTATTGCCATGTCTACCGGATACGCAGCGGGAACGAAAAGCAGGGGCAATTAACGGCTAATATGAGTTGAATTGGGAACGGGTCAACCCGGAGTATGAGCTGAATAAAATGGGGTACCCTACTCTTGAAAAGGAGGGAGTACCCATGAAAAAGGTTCAGGAAGTTATGACTAAAAAATGTGTAACGGTGACCCCACAAGACAACATTTATGAGGTTGCAGTCAAAATGAAGGACAATGATACTGGTTTTATCCCGGTTGTGGAAAGAGAAGGCAGTGACAAGCTGATCGGTGTAATAACGGACCGTGATCTTGTCGTTCGTGGTTATGCGGACAAGCATTCCGGTTCCAGCTCAGTTGATGCGGTAATGACGACAGGTATTCGTACAGCTAGTGCGGACATGTCGGTGGACCAAGCAGCTGAACTGATGGCAGAGCAGCAAATCCGTCGTTTGCCCGTGACAGAAGGAGACCGTCTGATCGGGATTGTTTCGATCGGGGATTTGGCTGTTCGTAATATTTTTGCAGATAACGCTGGAGAGGCGCTTAGCCATATTTCCGAGCAGGTCCACTAGAAGAATAATAAGGTAGGCATGACTTTGGGACTGTCTTTATCCCAAGCTTCTCATCAGGAGTTCAACCCGAGAATGGGTTGGGCTCCTTGCTATTCCGGTTGATATGCGAATAAACGGATAAGCTATTTACTATATAACTTTAAAAATGATGTATTGTTAGATTGTCAGGAGGTAGTCATGAATCCAGATCATCCTTGTATTGTACAACGCGATTTTACCGTTCTGCTGGAAATGGGCTTGCCCGATTCGGAATGGGCTCGTTCACAGTTGCAGATTTACGCGGAGCTTGTTAAAAGCCCGTCCGCTTTTCATACATATCACATCACTCCATTGTCTCTGTGGAACGCGGCTGCCCTCGGGTGGAGTGCTGAGGACATTCAAAATAGTTTACACTCCATGTCCCGTTGGGATATTCCACGTGATTTGTTGAAGGATATTGAACAGCTCGTTTCTCGTTATGGGACGTTGACGCTGTCACGGGCGAGTGCGGAAGAAGAACGAACTTATAGCACAGATACTGTTGACGCATATAGTGTTGAGCATGATTCAGATGGAGGCATGAAGACAGAGAAAGCCAAAAGCTATACAATAGGTGATCGCTTGATCTTGACAGCAGAGACTCCGACTTTACTGGATGAGCTACTGACCAAGCAAGAACTAAAACAGCTTGGTTTACTTCGCGCTGATGAGGTAAGCGCTTCTATACCGCCCGAAAATCGCGGCTTGCTGAAGCAGGAATTAACTCGCATGGGATATCCCGTTGTGGATACGGCAGGCTATCTTGAGGGGAATCAGCTCCGTTTTTCCTTGGGGCAGGGACAAACGGAGTTGCAGCTTCGTGATTATCAAGTGAAGGCCGCTGATGCGTTTGAAGGAGCTGACGGTTTAGGGGGCAGTGGTGTGCTGGTGCTTCCATGCGGAGCTGGAAAAACAGTGATAGGCATGGCGGTGATGGATCGGTTTCAGTGCGAGGTGCTTATACTAACTTCTAATACTACTTCTGTCCGACAATGGATAGAAGAATTACAGCAAAAGACGAATATTCCTGTCGATTCCATCGGGGAATACAGTGGTCAGAAAAAGGAGGTGCGCCCGATTACAGTGGCAACTTACCAGATTTTGACACACCGTCGCACCAGAGATGGGGAGTTTGAGCATATGAAACTGCTGAGTGAGCGGAAGTGGGGTCTCATTATATACGATGAGGTACATTTGCTGCCTGCTCCAGTATTCCGGGCGACGGCAGACATTCAGGCTACCCGTCGTTTGGGGTTAACGGCCACGCTGGTACGGGAGGATGGCTGTGAACGGGATGTGTTCTCTTTAATTGGACCCAAACGGTACGATATGCCGTGGAAGGAGCTGGAGCGACAGGGCTGGATCGCTCAGGTCGATTGTGTGGAGCTGCGGCTTCCGATGACAACTGAACTTATGGAGCGCAGTATGCGTGCCGAGGGCAGGCAGCAGTACCGAATTGCAGCCGAAAATCCGGTCAAGCTGGAGGCGGTGCGCAGTTTGATGCAGCAACACAGCGGCTTGCCCACGCTTATTATTGGTCAATATTTGGACCAGTTGCGTATATTGGCTCAGGAGCTGGGCGTCCCACTGATTACGGGTTCAATGAGTCAGACCGAACGAGTACGTTGGTTCGATGCGTTTCGCAAGGGTACAATTCGGACCCTATTGGTGTCCAAGGTGGCAAACTTTGCGGTGGATTTGCCGGATGCGGCAGTAGCCATAGAGGTATCGGGTAGCTTCGGCTCCCGCCAGGAAGAGGCGCAGCGACTTGGCCGCATTTTGCGACCAAAGTCGGGCGAGAATAAAGCTTATTTTTATGCGCTAGTGACGGAGAACAGCAAGGAGACGGATTTTGCAGCTCGTCGCCAGCTGTTTCTGATTGAGCAGGGCTATGAATATGCGGTTCGCAGATTTGGTATGACAGAGGCTATCGGAAGCCGGGATGATGAGACCCGAGATGGCGGAAAGAAAAAGGAGGCGTAATCAAGGATGGGCGTAACGAACACGCAAGACAGCTGGAATGAGCTTTCATCGGATGAGCTGTTGGTGCTTAGGCGATGCTTTATCCGGTACGCGGGACAGCCCATGAAGGAAGAAGAGCCTATACAGCTTACCCGGGGGGCGTTAAGCGGAGTGGAAACGAAACTGGCACTGCATGGATTACGCGTCCGAGGCTGGCTGGAGGCAGTTACCAAATCGTGGGGCGAACGGATTTTATATATTCCGGTTCATCGACTACCGGATCTGTACGATATGTTGTTAGAGCAAAATCCGATGAACATAATGCATACGGATCATCCGATGACGGTACATGAAGCAATGACAGGACTGGAGTCGGAGTTGCTGCATGCGTTGTCACGTATTGCTGTACAGGGAGTTCCTTTGACGGCCAAAGGAACCATACATAAGCGGTCATTGCAAAAATTGAATGAACTGACCCCCTTTCGCCCGGAGGACCTGGAGGGACTTGGGTTGCATTATGCGCATGCCGAGCTGTATCCAGTGCAAACGGTGGTAATGATGGATTTGCTACTCAGTTTGGGGCTGTTAGTAAAGGAAACTGTATCTTTTCGCATTCAGGAAGCGGAACTGGCGACTTGGATTCGTTTGTCTGCTTGGCAAATGCGCAAGCATATTTTTGCTACACTCATGGAAAGGTACGGCAAGGCCGAAGCGTCCATGCAGCATTTTCGCTATATGCTGTGTGCTGCCTACCGGTATGTAGGAACTGAAGGCTGGCTATCTATCAAATGTCTGCTGCAATGGATGCTTCAGGTGGGCCTGATCGCCCAGGAGAGTTCGAGCGGAGAGGATTCCAAGAACAGTGCCCTTTTAGACTTTGTTTCTACACTCTCAAATTCCGAGAGCTATGAGGGTGAAACGGTATCTGATTTTAGTCTCAATGGACATTACATGGATGAGATGAAGGGTTGGCTAAAGGCCCTGACTGCTTTTGGAATGGGCGATTGGGGCCAGGCCACATCGGGCGAACTGTGCTTTCGCTGGAATGTATCTGTGGTAGATATGCTTCGTTTCAATAATGACAAGGATACACAACAAGAGCAAGGTACCTTTTATGTACAACCTGATTTTGAAATCTTGGTGCCGCCAGATGTAGCATATGATGTGCGGTGGCGACTGGAATGCTGCTGTGAACGTGTGACAGGAGATCGGATGGTAGTATACCGGATCACCAGAGAAAGTGTTACAGAGGCAATCGAGCTGGGCATGAAGGCTAAAGCGATTCCTGCTCTTCTGGACAAGTACAGCCGGACAGGTGTACCTGATCATGTACGGATGGCGGTAGAGCAGTGGGCAGGCAATGTCGGACGGACGGCTTTTGCAACAGTAACACTTTTGCGATGTGGCACACAGGAGGATGCGGACATGGTTGCACGCCATCCCGCGCTGGAAGGATTGCTGGAGCGGCTCGGCGACAGGGACTTTATTATTCCGGCGAACTCGGCTGTCAAAATACGAAAAACGCTTGCTGCAATTGGATTAAGTCCACGTTGTGAGCCGGAAGGTGTAGACGAACCAACTCATCATTATCCGCTAATGGCGGAGACAGAGAACGTAGGTTCAGGCATTCCCGACAGTCAAATTAGCCCAGATCATTCAGGGGGAAATGATAAAACCGTTGGTGAAATGGAGTTCGACCCCATTCAAGTCCGTCCCATATTTTCCCAAGAGGGAAGAGCGGGTTTGGTTTATACAGGGCGCACGCTGCATTTTTACGAACAAGAGCACACGCTGCCTGATCCGTCTGACTATTTTCCAGAAAGATCCACAGTGTCCTCCTCATGGACAAGAGAATGGAGGAGTTACCATACTTCCACTGCCCGGCAGTTGATTGAGCAAGCGATTCGTTGGCAGGCGGCGGTGGGACTGCGAATCGGTGGGAAAGAGGTTAAGTGGATACCGGAAGCGGTGGTTCCCGGTGAACCATGGAGTGTCACAGGCTGGTACGCCTCAGGAATGGATGACGAAACGCCGTCTCGTGCGACCTTACAGCCAAGTGAATGGTCAGACATGCGGCTGCTGGTTCCTTTTACATAATAGAGCCGGGAAGTCCATGAAACTTCTTCTTCTCAAAAGAAGGATGTGGTATGATAAATGAGTCTACTTTTACTGGGTGGAACTTTATATAAAGTGAGATGAACATTCATGAGCGTAGCCGAATTGAATACGGTCAATATGGCAGAAGTGCTTATTAACGCCTATGAATTGGGCGATATGGTCAACCGGTCCTTTGAGGTATCGGATTATTTATATTGGAAGCAGCGTGTGGAAATGAACCCGTCTATTCAGGCGTGTGTACGCAAGCTGGATGCCAAAAAGGAGCTATTCGCGGAAACGGAGCGTTTTGGGCATTTTCATCCGAACTATCATGAAGCGAAGGACGCAGTGCAGGTCGTTGAGCTGGAACTGGAACAGTTCGAAGATGTTAAGGAGTTCAAACGGGCTGAAAAGGCGTTGGACGATATGCTTCATGCCATGTCTGAAACGATTGCATATTCTGTGTCCGAGACCATTAAGGTACCGAGCAACGATCCGAATGTGAAAAAAGGTGGATGTGGCAGCGGAGGGAAATGCTCCTGTGGATAGGTCATAGGAATGATACCGAGTGGAGGGGAGATGGAGCGAATGTTTGCCGAGCGGACAGGGTACATCATTTGGGTAAGCGATATCAAGGCTGCCCGCAATCTGGAGAAATACGGAAATGTCCACTATATTTCAAAGCGTATGCATTATGTAGTTATGTATATGAACGCGGATCGGGCAGAGGATACCGTTAAAAATATTCGCAGACTTTCCTATGTACGTAAGGTCGAGCGCTCTTTCCGAAATGAGATTAGGACGGAGTACAACGACGATAAGGAAAAGATGAAAGAATATGAAATATAAGCTTCGAATATCTATAAATTGTAAACTTTTTTTAAAAGGTCAGCCTACGGGCTGGCTTTTTTTTGTAAACCCAGGACTTTTGCATAATAGTCTTAATGCTGTTAGACCTAAAAAATCTTTAAAAACCACCTATAAACTTCAATTTTGTAACTTGTAGTCCCGGGTCTGTTGAGGTAACATATGAATATATTGGTAGATATAAAGACCTATCTGGTGGGGAGAGTGATCCCGTGCGTGACAAGGCAATGCAGCGATGGAGTACATACGAACCGTTCTACGTAGAGATGGGCGATAAGAAAGTCGCCGATATCGTGATTACAAATCATGCGAAAACACGTTACTTAGATCGGGTAGAGCAGAAACAGTCCGAGACGAATCATATCGCCGCCTGGCTTTGGGAATGCCTGAAGCAAAACAGGATGGAGTCCTACTATCATAACGAAGAGGATGTATATTTAATTGATGGTGATCTGGTCGTCGTGGCCGAATTTGGTGAGCTGCCAGGCGAGATGGATATTGCGGGGAATCCGCTTCACAAGATGATTGTCATTACCTTTTTGGGCCGGATGTCGGAGACCATTGAATTAAGGGATTTGAAGTCGTACTATTCATGGCTACGCCATTCGCGGCGCATGACACTGATGAAAAGCACTCGTAAGCAAAAATAGACGGTGATTTGGCGGACGGTTCCAGATGAAAAAATCTCCACACTCATTGAATACCGTCAAGTTTGAGTAGAAGTATGCAGCTTTCACAGCTGTATACTTTTTTTATTTTATAAGAATAAAACTCCCCAATTCGGTAAGTTTACTTGGAAATTCTTCGACAGACGTCTTTCTTATGTTAATATAAGAAGATTAGAGAGGGGAGAGGCTGTCAGTATGAACTTTCATCAGTTGCACATTTTTTATACCGTAGCGGAGCGCGGGAGCTTCTCGGCGGCGGCACAAGCGCTGCATATGACGCAACCTGCGGTGACGATGCAAATTCAGTCTTTGGAAGATTATTTTGGCACGAAGCTACTACACCGATCAACTAAAAAAATCGAGCTGTCGGAGGCAGGAGCGACACTACTGCCTTTTGCGAAAAAAAGCATGCAACTGATCAGGGAAGCTGACGAGGCGATGTCTGCTTTTACTCACATGCTGGAGGGAAGATTGCATATTGGCGCAAGCCTAACGATTGGTGAGTATATTGTGCCAAGAATGCTGGGGCCGTTTGGTCAGGAGTATCCTCATATACGCATGGCGATGAATGTGATGAATACGACTCAAATTATGGATGATATACTAAAGCATCAGTTAAATTTAGGGCTGATTGAGGCCCCAGTCCAACACCCGGATATTGTGGTGGAACCTGTAATGCAGGACGAACTGAAACTGATTGTTCCTTCGGGACATGTACTGGCCAAGGCCAAAAAAGTAGTTCTAGAAGATGTGTTTAAGCATCCTTTTGTAGCTAGAGAAAAGGGATCTGGTACACGTCAAGTGATAGAAGACGGGCTGAAAAGTCGTGGTGCGGATGTCTCCCGACTTTCTATTGTAATGGAGATGGGTAGCACTGGAGCGGTCAAATCAGCGGTGGAGGCTGGATTGGGTATTACTATGCTGTCACCTTCTTCGGTGAAGCATGAAGTTGCGCTCGGATTGTTGAAGATCGTAAATATTTCAGATATCACTTTCAAACGAGAATTTTATGCAATTCATTTGAAGTCGGCGTTGTTGCCGATTCCGGTAGTAACCTTCCTGTCTTACTTGCGTCGTCATGAACAGGGAGCGGACGTGTTCGAGGACTCGCAGGACGAGCTTGCAAAGATGAAAGAGGAGGAGAATGTGTAATGAAGGAGCAGACTAACTCGAAACGATATGATTTGCATACGCACACCCAAGCATCTGACGGTATGCAGCCACCTGCGGATAATGTGCGCTGGGCCAAGGAAAAAGGACTGGCAGGTATTGCAATTACAGATCATGATACGGTGGCTGGCCTGGATGAAGCACTGGAGGAGGGACGACGCATAGGGATTACTGTGGTGCCGGGTGTGGAAATCAGTACACGGGCTGGCGGTAAGGATATTCATATACTCGGTTATTTTATGGATTACCGCAATAAAGTATTTTTGGAGCGGTTAGAAAAGCTGCGTCAGGCGCGGGATACCCGTAATGATTTGATTTTGAGTCAATTGCGTAGCCTGGGCGTAGAAATCACGCTGGATGAGGTGATGGCTACGATGGGCAGACCACTGGCGCCGGATGAAAGCATTGGACGTCCGCATATGGCAGATACGCTGATTCAAAAAGGATATGCGAAGGATATGCGGGATGCGTTTGACCGTTACTTGGCAGAAGGAGCGCCCGGATATGTGTCTGTACCCCGTATAGAGCCTGCGGAGGCCATAAGCTGGATTCGTGAAGCAGGAGGGGTACCTGTGGTGGCCCACCCCGGCTTGTACGGAAATGATGAACTGGTTCGCTCCATTATAGAGGAGGCGAAGCCTGTGGGCTTGGAGGTGCGACATTCGGACCATGATGCTGAGGCTGAGAGCCGATATACTGCGATAGCGGCGCACTATGGGCTCATCGCAACTGGCGGCTCGGATTTTCACGGTGCACGCCAAGGTGTTATTTTCCACGGTGATCTGGGTAGCCGTAGTGTGGAGGGTCAGGTAGTCGAGGAATTGAGGAAGGCTGCTGCTGCACAAAAGTAAAATGAAAAGCCCCTTGTCTTATGCATGGAACACAGGAAGTGTACCGTACAAAGGACAAGGGGCTTTTTTGTAGATTCAATAGGCTAGTGAAACTTAGCCGTTTTTGATGCGATTCGGCAGCTTTTTGACCAGTTCCTCATCGGGTGTGATGAAGAGCGTACGCTGATGATCGTAGATGACAAAGCCGGGTTTGGCTCCGCTGGGCTTGCGTACATGCCGAATCAGGGTGGCGTCTACAGGCACGCTGCTGGACTGCTTGGCTTGGCTAAAATAGGCAGCGAGTTGAGCTGCTTCCTCCAACGTCGCATCCCCGAATTGCTCAGCACGAATAACGACGTGTGACCCTGGAATATCCTTTGTATGCAGCCACGTGTCATTCGGTCCGGCCAGTCGGTTTGTCACATATTCATTTTGCAAGTTGTTTTTGCCGACCAGTAACTCGATGCCTTCGGATGATGTATAAACGTGCAGGGTCGGACGGTCGTTTTTCTTCTTTTTCTTTCCTTTTTTGATCCGATCTCTGAGATAGCCCTGCTGAACCAGTTCTTCACGTATTTCCTCAATGTCGTTCATAGAGGCATGGGCTAGCTGCTGAAGGAGATTGTCCATATAACGGATTTCTTCGTGCGTCTTCTCCAGTTGTTCGTCAATGACAGCCAGGCTGTTTTTATATTTATTGTACTTTTTAAAATACCGTTGTGCATTATCCGACGGGTTGAGTAGTGGGTCCAGTGGGATGGTTATTGGACGCTGTTCCTCATCATAAAAGTTGATGAGCGTCACTTCTTTGTCACCTTTTTTCACCTCATGCAGCGAAGCGAACAGCAACTCTCCATAAATACGAAATTGATCGGCATCTTCCGCCTCGGCCAAATCCTGATGAAGATAGTCGAGTTTTTTTAGGTTTTTACTCCGCTCGTTTTGCAGAAACCGCAGTAGGTCACTGACCTTTTGCTTAACCGTATCCCTTTCTGCTTTTTCACCGAAGAAGTCCTCCATACACTCACTGATGGTAGCGTACTCCTTACGTTCTTCTTGGATCAACGTCAGTGGAATGGCTGAGAATATCACTTTATCTTGTGCGTTTAGTCCAGATACCGGCTGAAAACGATGATTCCGCACGTCATCCATGATGTGACTGAATGTACTCCATAGTGAACGATCGCTATCATCAGATACTTCATTAGTTACTCGAGTTAGTATCTCCTCAGCAATGAGGGGACTGAGTCCAGTAAAAGTGTTCACGATCCAGCGTTTGGGAGCTTCTTCGGTCTCGATCGCTGTTTGATACGAGGATACGAAGGCTGCCTCTTCCGTTTCGAGTGGATTCAGCTTGTTTTGTTCAGGAGGCTCCGTGTATTGAAAGCCGGGCATAATGACCCGATAGCTGCTGATAGACGGTGTGACATGATGAATGCCATCCAGCATCACGCCTGTTTCCGGGTCAAGCAAAATAATGTTGCTGTGTCTACCCATCAGTTCAATGATAATTCGTTTGAGTGAAATATCTCCCAGCTCATCACGTTGACGTACATCCATGTGAATAATACGCTCCATGCCCACCTGCGTGATTTTCTCAATAACGCCTCCTTCGCAATGCTTGCGAAGAAGCATACAAAACATAGGGGCTTCTGTCGGATTAAGAAAGCTTTGCTCTGTAAAATGTACACGCGGGAAGGTCGGATTAGCCGACAGCAGCAGCTTGACGCTTCCGCCTTGTGCCCGCAGATTCAGCACGATATCGCGATCGTTTGGCTGATGTATTTTATTAATGCGCCCGCCCCGGATGCCTTGCAGTTCGTGTACGATAGCGCGGGTTACGATTCCGTCCAATGCCATAATTATGTTCTCCTTTGAAGCAAATGTATTTTCGCCTTCCTTCTATGATACATAACTTTGGGACAAAACTTAAGCGGCTTTGTGATATTTCAGGCCCTGTCCGAATAGATTGAATCTAGAAAGTCTGTCCAGCTTATAAGCAATCGCGGCACAAAAATATAATAACGGGCAGCCATCCTACGCACAACCGACGGAAACGGACTATCTGACCGGGAGGGAATTGGGGAGAATGGAACAAGCACACTGGCACCAATTAAGCAATGAACAGCTTTCAACAAGTCTGGAAGTCGACCCGAAGCAGGGTCTTTCGGAGGAACAGATTGCGGAACGAAGAGAAAGGTCAGGATGGAATGAGCTGAGCGAGGGGAAGCGTGTTTCGGCAATCTTACTTCTGCTCAACCAGTTCAAGGATTTTATGATGCTCGTATTGATGGGAGCGACCCTGATATCCGGCCTGCTTGGCGAATATTTGGACGCGATTACCATTATTGCTATTGTTGTACTGAATGGAATTCTCGGTTTTGTACAGGAATTCAGAGCTGAACGTTCATTGCGAGCTTTGAGACAGCTTTCTGCTCCAACCGCCAAGGTGTTGCGAGGCGGCAAACGAATACAAATTCAGGCCAGAGAGCTGGTGCCGGGCGATATCGTTCTGCTGGAAAGTGGTGATCGCATTCCCGCAGATGTAAGGTGGTTGAGTACGAACGGCTGTGATGTGGAGGAATCTGCCCTGACAGGTGAATCGGTTCCGGTGAGTAAGCATTGCCGCCCTATTCATGCCGCCGAAGTACCACTCGGGGATCAAAAAAACATCGGTTTCATGGGCACGATGATGACCAGAGGAACCGCACAAGGAATGGTCATTCGTACAGGCATGAGTACCGAAATGGGGAAGATCGCAGATCTGATTGAAAATACGGAGTCGCAGGAGACACCGTTGCAGCACAGATTGGAGCAATTGGGCAAAATTTTGATTATCGTAGCGTTGGCGCTAACGGTGCTCGTTGTCGTAGCGGGCATATTACATGGACAGCCAGCCATGAGCATGTTCTTGGCCGGAGTAAGCTTGGCTGTGGCAGCCATACCGGAAGGGTTGCCAGCTATTGTGACTATTGCACTCGCATTGGGTGTGCAGCGCATGATCAAACGAAAGGCGATTGTGCGTAAGCTGCCTTCCGTTGAAACGCTCGGCTGTGCATCTGTTATTTGCTCCGACAAAACGGGCACGCTAACCCAAAACAAAATGACAGTCACTAAGGTATGGCTGGACGGTCGTTTCTGGGGAGTTACGGGAGAAGGCTATGACCCACACGGGCATATTATGGACAGAGACCTTCCTGCCGATCTTAAAAACGAACAATCTCTGCGTAGACTGCTGCAAGCCAGTGTACTTTGTAACAATGCGGAAATTGTTCAAGCCGACACAGATGAGCTGCGTTCGAAGAAGAAAAGCAAAGAGCCGACGCCGTCCGCCGTTTGGGAGCTGAAGGGTGATCCGACGGAAGGAGCGCTGGTCACGTTAGCTGCCAAGGGCGGAGTCACACGACAAGGGCTGTATGAGCTGTACACACGGGAGCGCGAATTTCCTTTTGACTCGGACCGGAAGCGAATGTCGGTACTCGTACGCCACCAGGGAGGGCACATCGTCTTTGCCAAAGGTGCGCCGGATGTGCTACTGGGTCAGTGCTCCTACATTTTGTGGGAAGGCAATGTCGTTCCGTTAACGGGCACGCTGCGCCAAAAGGTACTGGCAGCCAACGAAGGAATGGCCTCGGAGGCGCTGCGTGTACTTGGCGTAGCTTACCGAGATATCCGCTCGCATGAGCGTGTCTCCACGGTTGAGGAGGCTGAAGCACAGCTGATCTTTATCGGCCTGACAGGCATGATTGATCCGCCACGCCGCGAGGTTCGCGAAGCCATTGGCAAGTGCCGTCGTGCTGGCATTCGCACCGTGATGATTACAGGGGATCACGGCACAACTGCGGAGGCCATTGCACAGCAGCTGGGCATTCTCCAGCGCGGCTCCCATGTGCTGACGGGACAGCAATTGTCTGTGATGGATGATGCTGCGCTGGACAAAGCCGTTGATAACGTCTCTGTGTATGCGCGGGTGTCGCCGGAGCACAAGCTACGGATCGTCAAGTCGCTGCAAAGACGCGGACATGTCGTAGCCATGACCGGAGATGGTGTAAATGACGCGCCAGCGATCAAGGCGTCCGACATTGGAATTGCAATGGGTATTACGGGAACAGACGTGACCAAAGAAGCGGCTGCGCTTGTACTGAGTGACGATAATTTCTCAACGATTGTAGCGGCAATTGAGGAAGGAAGGAATATTTACGAGAATATCCGTAAATTTATCCGCTATCTACTCGCCTCCAATGTTGGTGAAATTTTGACGATGTTTTTTGCCATGATGGCCGGGCTGCCGTTGCCTTTGTTACCAATTCAGATTTTATGGGTAAATCTGGTGACTGACGGCCTACCAGCGATGGCTCTGGGTGTGGACCAGCCAGAAAAGGATCTCATGGAGCACAAGCCTCGTGGCGCAAAGGAAAATATTTTTGCCCGTCGACTGGGCTGGAAAATCATTAGTCGCGGCTTGTTGATCGGCTCATGTACGCTTGCGGCCTTCTGGCTGACATTACGTATTGCACCGGATGACGCAGGACAACTGATCAAAGCACAGTCAGTTGCCTTTGCTACGCTAGTGCTGGCGCAGTTAATTCATGTATTTGATTGCCGCAGTTCCCGTTCTGTTTTCCATCGTAATCCGTTTCAAAACGGTTATCTCGTGCTTGCCGTGCTGTCCTCCGTAGTGCTGATGCTATTGGTTATGTACGTGCCTGTGCTGCAACCTATTTTCAAAACGGTGCCACTCAGTTTGCGGGAGTGGGCGCTATCCATTGTCGCAGCCGGGATTCCGACGTTCTTGATGGGAGCGGGAAGCGTATGGGGCGGTCGACGCAACCGTCGTCGCGGCGGAAATACACACTTTTCAACGGGACGTACGAAGTTTTCAGCTTAAAATTCGGGTCATGCATATCACATCGCTTTCCCGCTCTTGCCCTGTATGATATTATGGGATCAAAGCTTCATGAGGAGCATGAGATCAGCAGCAACGGCGGAGGGAAGCTATGGAATTCACAAAAATGAACGGTCTGGGTAATGATTTTATCGTTTGGTTTGGGCATCAGGAATTGCCGTCTGACGCTTCGGAATTAGCTGTTCGGCTATGTGATCGACATTTTGGTGTTGGCGCCGATGGACTGGTATATATATTGCCGTCAGAAAAAGCGGATTTCTGCATGCGCATTATCAATTCGGACGGCTCGGAGGCTGAGCAATGCGGTAATGCTATCCGTTGTGCTGCCAAATACGTATACGACCGTAAGCATATCAACCGTGAACAGATTACGATCGAGACGCTGGGTGCAGGTGTGCAGCAGGTTGAACTGACTGTAGAGAACGGACTTGTACGTATGGTGAAGGTAGATATGGGAGAGCCGATTCTGGAGGGTTTGAAAATTCCAACTACACTGGATCTGACTAGTGTAATTAACGAGTCCATTGAAGCTGGTGGAAGTGGTTTTCGCTTTACGGCTGTATCTATGGGGAATCCGCACTGTGTCATTTATGTTGAGGATGCACCAAGTTTTGATCTGGAAGCTTGGGGGCCGAAGCTGGAATGCCATCCGTTGTTCCCTAAAAAAACAAATGTTGAGTTCGCCACGGTACGAAGCCGGCAGCATATAGATATGAGAGTATGGGAGAGGGGAGCTGGACCTACGCTGGCTTGTGGAACTGGAGCCTGTGCTACGCTTGTTGCTTCTGTACTAAACGGATACAGCGACCGCCGCGCGGTTGTAAGCCTGAAGGGCGGCGATCTGGATATCGAATGGAGCGAGGACGATAATCACATATATATGACGGGCCCGGCTGAGATCGTGTACGAAGGTCGTCTATCCTGAATCATGTGAACTATAAAGATAGTGTGCAACTGGCCTATAATCGTATAGAAGTGAGTGGAAAGAAGACCTTGGTGGGTCTTCTTTTTTTGGCCTTTTATGCCGCTGTATACAAGGAATACGGGGAACAAAGCAACATTATGTCTTTTTTTGACGTCTGAACGATGTATAATATAGAAAATGAGAAAACGATAAGGAGGTCGTTCATAGTGCGGAAATTTCGTTGGATTTCAGCAGTTGCAGCCCTCATATTTGTAGCCACCGCGCTTCCGGTTCAGGCGGCGACCATTCCTGCTACCACGGAAACGACGGACAAGCAGGTTGGCTCGCTAACTCCGACTGTCGTAAGCCGTTTAGAAAAAGCAGTACAAGAACTCATCGGTTCAAAGAAAGCATTTCAATTTGACGATGTGACGGATATGGGGAAAACCTGGATTGTCGAGGGCGGACTGGAAGACGGAACAGCTACGTTTCAGACAGAATATAATAAAGAAAAAAACAGAGTCGATTCTACAACCATACGATATAAAATAAGCAGCTTGGGAAAGGCGATGAACGCGCCACTCAAGACAAAAGTGCTAAACAGCGCCAAAGCGTTTGACAGCAAGCGTCCCTTGCAATTTGAGGCATTCTGGCGGGTCAAATCCCCTTATCAGACCAACAAGCCTTCAAATTACTGGGTATTTTGGGGCGCAGGAGAAAAAGCTTCCTCATTGTATGTTGATGTAGATCGAGGTAACGGTATTACCATCAATGCGGACTATCCGCTGAAGCAGGTGGACCCTGTATTACTGAATCGTGCAATGAACACGTTTAAGCGTGTTAGTGGACAGCGTATCATGGTGCAGCATGCTTCACGGTACAAGGACGAGGCGAAGGGGCTTTATTATTGGTCGTTCGAGGATGCAAACGAGGCGAGTGAGGTCAAAATTGGCGCGGTAACCGGCAAGGTGCTGGCTGTATCCACCTATGGGGTGGATTGGAATGATGGCGCAGATTTCAAAAAAACGTTTGCAAGCCCGAAATATACCGCCTCAGAAGCTTTGCAGCTGGTCAAACCCAAGGTGCAGCAGTTGTTTAACATCAATTTGTCCGGCTATGGAGTGAAAATTCAAGGGAATCAATATACATTCTCCAAACAGCAAAAGGGAACGGATTCTATTGTGGCTAAGGTGAATAAAAAAGGGACTTTTTACGAGTTCTCTCTCCATTCTTCCGATGGGAAAATGTAATGAAAATTTAGTAGGAAATAGAAATGATAAATTAAGTTGCTTCACTCCTGATATCATAATGTTGGGGAGTGAGGCGGCTTTTTTTGTTTTTGGCTTATGTTTGTAGTCTCTTTATGTTACATTAGTATGAAAATAAAGAGCGGGGTGGAGCAGAGGACATGAAACCGGATTTACGTACTGTGCTGAATCGTGAAATTATTGTCGGAGACGGCGCAATGGGGACTTTTTTATACCAGCTAGGCTTTCCAGTAAATACGTCTTACGAAGAACTGAATATCACTTCACCTGACGTTATATCAGACGTGCATGGTCAATATTTAAATGCAGGAGCACGATTGCTGGAGACTAATACATTCTCTGCAAATGATTATAAGTTGGCCCGGTTTGGACTGGAATCTAAGGTAGAAGAGATCAATCGTGCCGGTGTGAGAATTGCCAGAGCTGCGGCCGGACCTGAACATTATGTAGTAGGTGCGGTAGGTTCCATATGCGGAGGCAAACGGCTTAACATATCAAAGCTGGAACTGGCCCGAAACTACGAGCAGCAGATTGATGCCCTTCTTTCCGAAGGAGTCGACGGCATTTTGTGCGAAACGTTTTATTCACTGGATGAAATACGCATTGCGCTTCACAGTGTACGTAAATACAGTGACATTCCGGTAATTTGTCAGTTTGCGGTCGATCAGGTTGGTCGTACCCAGGATGGTTTTTTAGTGGCGGAAGCTTTTTCGATGCTGCGTAATGAGGGAGCAGACATCCTTGGATTTAACTGTCACTCCGGTCCGCAGGGAATTATGAGTGTAATGGAGCAGCTGGACGGGCCCTTGTCTGTACCGCTGTCCGTATATCCGAATGCGGGACTGGCAGATTATGTGGACGGTCACTATGTATACGGTGCATCACCTGAATATTTTGGAGAATGTGCCACGTCCTTTGTAGATCTGGGTACGAGGCTTCTCGGTGGTTGCTGCGGAACTACACCAGACCATATTGCTGCTATTTCCAAAGCTTTGAACGATTTGCAACCGCCCCCGCTGGCTCCAAAAGAAGCTTTGTCCAAAGAGTCCATTCATGTGGCGGAGCAGATTGCAGATGAAGGGGGACGAGGAAATGGCAGACATGCCAGCGAGCCCAATATTGTGGATCTGGTTAAGGAACGGCATACGGTCATCGTAGAACTCGATCCACCGCGCGATCTGGACATTACACGGTTTATGCAAGGTGCGCATGCGTTGAAGAAAGCTGGGGCCGACGCGCTTACACTGGCTGATAATTCGCTTGCGGTCACTCGCATGAGCAACATGGCGCTTGGACATCTGGTCAGTATTGAAACAGGCTTGCGCCCATTAATTCATATAGCATGCCGTGACCGTAATCTGATTGGTACTCAATCCCACATGATGGGTTTTGACGCGCTGGGTATTGACCATGTACTGGCAGTCACTGGAGATCCGGCGCGGTTCGGTGATTTGCCTGGCGCCAGTTCGGTGTATGATATGACCTCTTTTGAAATCATCCGCATGATCAAGCAATTAAATGATGGTGTCGCATTTTCTGGTAAGCCACTGAAGCAGAAAGCTAATTTTGTGGTAGGTGCCGCATTTAATCCCAACGTCAAGCATTTGGGTAAAGCCGTACAGCGGTTGGAAAAGAAAATTGCCTCCGGAGCCGATTATATTATGACCCAGCCCGTTTACGACCACGAGTTGATTGCAGCCATCGCGGAAGAGACACGGCATTTGGAGGTGCCGATTTTTATCGGTATTATGCCGCTAGCTAGTGGGCGCAATGCAGAATACTTGCACAATGAAGTGCCAGGCATTCAGTTATCCGATGAGGTGCGTGCGCGTATGTCTGGTCTGGAGGGCCCGGAAGGACGAGCAATGGGCGTTTCTATTGCCAAGGAGTTACTTGATACGGCAATGGAACATTTTAATGGTATCTATTTTATGACTCCATTTATGTTCTATGAAATGACGGCTGAGCTGACTTCTTATGTATGGCAAAAATCAGGCCGCGTACAGGCCCCCTTGTTTCGACTATAATAATCAATTACAATAGTATAATGGATGTGATGCCGATGTCATTGAGTATGACCGGATACGGTCAAGCCATCCTTCATTATGAGGGCTATAAAGTGCGCTTGGAATTGAAATCGGTGAATCACCGCTATTGCGAAGTGATGATGAGAATTCCGCGCGAATGGGCTCGTTATGAGGATGGCTTGAGAAGAACGGTTCAACAGCAGATTAAACGCGGTCGTATCGATGTCTTCATCCACAGGGAACGTGATGAAGAACAGATACCCGCCGCACGGTTGAATGACACTGTGGTGCAGGCTTACCTGCATGCAGCGGAGCAGCTGGCGGATCGTTATGGCGTGAAAGGAACGTTAGGTATAAGCGATATTCTTGCTTTGCCTGACGTTCTGGGTGAGCCTGGAGAAGCTTGCGATGGAGATGAAGAGGACTGGGAAGAGCAGCTACAGCGAGCTTTGAACGAAGCTTTGCAAGGTTTGCTGGAGATGAGAAGACGAGAAGGCGGGCATTTGGCGCAAGATGTGGAATCCCGTATTTTACGTCTGGAATCCCTGCATCATGAAATGACGGTGCTGGCTCCTCATGTTGTGAGCGACTACCGTAACAGGCTGAGACACAGGCTTAAAGAGCTTCAGGACGGTTCATTTACGCTTGATGAACATAAGTTCGGAATGGAGATTGCGTTATTCGCGGATCGCAGCAATATTGATGAGGAGCTTACCCGGCTTCAAAGTCACTTTGGGCAGTGCAAGGGGTTGCTGCGCTCGGACGAGCCGGCCGGCCGCAAATTAGATTTTTTAATCCAGGAAATGAACAGGGAAGTCAACACGATTGGCTCCAAGGCTAATCATCTCACATTGGTTAATTTGGTCGTCGAGATGAAAGCAGAGCTAGAGAAAATTCGTGAGCAGGCTGCAAATATTGAGTAGCTACCTGGTAGCGGCACGGCTGCAATAGTCACATGTATAGGGGGAAAGACCTGAATATGGCAATCAAATTGATCAATATTGGCTTCGGCAATATCGTGTCGGCCAACCGAATTATCTCTATCGTCAGTCCGGAGTCTGCTCCGATCAAGCGGATTATACAGGAAGCCAGGGACCGTCATATGTTAATTGATGCTACCTATGGTCGCCGGACACGGGCTGTTATTATTACGGACAGTGATCATGTAATCCTGTCTGCGGTGCAGCCGGAGACGGTCGCTCATCGCCTATCCACTAAAGATGATGACAATGACGAATAAAAATGGAGTGTACTATGGCTAAGGGATTACTATTTGTAATATCCGGACCTTCGGGTGTCGGTAAAGGGACGGTAGGCAATGCATTGCGTGAAAAGCTACCTGAGATAACGTACTCCGTTTCTGCTACAACTCGAACACCTCGTTCGGGCGAACAGGATGGAGTGACCTATTTTTTCAAAACGCGTGAAGAGTTTTTGGGTATGATTGAACGGGATGAAATGCTGGAGTATGCAGAGTATGTAGGGAACTATTATGGCACTCCACGTGATTTTGTAGATCAGACGCTTGCGCAGGGTAAAGATATTTTCCTGGAAATTGAAGTTCAGGGAGCGCTAAAGGTAAAAGAAAAGTTTCCAGAAGGCATATTTATTTTCCTGCTTCCACCTTCGTTGGATGAATTAAAGGATAGAATTCGGGGACGGGGCACGGAAACTCAAGCAACCATTGACCACCGTATGTCGGTAGCTGTGGATGAAATGAATCTGTTGCGTCACTATAATTATGCGGTTGTCAATGATGAGATTGATTTGGCTTGTAAACGAATAGAATCCATTATTATCGCCGAACATTGTAAGGTTCATCCTTAAGCGAGGGCTTTACATATGCCAAGCGTACCTAAAGAGAAATAATACTGTATAAGCTGAGCTTGAAGGTGTACACTGGAGTTCAGCTTATACAGTCCCAAAACTACATGAAGAGGTGTCTATTCGTGCTGTATCCTTCCATTGATGAAATGATGAAAAAGGCAGATAGTAAGTATTCGTTGGTTGTAGCGGCTTCACGCCGTGCCAGACAGTTGCGCGAGGGTGAAAAGACGACTCTCAAGAATCCTAAATCCCACAAGCAAGTTGGAGTGGCGTTGGAAGAGATTTACGCGGATCATCTGCGTCTTGAAAGCGGCGAAGACGAGTAAGAATTATAGACAATTATTATAACCGGGCGCAATGCCAATTTCTTTGACAACCGCAAGGTTGTTATTTTTTTCGGTCAGGGGGAGTTAACGATGTTGAAGGGGAAAGTCATTATTCTTGGCATTACCGGCGGAATTGCCGCTTATAAAGGGGCTGCACTGTGTAGTAAGCTAACGCAAAAGGGAGCCGAGGTTCATGTGATTATGACGGCCTCCGCCAAGGAGTTTATTACTGAACTTACGCTGCAGTCGCTCTCTCGTAATCCGGTATACAGTGATACGTTTGATGAAAGAGAACCGTCCGTCGTATCCCATATTCATCTGGCGGATGCGGCTGATTTGGTGCTGGTTGCTCCTGCAACCGCGAATATCATCGGGAAAATGGCGCATGGTCTTGCTGATGATATGCTGTCTACAACGTTGCTGGCTACGACAGCTCCCATTATGGTGGCGCCTGCGATGAACGTGCATATGTACACTCATCCGGCAGTCATGCAAAACATGGAGACGCTCGTATCACGCGGTGTGATGATGATTGAGCCTGGTGAAGGATTACTGGCTTGTGGTTATGTTGGCAAAGGGCGCTTGGAAGAGCCGGAAACGATCGTGCAGACCATAGAGCGCTTTTTTGAACAGCAAGGTCAGGATGATAAAAGCAAAAGCAAGTCTGAGCTACGGTGGTTTGGTGGAGAATCTACGGAAAGTCAAGCGCCCGAATCACTTGTGAACGAGAATGAAAAGCTGCTTTCAGGCAGAAAAATTATTGTGACGGCTGGAGGCACGATCGAGAGAATTGATCCGGTGCGTTATATTACGAACGATTCCTCCGGAAAGATGGGCTTTGCCATTGCAAAAGTTGCTCAGGAGATGGGTGCAGAGGTGCGTTTGATCGCTGCAAATACCAGCGTAGAGCCGCCTTCAGGGATTTCGCTTGAAAGAGTTCAGTCCGCTCAAGACATGTACGACGCTGTGTTAAAACAATGGGAAACGAGCGATATGGTCGTTATGGCTGCTGCGGTTGCAGATTATCGACCACGTGAGGTGGCACAGACCAAGATCAAGAAAAAAGATAGTGTATTTACGCTGGAGTTAGTGAAGAACGTCGATATTCTGGAATCACTTGGACGCAGCAAGAAACATCAATTTTTAATTGGCTTTGCAGCGGAAACCGGAAATTTGGAGACGTATGCAATAGATAAATTAGAACGTAAAAATTGTGATTTGATCGTCGCAAACGATGTCACTGTGGATGGCGCCGGCTTTGGTGTCGATACGAATGCTGTTCAAATTTATGACCGAAGCGGGATGGTAGTGCGTATTCCTGTACAGTCAAAGGAAGAGGTTGCGCGTAAGTTGCTTACTATAGCCGCAGGACGCATGGGTGGGGTGCTGCATTAATGGAGACGGGCAATTTAGTTGCCAAGGTCATTGTCGATGTACCTGCTAAGGATACGGACCGTACCTTCGATTATCTGATACCGGACTCAATGAGGCCTTGGATTGAGCCAGGTAGCCGGGTAGCTGTACCATTTGGTAAACGGACGGTGCAGGCTTTTGTCATCTCGGTAGTCCCAGCTGAGGAGCCGCCGAAATACAGGATGAGAGCGATTCAGGAGTTGCTGGATTTGGTACCGCCCATATCTCCCGATCTGGTCGAACTGGGAAAATGGATGAGCGAACGTTATGCTTGTAATCAAATTATGGCACTGCAAGTGATGATTCCTACCGCGCTCAAGGGCAAGGCAGAACGTTATATCTCAATTGCCGAAAAACATGAGTTTACGCACCCTTCCCCTGTTCAAGCTATGTTGGGCCAAGGTTCAAAAACGCATTCACAGCGTACTATACAACCGAATCAGGACGACGAGCTCGAATGGGCACTTCTGACCGACGACGGTATGAGTGATCCGGCGGAGCGTCAGATTGTCAGCTTCATTCAGGAGAAGGAGCAAGTCCCATTGCAGCAGCTCAGTCGACGTTTCCCCGAGGAGGCAGAGGTTATTAAATCGCTGTTACGCCGGGGAGTGCTTCAGGAAAGTCAGGTTATTAAAGACAAACTTGGCAAAAAGACCATGAAAGCCGTTGATCTGGCTATCAGCATAGATGAGGCATCAACGGCATTGGAGCAATTTTCTGCCAAAGCGCAGCGTCAGCGGGAGGTACTTGCTTTTTTGCTGGAACGTAGCGAGTTTCTGCCTCTGCCGCTGAAGGAAGTCATGACCTCACTGAGTGTATCGGCTGCAACGGTTAAGGCGCTGGAAGATAAGGGCTATGTGTTGCTGGAGGATGTCGAAGTGTTCCGCGACCCCTACCGGGGTAGACACTTTAAGCCTACAGAGCCACTCCCTCTCACAGCAGAGCAGCAGTCGGTGTATGAACGGATTATTCTCCAGCTGGACACGCGTGAGCAAGGAGCTTATTTGTTGCATGGAGTCACGGGGAGCGGTAAGACGGAAATCTATCTACAGACAATTCAGCGTTGTATCGAGCAGAATCGTCAGGCCATTGTGCTGGTACCTGAAATATCGTTAACCCCACAAATGGTAGAGCGTTTCAAAGGCCGCTTTGGCGATCAGGTAGCAGTGATGCACAGTAGGTTATCGGGGGGAGAACGGTACGATGAGTGGCGCAAAATACGTGAAGGCCGTGTGAAAGTGGCGATTGGCGCTCGCTCGGCAGTATTTGCGCCTTTTCGTGAGTTAGGGCTCATTATTATGGATGAGGAGCACGAAACGTCCTATAAGCAGGAAGAGACACCTAAATATCATGCGCGTGATGTAGCCATTCGCAGAGCCCATCAGCATGGGGCTGTCGTTATTCTCGGCTCGGCTACACCGTCGCTGGAAAGTTACTATGCCGCTCGCTCACAAAGCAACGATGAGTTTGCACCGTTGCTGCTTGAAATGCCAACCCGCGCATTGGGGAATACTTTACCCGAAGTTCATATCATGGATATGCGTGAGGAACTGCGTGCTGGCAATCGCTCCATGTTCAGCCGCGCGCTGCATAATGGAATCGCAGAGCGGTTAGAGCGTAAGGAGCAGACGGTATTACTGTTGAACCGGCGTGGGCACTCCACGTTCGTCATGTGCCGTAGCTGCGGCTATGTGGCGGGGTGTCCGCATTGCGATATTTCGCTTACGTATCATCAGCGGTCGAACAATTTACGTTGCCATTACTGTGGCTACTCCGAGCCCGTACCTCAGACTTGCCCGGAATGCGGTAGTGAGCATATTCGCTACTTCGGTACAGGTACCCAGCGAGTGGAAGAAGAGCTGGCGAAGCTATTCCCCGGTATACGTGTTGTCCGAATGGATGTGGATACAACGACAGAAAAAAACGCCCACGAAAAGCTGCTCAAGCAATTTCGTGATAAAAAAGCGGACGTGCTGCTCGGTACTCAAATGGTAGCCAAAGGGCTGGACTTTCCCGATGTGACACTGGTTGGTGTCATTACTGCGGATTCGGCTCTCAATTTACCGGATTTTCGGGCTGCGGAAAAGACATTTCAGCTGTTAACACAAGTAGCTGGACGTGCTGGAAGACATCAATTGCCAGGGGAAGTATTCGTACAATCCTATACTCCAGAGCATTATTCGGTGATTCACGCAAGTCGTCACGATTATGCTTCTTTTGTGAGGGAAGAGTTGAAACACCGCCGCGATCTGCACTATCCACCCTATTGCCGTCTTATTTTGGTGACCTTTTCTCATGAACAGCTTCCGGTGCTAGTCCGACTGGCTGAGAACTATTCAGCAACACTACAGGGACGAGCGAGACAACGAGGGTGGTTCGGGAATATGGATCGGCTTACATCGGATGTGCTCGACATTTTGGGGCCTGTAGCTTCACCCATTTCGAGAATCAAGAATAGATACCGATTTCAATGTATGATAAAATGGCGTGGAAATATCGACGCGATTGGTTTGGCTCAGCAAGTAGCTGATGAAATGGCGGAATCCGCACAAGCACAAAAGTTGCTGATTAGTCTGGATGTCGATCCGCAAATGCTTATGTAGAGTGTTGCCACAAAAGTTGTTAGCACAATTAATGCGGACAAGCCGTCCGTACATAGGATAATGTAGCAGTCGCGTTTGTGATGAATACAGTTAAACCTAAATGAAGGATAAAGAGGAAGGTGTTCTGTTGTCATGTCAATTAGAATTATAGTGTTGGAGCCGGATGACGTACTGCACAAAGTAGCAAAGGAAGTAACTAAAATTACGCCTAACGTGCAAAAGCTGCTCGACGATATGGCAGATACGATGTATGAAGCGGAGGGAGTAGGTCTTGCTGCTCCACAAGTAGGTATTTTGAAGCGTCTCATCGTCGTAGATGCTGGAGATGAGCATGGTTTGATTAAAATGATCAATCCAGAAATCGTAGCTGAAGAAGGGGAGGAATTGGGTCCTGAAGGCTGCCTGAGTATTCCTGGGTTGAACGGGGATGTGCGTCGTGCCGAGAAGGTTACAGTCAAGGGACTGGACCGCGAGGGCAAGGCCATTACGGTTACAGCGACAGGATTACTTTCTCGTGCTTTTCAGCATGAAATTGACCATTTAAATGGAATTTTGTTCACGGATATTGCAGAAAAAGTATATGAGGTTGCGCTGGAACAGCCAGGACCGACCCGTCAGATAGGGGAGTGAGGCTCGATGAGTCAAGACATTCGCATTATCTTTATGGGTACACCTGAGTTTGCAGTGCCATCGCTGAACATGTTGCTGGACAACGGTTATAACGTGGTCGGTGTGATTACACAGCCGGATAAGCCACAGGGACGCAAAAAAATATTGACGCCTACACCAGTCAAGGAAGCGGCAGAGAAACGCGGATTGCCTGTGCTGCAACCAACTCGTCTGCGCCAGCCGGAAGCGGTGGCTCAGGTAGCGGAGCTGCGTCCTGATCTGATCGTAACCGCAGCTTATGGGCAAATTTTGCCTAAGTCCGTATTAGACCTGCCTCGTTTCGGCTGTCTGAATGTGCATGGTTCGCTACTTCCCCGTTATCGGGGAGGTGCACCGATCCAGCGTGCGATTATTAACGGTGAAACTGTGACGGGCGTGACGTTGATGTATATGGCGGAAGGACTGGATACCGGCGATATGATATCGCGGGTTGAGGTTGCTATTGAGCCGGAGGATACGTCTGGTACAATTTTTGAGAAGCTAAGCGTAGCTGGAGCAAGTCTTTTGCAGGACGAGCTGCCCAAGTTGCTGGCAGGGCAATCAGACCGTACGCCGCAAAACGAGGACGAGGCAACCTACGCCCCGAACCTGAACCGCGATGATGAGCGTATTTCGTGGAGTGACAATGCGCAGCAAATATACAACCGGATTCGCGGGCTTGTTCCTTTTTCCGGCGCGTTTACGCTCTGGGAGGAAAATATTTTCAAAATATGGGCCGCTGAGCAGCCTTCCATAAATAATGAAGCGAGTGGATCAAATGCTCCAGCACCCGGAACGGTTCTTCAATTGACCGCTCGTGGCATTGAGGTGCAGACAGGTGAAGGCACCCTCTGGCTGACTCAGGTTCAACCGGCAGGCAAGAAGGTTATGGAAGCCGGAACCTTTGCACGCGGCGGACAGATGAAGCCAGGCACGGTGCTCCGGTGAGCGGGGGTCACTCCCGTCAGGGAGGCCAAGGCAAGGGAGCGGGTGCCAGATCCGGCAAGACTCGCAATCAGACGGCGCGTGAAGTTGCACTTGATGTGTTGACCGGTGTGGAGCAGGAAGGCGCATATAGCAATCTTGAGCTAAATCGTCGGCTTCAGCAGGCAGGTTTATCTGCAAGTGACGCTGGCTTGACGACGGAACTTGTATACGGTACAGTCGCACGTCGAAATACATTGGATTATTTTTTGAATAAATTTGTTCAAAAAGGAACGGCCAAGCTTCAGGCCTGGGTACGTTCGTTGCTGCGGATGAGTGTGTATCAGATGGTGTATCTGGATCGAGTACCGGATCATGCAGTCGTTAGTGAAGCAGTGACCATTGCCAAGCGGCGCGGGCATCAGGGGATTTCCGGGATGGTCAACGGCGTGCTGCGCAGCATGCTGCGTGAGCCGGACAAGCTGCGTATTCCTGACGGTTTGTCAGTAGAGGAACGGATTTCGTTAGAACATTCCCATCCACAGTGGCTGGTTAAGCGATGGATTAAGCAATACGGTACAGATACAGCTGAGGCTATCTGTCAGGCTAATAATGAGCCCCCTGCGGTCAGCGTACGGGTGAATACGACAATGACCAGCCGTGATCAGCTGCTGGACGAGATGCGTGCAAAAGGGGTTGATGCTGTTCCTTCAGCAGTTAGCCCCTACGGGATTGTTGTTCGTAGCGGCGGAAATATGGCACTTACCTCGTGGTATACGGACGGCTTGCTATCCGTACAGGATGAGAGCTCCATGCTCGTTGCCGAAGCAGTCGCTCCTGAGCCCGGAATGCTGGTACTGGATTGCTGTGCCGCTCCAGGTGGCAAAACGGCCCATATGGCTGAGCTGATGAAGGATCGAGGCCGAATTGTTGCGAATGATCTGCATGCCCATAAGCATCAATTAATCCGTGAACAGGCTAATCGACTTGGCCTGGAGGCCGTAGAAACGGTTACCGGTGATGCGTTAGAACTGAAGGAACGATATGCTCCGGCCTCTTTTGACCGTATTTTGCTGGATGCTCCATGCTCCGGCTTTGGAGTAATTCGCCGTAAACCGGACCTGCGTTGGAGCAAAACTGCGCAGGATGTTCGCGACATTACGCAGCTTCAGCATGAGTTGCTGGATAGTGTGGCGGGACTGTTGAAGCCAGGTGGTATTCTGGTATACAGCACATGCACGATTGAGCCGGACGAAAATGAAGGACAATTGACTCGGTTTTTAAGCGAACATCCAGAGTATGAGTTGGCAGAGGGCCATTCCTTCCCAGACGTGAGTCACCAAAAGGATGGTATACAGCGAGGCTCGGTACAGCTGTTACCGCAGCATTTCCACAGCGACGGATTTTATATCGCACGTCTGCGCCGGGTGAAGTAGCTCGGAAGAGAATTCGAGGTAGCTGCCCACCAGCATTTCCACATTCCGCCGGACATCTCCGGCGGTTTTTTGCATGAAGACGAAAAATTTTTACCCTCTCAGGGATTTGTGCTAAAATAGGAAGAATGAAAAATACTATCTGCGATCAAACAGAACTTAACGAAGAAGGAACGGGTGCAAACATTCATGAAACCTTTTATATATGATTTAACTCTGGAGGAGCTTCAGGACTGGGCCAAGAACAATGGCGAGCCTGCTTTTCGTGGAGGACAAATTTTTGACTGGCTGTATGTGAAGCGGGTCAATGATTTCAGCGAGATGACGAATTTGTCCAAGGCGCTGAGAGAGAAGCTTGAGGAGCAATTTAGTTTTGTGACGCTTCATGAAATTACAAAGTTGGAATCGAAGGACGGTACAGTAAAATTCCTGTTCGGTTTGCATGATGATCATGCCATTGAAACGGTCATTATGAGACACAATTACGGAAACAGTATTTGTGTAACGACTCAAGTGGGGTGCCGGATTGGTTGTACTTTCTGCGCTTCGACGCTTGGAGGCCTCAAACGGAATCTGACGGCTGGTGAAATTACTGCACAGGTGGTGCAGGCTCAGAAAATTTTGGATAAAACCAATGAACGAGTGAGCAGCATCGTCATTATGGGCTCGGGCGAGCCTTTTGAAAACTATGAAGCGACCATGACGTTTTTACGTACAATGATTCATGAAAAGGGCCTGAATATTGGTCAACGTCATATCACAGTGTCGACCAGCGGCATTGTACCGAATATTTATAAATTTGCCGACGAGGATACCCAGATTAATCTGGCAATATCCATCCATGCGCCTAATGATGCGCTTCGTTCGAAGCTGATGCCTGTAAATCGGCGTTATCCTTTTAATGATGTTATGGATTCTCTTCGTTACTATCTTGCCAAAACGGGTCGAAGAATTTCGTTCGAATATGCCCTGATTGGTGGGGTAAATGACCAGGCAGAACACGCTGAAGAGCTGGCGGATGTGTTGAAGGACATGCTGTGCCACGTCAATTTGATTCCAGTCAACCATGTACCTGAGCGCAAGTATGTACGCACATCGCGCAGCGATATTTTTAATTTCCAACGTATTCTTGCCGAAAAAGGCGTCAATGTGACGATCCGGCGTGAACAGGGTCACGATATCGCCGCAGCCTGCGGTCAGTTGCGTGCAAAGCATATGGAGTTGGGGTGAAACCATTTGATCAAAACAGTTCATGTCAGCCATGTCGGACGTGTACGTTCGGTAAATGAGGATTCTGCCTGGATCAGGCACTTGGAGCAAGGCTATATTCTTGGAATTGTTGCCGATGGTATGGGGGGGCATTTGGCCGGTGATACGGCCAGCCGCCTTGCGGTAGAGACACTTGCCGCTGATTTGGCGACGCTGGAGAGCGGATTATCCGCTCATTCTTTGACGGCGGCGCTCAGCGACGCTATTTTGCATGCCAATGAAGTCATCTTCCAAACGGCTGCTCGAGATGAAAAGTATCATAATATGGGAACGACAGTAGTTGCGGTATTGCTAAACGACGCATCCGGAATTATCGGACATATCGGTGACAGTCGCGCCTATGTCATATCTAAAGGAGCGGTACGTCAGCTTACAGAAGACCATACTTTGGTTAATGAGCTGTTTAAAAACGGTCAAATCAGTAAGGAAGAGCGGGAGAACCATCCCCGTCGCAATGTGCTGACACGGGCGCTGGGCACTGATTCCGAGGTAAAAGTGGATATTGACTCCATTACACTGGAAAAAGGCGATGTACTATTACTGTGCAGCGACGGATTAAGCAATTTGGTAACGGAAGAACAAATCAGTAAAGTGGTAGGTGCTGCAGAGAATCCTTTGGAGGAACGTGCGGATCGTCTGCTACATTTGGCGCTGCTTGCCGGAGGAGACGATAACATTACTGTCGCTTTGTTTGAATTGCCCGACGACACGGTTTCATTGAGTGAAAAGGGGTGTGACGCATGATCGGGCACCTGCTAGGGGGAAGATACGAAATTATTGAGCGTATCGGTGGCGGCGGTATGGCGCTGGTGTATAAGGCTCAAGACATTTTGCTGAATCGCAATGTTGCAGTTAAAGTGTTGCGTCAGCAATTTGTTCATGATGAGGAATTTATTCGCCGGTTTCGGCGTGAGGCGCAGTCTGCGGCCTCGCTTTCTCATTCGAACGTGGTCAGTATTTATGATGTCGGCCAAGAGGATGAAATCCATTATATTGTAATGGAGTGCGTCGAAGGTAAAAATTTGAATGAGATTATTAAAGAACGTGCGCCATTGCAAGTGGATGAAGCAGTACGGATCGCTTCCCAGATTTGTGATGCGCTGGAGCATGCCCACCAAAATCAGATTATTCACCGGGACATTAAGCCTCATAATATATTAATTGGACGTAATGGACGGGTTAAGGTAACCGATTTTGGGATTGCTAGAGCTGTTACGTCAACGACAATTACCCAGACGGGATCTGTTGTGGGTTCTGTCCATTATTTTTCACCTGAGCATGCAAAGGGTGTCGTCACCGGCGAAAAATCGGACTTATATTCTTTAGGTATTGTCTTATATCAAATGCTGACGGCGCAGCTCCCTTTTCTGGGAGAAAGCCCAATTAGTGTAGCACTCAAGCATTTGCAAGAGGAATTTGAGGAACCGCGTAAAATTAATCCGTTGATTCCGCAAAGTGTGGAAAATGTGATTCTAAAATCCATGCGCAAAAATCCGGAGGAGCGTTATCAATCGGCAGACGAAATGCTAAAAGATTTAGAAACCTGTTTGCTGCCGGGGCGGCGCAATGAATCCAAGCTGGAGTTTACACATTTGGATGATGAGGATCAAACGCGGGTTATTCCAGCTATTAAACCTCAACAATTGGGTATGTCTTCCAGTGGGGATGATGTGCCTGTCCAACCGCGTGAGTCTGAACAGCTTCCAAGCAAGCAATCGTCCAAGAAAAGTAGAAAAAAGCCGATCTTGTGGGTGACGCTAGTGTTGGTGCTACTTTTGTGCATGGGCGGAGTGGTGTACTATGTGCAAAGTGTACTTGTCGTGCCTGAGGTAAAAGTACCCAGTGTACTGACACAAACAGAAGACCAAGCGAAGGTTAATCTGAGTAAAGCAGGATTGCTCATTGAGGAGCCGATTCAGCATGAATACAAAGAGGGAATCGCGCCTGGAGTTGTATTTTATCAAAGCTATCCTGAAGATTCTCTAGTCAAGGAAGGAACCAAGATTAGTCTGAAAGTCGGGATTGCCAAGCCGCTCACCCCGATGCCGGATGTCAAAGGCCAAAGCTACGAGAATGCTGTTAAGCTGCTGACCGCCCAGCAAATTAAGGAGACGCAGATTCAGCAAAATGAGCAGTTCAGTGATCAGGCCGCAGGGACCGTCCTTAGTCAGACACCCGCTGCAAATGAGCCATTTGATAAGGATTCAGTCCAGGTTGTGCTCACAGTCAGCAAGGGCGCTGACACTGTAAAAATGCCGAGTCTGGTAGGGAAGACGCAGAACCAAGCGGAAAATGACGTCAAAAAGGCGGGGTTGAAGGTTGGCTCGATTAAAGAGGAATTCAGCTATGAGCAGGAAAAAGGAAGAGTAACCAAACAATGGCCGTCAGAGGCAGGCAGTGAATTGCCACTCAATACGGAAATTACGATTTATGTAAGCACCGGTTACCCGCCAGAAGCGATTACGTTACCATTTAATGTGCCTGTTGCGCCGAAGGAAGAGGGTAAAAACAGCAAAATTCGTATCACTTATACGGATGCACGTGGAGAAAATCAGGAATGGGGAAGCCGTACGATTAATACGACACAGGTGTTCACTATCAACCTGTTGATGGCTCCGAACAAAGACAGTGTCGTCTCAGTATTTAGAGATGGTGCCTTTGTTGATACGTATCCCGTCTCTTATATTGATGCGAAAAATGGAACGGTGACGATGCCTCAAATTGCTCCGCCTGCCGGAACATCACCAACGGATACATCTAATGGTACTTCTTCGCAAAATGGAAATGAAAACGACGAGGAAGGTAATAGCGGGGAATCTTCTAATGATAGTGGTAATAGTGGAGGCGACTCGAACAATCAGGAGGGGACGGGAGGTAATGGTGATCCTTCCGCCTATGCTCCTGGAACGGATTCTACGGGGGTTACGCGCAGCGAGTTGGCTGTTAGCTATAAAAACAACCCAGGCCACAGTTCCCAGAATAAGAAGGGTAAAGTGATTGAGGCTGTGCAGCATCAGTAAACTTGCTCGAATAAGATACTCAACCTATTACACGCAATGAAACTTGAACATTATGAAGGAGGACATCTTACACATGCCTGAAGGTCTGATCGTCAAGGCGCTTAGCGGATATTATTATGTCTCCAGCCTGGATCAGGATGGGCGTCCGGTATCCGGCGAAGCTACGGTACAATGCAGAGCACGCGGCATTTTCAAGAAAAAAGAGATTACGCCCCTTGTCGGTGATCGGGTCGTTTACGAACTGACTGAAAATGGGGAAGGTATGGTCAAGGAGATTAGAAAGCGTACGACGGAGCTAATCCGCCCTCCTGTGGCTAATACCACGCTTGCTGTGCTGCTATTTTCCCTGCGTGAGCCGGATTTAAACCTGCCTTTACTGGACAAATTTTTAGTCCATATTGAGCACGCCGGGCTAGATACGATTATCTGTCTGACCAAGCGCGATTTGTATGAAGGCAGCCCTTCAGAGGATGATACCGTGCTGGCCGTTCAGGAAATTTACCGGAAGATCGGTTATGAGGTGCTGGTAACCAGTGCCCGTACCGGGGAAGGTACGGCTGAGCTCAAGAAGCTGTTGGCTGGTCAAATCAGCGTATTTTCCGGGCAGTCAGGTGTAGGAAAGTCTTCCATGCTTAATGCTCTGGAGCCTGGGTTAACGCTGGAGACGAGCGCCATAAGCAATAAGCTGGGACGAGGAAGACATACCACTCGTCATGTGGAGCTGATTCCTCTTGACAACGGCGGGTTTGTAGCAGATACACCGGGGTTTAGCCAGCTGGATTTTTTGGAGCTGGGTGTAGATGAGTTATCTCCCTGTTTTCGTGAATTCCAGCAGTATGCGGAAGGATGCAAATTTCGAGGTTGCACCCATATTCACGAACCTGGCTGTAAAGTAAGAGAGGCCCTGGAAGAAGGACATATTTCACAGGGACGGTATGATAGCTATTTGCAGTTCTATCAGGAATTAAAAGAAAAAAAGCGGAGGTACTGAGCATATGTTAAAAATAGCACCGTCGATTTTATCCGCTGATTTTGCTCGCTTGGGCAGTGAAGTTGCGGAAGCCGAGGCAGGAGGGGCAGACTGGATTCATGTGGATGTAATGGATGGACATTTTGTATCCAATATTACACTGGGCCCACCTATCGTTCAGGCTATTCGTCCGCATACGACTCTTCCCCTGGACGTTCATCTGATGATTGAGCATCCTGAACGTTATATCGGCGATTTCGTAAAGGCAGGAGCCAATATCATCACTGTACATGCTGAGGCCTGTGTTCATTTGCATGGTGTCATACACTTGATCAAGCAGCAAGGCGCTCTGGCTGGAGTGGCTCTCAATCCGGGTACTTCACCATACGCGATCAAGGAAGTGCTGCCAAATGTGGATATGATTCTAGTGATGACGGTCAATCCTGGTTTTGGGGGTCAGTCCTTCATTCCAGAGACGTTGAATAAAATCAGACAAATCCGTGCTTGGTTGAACGAACTGGGTCGTCCAGACGTACATATCGAGGTAGACGGAGGTATTGCGGAGGAGACGGCACCTGCCGTATTTGAAGCGGGTGCTGACGTTTTGGTGGCAGGCAGTGCGGTATTCGGCAGAGCAGACCGCGCAGCGGCTATTGCTGCTATTCGGGACAGTGCAGCTCGTTTGTCCAAGTGAAGCTAACCGAAGCATTGTGGATGACCGTAGCGAGCATGGCGACGGGCTGGACCCTTAGCTGTTTCTCGCTAGTGAAGGCTCCTTGGAATGCCTTTCTTTCACTTTTGGCTGTTCTAATTGTACTGTTTTATTTTCGTAAAAATGAACGGCGTGGTTTGCGAATAGGTTTTGTGGTGTGCAGCGTGCTTTATTATATCCTGTTTATTTTCATACTCTCAGCATATCTCTATGTCCGCGGACTTGTCTGATGGTATAGCCTGGGATGGTTGTGCATAAATATGGTTACATGAGCGGGATTCTCATGTAGCCTTTTTTTGTGGGGCAACAACCCTTGACAGGTTGCATAAACTACAGAGAACGGATGCAGGAGGATGATGGGGAGGGTGAGGCATGAAGTTTTATACAATCAAGCTGCCAAAATTTCTGGGTGGATTCGTCAAAGCCATTTTGAATACATTCCAGAAAAACTGAATTCAACGTAACGTAAACACAGGATGTAGGATGAAAGCCAAGAGGTACACAGGGCACGCTTCCCGGGCACAGCAGATAGGTAGCTCGGCAGTAAACGACAGGAGCGCGCGGGAAGGTGCCTGACATTTTGTTCTTCTGAGCCAGATGGATATTACATTTCGAATAACCAAAAAAGCACCCGTTTAAAACGAGGTGCCTTTTGTTTATAACGATATTTTTTTACGACTACACGCGAGTCACTTTACCGGCTTTCAATGCACGAGTGCTGACATAAACGCGTTTCGGTTTACCGTTAACGAGAATGCGAACTTTTTGTACGTTGACGCCCCAAGTACGGCGATTACGGTTGTTAGCGTGAGATACGTGGTTACCGCTGCCAGGCTTTTTGCCTGTTACAGAACATTTACGAGACATGATTCCACCTCCTATTCTGAAAATAACCAAATTCCATAAGGAACGGATCGCTCTTCAGGCCGACTGGGTCAGCCGGACTTTGTAAGTCACTAACCTGAACAAAACAATACTTAAATATAATATCATAGTCAAAAAAGCTCCGTCAACTGATTCAAAAACTTTATTTATTTCTCTTTCGCATTATAGTACAATATGGGATAGTTATTGCTGCGATTATTTTGTATTTAATGGAATGTGAATTCTTATTCCAGTCAGGCCGGCGTTCAGAGGCGGGACCATAGTTATCATTCCGGCCAATGATTTATTGTTGGGCAGTTGACTGGTTTTTCATATTATATGACCTGTGGAAGGACGACCAGATCGTGAGTACGAAAGCTTACGAATGTGTGATATTCGTATTCGTCGTCTGGCTTTAGTATAATTCAATTGAACCTGTACGCATAGTTGAATAAGGTGTTGTGAAGGTTGATTGTAAAACAAGTGTATTAAGCTAGGAAGGGGAATTCTCTTGAGTAATCGTTCTTTGAATGGAACAGACTTTTCCGCAATGGTTTTAGCCGGGGCGGAACAATTACAGCAGCATGCGGAACATGTCAATTCACTAAATGTATTCCCGGTGCCAGACGGTGATACGGGAACTAACATGAATTTGACGATGAGCGCGGGCGTAACGGAATTAAAGAGGGGGGATTCTTCCTCCATCGGTGTCATGTCCGGCATATTATCCAAAGGTTTGCTGATGGGAGCCCGCGGCAATTCAGGGGTTATCCTGTCTCAGTTGTTCCGTGGCTTCAGCCGTTACGCTGCCCCATACGAGGAATTGAATACCCTTCAGTTCGCATCGGCATTGCAGAGCGGGGTGGATGCGGCCTACAAGGCGGTGGTTAAGCCGGTGGAGGGTACAATTCTTACCGTGGCGAAGGAAGCGGCCAGGCATGCTGTGTTTTTCTCGCGTCGGACGAACGACATCACGGAACTGATGGAAGAAGTGCTTGCCAAAGCGAAGGAAACGCTTGCCATGACGCAGGACATGCTCCCTGTACTGAAGCAAGTAGGCGTTGTAGATTCGGGTGGACAAGGGCTTGTGTATATTTATGAAGGGTTTATGCAGCATCTTGGAAGCGGCTTGGTGACATCTCCAACTGCAAAAGGTGATAATGTACGCCCGGTTTTTGCTCCTCACGTATCGGAGAGACCTACTGCGGCGGCGGTTGCTCCTTCCCCGGATGCGCCGATTTCTGCGCAAGCGAAGCTCGAAACGGATAATATTGAATTTTTGTATGATATGGAGTTTTTTATTAATCGACAATTGGGCGAAGCGCAAGGTACGGATTTTGATGAGGAAGCCTTCCGGAAAGCGTTATCAGTAGATGGTGATTCTATTATCGTTATTTCAGACGATGATGTCATCAAGGTTCACGTGCATTCTAAGGCTCCGGGTGAAGTATTGAATCTGGCGCTGCGTTACGGAGAAATTACGCAGATTCGTATTTTGAATATGCGCGAGCAGCATCGTGATTTGTTGTCTGCGGGTATGGATGGTGCTCCTGAGCCTGAGTGGTTTGCTGAAATACCAACAGAGCCCGTACGTGAGGAGGAGCCATCTGAGCCTCCGGCTCATGAACTGGCATCCTTTGGTTTTATAGCTGTGGCTTCTGGCGAAGGGATTGCTGATATTTTCAGAAGCTTGGGCGTCGATGTTGTCCTTTCTGGCGGTCAGACAATGAATCCGAGCACAGAGGACTTCGTTAATGCCGCACGCTCGATTGCGGCTCAACACATTTTTATTCTGCCGAATAATTCCAATATTATTTTAGCGGCAGAACAAGCGCGCGAATTGCTAGAGATGGAACGGTTAGTGTCGGTTATTCCGAGCAAAACAATTCCTCAGGGTATTGCGGCAGCATTTGCCTTCCAAGAGGAAGAGGCTTTTGAGGTGAATCAGGACAATATGCGTGACGCGGTCACCCGGGTGAAGTCTGGGCAAGTGACCTATGCGGTACGGGATACGACGCTTGATGACCTGCATATTACGGCGGGCCACTACATTGGTATTCAGGATTCCAAAATTGTGGCGACCGAGGAACAGTTGATGGCAACGTCCCGTCTTTTGCTGGCGAAAATGCTGGTGAATGGCGATGAAATTGTTACAATTCTCACAGGTTCCGACGCGAAGCAAGAAGACACAGATCGGCTTGTTGCGTGGCTTGAAGAAAATTATTCGGATGCTGAAGTGGAAGTTCATGATGGTGGTCAGCCGATTTATCCTTATCTGTTCTCAGTGGAAACCTGATGTGCTTGAGCACGCCCATGGAAATCCACTACAAAAGGAGGTCTGACTGATGAGCAGTACCATCATTTTGACGGATAGCACGGCTGATATTCCACAGGAATTAGTAGACCGTCTCGGTATAGTCGTTGTACCACTGACGGTGATGTTCGGCAGCACAACTTACCTGGACGGCATTGAGATGTCAGCGGCGCAGTTTTACAGCGAACTGGTAGGGGCTGATAAGCTGCCTACGACGTCACAGCCTTCACCTGCCCGTTTTTTAGAGACATACACGACGCTTTTGGAGCAATACCCCGAGAGCCAGATCGTTTCTATCCATTTATCCTCGGGTGTGAGCGGAACGTATCAGTCCGCTCTGCTGGGCAAATCCATGCTGGAGAAGCATGAACATAGAGTGACCGTGGTGGATTCCAAATCAGCTTCATACGGCTACGGCATGCTAGTGGTTTATGCGGCAGAGCTGGCGGCAGCCGGGCAACCCCCGGCTGATATTGTTCGGGCTGTGGAACGTCGTGGGGAGCGCCGTTGTTTGTATTTCCTGGTGGATACCCTGGAATACTTGCAAAAAGGCGGACGTATTGGCAAGGCAACGGCAATGGTTGGTACGTTGCTTAACATTAAGCCGATTCTTTCGATTGACAAAGAAGGCATTATTTATTCGGTTGATAAGGCGAGAGGGCATAAAAAAGCGACAGCACGAATTATTGAACTACTGGAGCGGGATTTAAAAGGCAAAAAAATTAATATTGCTGTGGGTCATACGGCAGATCGCTCAGCGGCAGAAGCGTTCGTGGCTCAACTGGCAGAGCATTTTGAGCTGGGAGATCGAATATATACTGAACTTGGCGCTGTGATTGGGACCCATGTAGGGCCAGGAACGATTGGCATTTTTGTATGGCCGGCCGGAGATGAGAGGTAATATGCTGCAATTGGATCAAATACCTTTAAAACAAATACATGGCGTGAGTGCTCTCAAAGAGGGAGAGCTTCACGCTTTTGGCATTTCTGACGTGCAGGACATGCTGGAATATTATCCGTTTCGGTATGAAGATTACCGACTGCGCTCGCTAAGCGAAGTGAAGGACGGAGATAAGATTACGGTACAGGCCAAAATTATGGGCATTCCGGTGCTTCAGCGTTACGGGCGCAAATCAAGGTTGACTTGCAAATTGATGGCCGAGGATTGGATGTTTACCGCAACGTGGTTTAATCGGCATTTCATGAAGGAGCAGCTAACCTCAGGTCGTGAAATTGTGGTGACTGGTAAATGGGACCTCAAACGGATGCAGATGACGGTTGCGGATTCTGAGTTTCCTGATAAAGGAGTAGCCCGCTCGGGGACACTTCAACCGGTGTACTCTATAGGCGGCAAGATTACGCAAAGCTGGATGCGAAAAACAATGAACCAGACGCTCCAGCAGTTTGGTGAAATGATTCCCGAAATATTGCCTGAGTTGCTTGTACGCAAATATAGTATGATGCCGCGCAAGCAGGCTATTGCCGGTATACACCAGCCTCAGGACAACCGTGAAGGGCAAGAGGCTCGTCGACGGATGGTGTATGAAGAGCTATTTTTATTTCAACTGAAAATGCAGGCATTCCGAGCGTTAAATCGTGGTCGAGCGGACGGGGTGGTACATACGGTGGATAACGCCACGATTCGTGAATTTGTAAGGGCTTTGCCTTTTGAATTAACGGATGCACAGAAGAAGGTAGAGCTTGAAATACTGCACGATCTACGCTCACCTTATTGTATGAACCGTCTGCTTCAGGGGGATGTTGGGTCAGGTAAAACAGTTGTTGCTGCCATCGGTTTATTTGCCACAGTACGTTCCGGTTTTCAGGGAGCGCTGATGGTGCCAACCGAAATATTGGCCGAGCAGCATATGCGGTCGCTTCACAAGCTGTTTGAGCCCTTTGGAATCAGCGTTGGTCTACTGACTGGGAGTACAACCGGGAAGAAGCGTAAGGAGCTGCTAGCTGCTCTCCAAATGGGTCTGCTGGACATTGTAGTAGGCACCCATGCTCTCATTCAGGAGGATGTATATTTTCGCCAGCTTGGGCTTGTTGTAACGGATGAGCAGCATAGATTCGGAGTGAACCAGCGTAGTGTACTGCGCCGCAAAGGCTATAATCCCGATGTGCTGACGATGACGGCCACACCGATCCCTCGTACGCTGGCCATCACTGCGTTTGGCGATATGGATGTTTCTACGTTGTCAGAGCGGCCGAAGGGGCGTATTCCAATTTCCACCTATTGGGTGAAGCACGATCTGATGGATCGGGTACTTGGTTTTATTTCCCGCGAGGTAGACCAGGGACGGCAGGCTTATCTGATTTGCCCGTTGATTGAAGAGTCGGAGAAGCTGGACGTACAGAATGCCATCGATTTGCATATTCAAATGCAGCAGGCTTTTCCACATTACCGCGTTGGGCTACTACATGGACGAATGACTCCCGCAGAAAAGGAAGAAGTTATGCGTTCTTTCTATGCGAATGAGGTTCAGTTGCTCGTTTCAACCACGGTTGTGGAGGTGGGGGTAGACGTCCCCAATGCGACGCTAATGATCATTATGGATGCAGATCGTTTTGGGCTATCCCAGTTACATCAATTACGTGGACGTGTCGGACGGGGAGCACATGCCTCGTATTGTGTACTGATCGCTGATCCTAAGTCGGAGGTTGGTCAGGAGCGGATGAAGGTTATGACCGATACGGACGATGGTTTTGAGGTTGCTAGACGCGATCTGGATTTGAGAGGGCCGGGTGACTTTTTTGGCACCAAGCAGAGTGGGCTGCCCGAGTTTCGTTTAGCAGATATGGTAGCGGATTTTGAGGTGCTGGAAAAGGCGCGTGAGGATGCAACTGATCTGATCAAGGATTCGTCCTTTTGGACATCTCCGCAGTATGAAGCACTGCGCGGTTATTTGCAAAAAGAACAGATTTTCCAGGGGGATCTCATCGATTGATCCACCATGAATCATGGTTGTTCTAAACGTTTTAAACAGATAGGCACAATGGACAGGCTGGCCGTCATATATTTGGGAGTGACCGAATGATATGGGAGGTGTAGCAACATTGAGCTATCAGCAATATGGAATTAGTCCGCAACTGGTGGAGCGGATTAAGTTGAAAATGAAAAATCGGGTGCTCAAGGAGCGGGTTAAGCAGCAGATCGAAGGTGTGACCAAAGCGGATCTGCAAAACAAAGCTAAGGTGCGTCATCTTGTGAAGTCCACTTCGGCTATTTTAAACGAGCGGTTGACGGCTGCACAGGAGGAGCAATTGACTGCCTTTGTACTAGCACAAAAAATTGATCCGTCAAACACGTTCCATCTGATCAAGCTGTGGGGAATGTTCCGTTGATTGCATATTCGAAAGGGTGCTCAAAGCGCTCTCCATGTTCTGTGTGAAGCACAGATGGAAAAAGGATTGCCTGATGTCAGGCGATCCTTTTTGGTTTTGTTTTAGGCTTGTAAGGTATAGTCAGCATTAATCTACTCTATCTTATTCTTTTTATAAATTCTTTTAATTCCATATCTATCCTTCACACGCCGGTTCTAGCTTAGTTTGGTTGGTTAAGTTTGAAGATACGCTCTAATTGATATTTAATCCGTTTATTAAAATCTCTTACGACTCAGCAACTACTTACGAGACCACGAATTATTTTCTTGAATTAAAGCTTTAATTCTAAAGGCTAGGCGCAAGCGCAATGTTTCTTCGGGTTCCTTTAAGCTTCTACCAATGATCTCTTCGCATTTTTCCAACCGATAAATTACTGTATTACGATGTACATACAAACGCTTTGCGGTTTCAGCCAGTTGGCAATGCGTTTCCAAGTAAACGGATAAAGTTTGAAGCAGTAATTGATAATCTTTTTTGTACTCATTGGCAAAGGACTGAAAAGTATCAGTGTAAAATTTTTTTAAGTCCTGATAAGGAACCATTCTTAAAATTTCAGGGACCTCCTTAGGTTGATAAATATCAATAAATCCTTTCTTTCCTGACATACTTCCATAATATAAAGTATCCGTTGCTTCTTTATATGAAACCGGTATATAAATTAATTGTTGCGCATAGTTGCTAATGCCGAATGAAAGCTCCGTCTGATAGTTATTAGCAATATTGATCTGGAGTTGTTCTAAAAATGAAATAAACGATTGTTCAATCTCTTTCCATCCCTCTTTCAGCGGTATGAGTAAAATATAAGAGTGATCGGTTGTGAACAGGTGTACTTTTTGATGGAAAAGTTGAAGGTCCGAGTCAATTTTATCATAAATCAAATCGTGTTCCGATTGATGCTGCATAAACGAAATGTTCTTTTCTTTAAGATCTGTTTTACCTACTGCACACACATAACGCTGTTCATTTAATAGTCCAAATTCTTTCCCGCGGCTAATAATCTCTTCGTTAGTAAGATTCCGGAATAGTCGGAATCTTTTTGTACAGTTAAACAAGATATAGAAGGTGACTCATGATAACGCTGTTCAAAATGGAGAGCTGGCTTGCCGGATTACAATGGCTTTTTTTTCTTTTCACAAATACGGTAGTAATTCCTATTACTATAGGAGCAGCATTCCAGCTCCCGCCAGAGAAAATAACTTTCCTCATTCAATCATCCTTTTTCCTTACGGGATTGGCCTGTATTTTACAAGCTGTACTAGGACATAGACGCTCAATTATGGAGGGGCAGTCCGGGCTGTGGTGGGGAGTTATTCTAAGTCTTTGTTATGCAGCTCCTTCTCAAGGCATGTCGATGAAAACGCTTGGAGGAAGCTTGGCGGTTGGTATTATCATCTCTGGTTTCATTACGATCGGCATTGGATTAAGCGGGCTTTCGCAGTACCTTTCCAAGCTGTTCAACTCAGGAGTTATGGCTGTTTTCATGTTTCTATTAGGTTGCAGATTAAATGCGATTTTCCTAAAGGGAATGCTGGGCATTCCTTTCGAGGCTCATAACGAGGCCCCGCATATTGATATACCTATTTTCTTACTATCAAGTGTCGTTTGTATTGTTGTTATTGCTTGCAGTGTTAAGCTCCCTGTTTCAATTCGTAAATATTCAATATTAATAGGGATTATTGCAGGATGGGTATTGTTTGAGTTGTTGTTTAATACAAGGGATTCATTAGATATGACCGAAAAAATAGAATTTATAGTATTCCCTCTGGGGACACCTACTCTGGATGTAGGTGTTATTATAACAGCTGTCATAGCCGGTCTTATAAATATTTCTAATACATTTGGGGCTCTTAAGGGTACGGACGAGATTTACAAAACAAGCTTAAGTCTCAAACAATACAAAGGTTCATTTACGATCAGCGGGTTATTTGTGATGATTTCGGGTTTTTTAGGACAGGTTCCCTATGCCCCGTATGTATCATCCATCGGTTTTCTCAATCAGACGAAAATTTTGGGGAGAATCCCTTTTCTGATTGGCGGTGGGATGTTTATGCTGATGGGGATGATTCCTTTTATAGGCAGCCTAATGGCTAAACTTCCTTTAAGTGTCGGAAGTGCAGTTTTATTTGTTACGTATATGCGTTTGCTTCACTCATCCCTTCTATATTTCACGAAAATTCAATTAACAACAGTTAATATATACCGTTTAGCAGCCCCATTATTCATTGGAATTATTGTAATGACTTTTCCTGTATCCTACTTCGAAACGCTTCCCAGTATTGTGCGTCCGCTGCTAAGTAATGGACTACTAGTAGGTATTCTATTATCTCTTTTACTTGAGAATATCCATCCAAGAAAGCAAAGTTAGAAAAATTCCTATGAGTTTGGAGAGAATGATGATGAATGATATATGGAATGCCTTTGTAGATGGGAATTTAAACATTAAATCAACCGGCTCCGGGGAGTTAGACGGTTTAACGTTTGCAGTAAAAGATGTATATGCCATTGAGAGTTATACAAGTGGTGCAGGAAACCCTGATTGGCTCCGTACACATGAGCCCGCAGTTCAGCATGCGCTTGTCATTGACTATTTGCTAAAGCATGGCGCCGAATTAAAGGGAACAGTACAGACCGACGAATTAATGTACAGCTTAAATGGAGAGAACTTTCATTATGGCACACCTGTAAATCCTAAGGCACCAGATAGAATTCCAGGGGGATCGTCTAGCGGATCAGCTGTTGCGGTTGCAGCGGGCTTGGTAGATTTCGCAATAGGAACAGATACAGGCGGATCAATCCGCATCCCTTCCTCATACTGCGGGATCTATGGATTCAGACCCACCCATGGAACAGTTTCGACTGAAGGTGTAATTCCATTAGCTCCAAGCTTTGATACTGTTGGATGGATGAGCCGAAATCCTCAATTGCTGCTAAAGATTGGTAGAATCCTGATCGATGGTCAAAGCCAGGAAGGCAATTTTAAGAACTTATTTTTAGCAGAAGAGTCATGGGAGCTAATGAATGAAAAGGACAAAGCGGCTCTAATGGACGTTCTTCCTTCGGTAGAGGCTATAACAAATAAGGGTAAGATGATCAAAATATCAGAACAAAATTTGACTGAGTGGTCGAGTGCGTTTCGAATCCTTCAGGGATTGGAGATTTGGAGTGAGCATGGTCCTTGGATTCAAAAGGAGAAACCGAATTTCGGACCAGGCATTGCCGAAAGATTCCAGTGGGCGAGTACTTTGAAAAAGAGTGAAAGTAGACATCAATATCAATTAAGGGAAACTGTTCGCCATTTCATTTCAAATCTTTTAGGAGAAGATGGGTTGTTAATCATTCCAACTGCTCCTGGAGCAGCTCCCTTGCTCAACTTGCGTGGTGAAAAAGCAGAGCAATATCGAACGAAGACCATGCAATTATCCTGTATTGCAGGCTTAGCCGGTTTACCTCAAATCACTCTTCCTGTAGCCGAAGTGAACGGACTGCCGTTAGGCTTATCTTTTATCGCCAATTGTTATCAAGACTTGAAGCTATTAAATTGGACGGCTAACCATTTGCAAGTAAAGCAATAGTGCAAGAACGATTGTATAAGGAGAGTTAATATGAAGCTAGCAACAGTCAGCGTTAATGGTGAAGAGACTGCAGCGGTCATCTCTATGGATAACATTATAATGGTCAAAACGATCAATGAGATGGAGAATAAAGCCTGGAATACGGACCTTTTTCGGTTGATACAGAGCGGCCAATTAGAAGAAATGAACGATTGGTACACAAGTGGGGGAAGAAACAAATTGTATAGGTACCCTTCTATTGAGGCAAAAGAAACATACTTTGGCCCGCTATATCGTAACCCTCGAAAAATACTTGGCGTGGGCATGAACTATAAAGAGAAGGCGATCGAGTTATCAGGGAAACTGCCAGAAGAAGAGCCGGTTATTTTCATGAAACCAGATACCAGTTTAATTGGCATGGGAGAGACGATTCAACTGCCAATTCAGTCCAGTGTCGTAACTGCAGAGGCAGAACTGGGGATCATTATTGGAAAAACGTGCAAAGACATTAAAGAAGAGGATGCACTCAGTGTTGTGGCCGGATTTACGACTACCTTAGATATGACGGCAAAGGATATACACTCTAAAAATTCCCGTTATATGCAGAGGGCAAAAAGTTTTGATACATTCTTTAGTTTTGGCCCCTATTTCATCACTGCCGATGAATTTACTGAGATCAAGGATATTGCAGTAGAAACCGTTTTGAATGGAAAAGTAGAGCACCGAAACGTCGTTGCGAACATGATGTATCAGCCTGGCTATATCGTTTCTTTTTTTTCACACATTATGACCTTATATCCCGGGGATGTTATTATGACTGGTACACCAGGATCTGTTGTGATCCGTAAAGGAGACATGGTCGGGTGTAGTATTAAACCGTTTAAACCGCTCTTAAATTCTGTAATCTAATACGGTGGGAGAAGTTAGTTTCATTTTATTCAAAGGTTGCATCTTTGATTACCTGGCCGAAGGCCGGGTTTTTTCTTGTTTTAAAAGGAATGAATAAGGTCGCTTTTTTATGAGATTTCTATATTATATAACGCGACATGTTATGTTTTGTTATTTTTTTAGTTAAACAGTACAATGAAAAAAACAAAAATCCATAATTCTTCTAATGATTCGTCAAAAGATACACGATAAACTGTGATTATAAAAAGCCGTTTGGTTATGTTTCATAACATGATGTGACACATAACTCTGGGTTTTGATCGTAAAAGGAGGACTGAATTCACCATGTCTACAAGTTTAGCAAGTCACGTAATGGAAGATGTAAAGCTCCCGAATGATGCAACTGTAGTTGAATCACTAAAGCCGAAGAGTAAAAATGGCAGGACAGTAGGTGCAATATCTTACATGTTTATGTGGATTGGTGACGGTGTTAATCTAGGAAATATGACATTGGGAGCCAGTTTGGTTGTTGCAGGAACTGCGACATTAAACATTTTCCAAACTTTTGTAGCCGCCTTGATAGCGATTGGGATCATTACAATTGTGTTTGTTTTAAATGACAGGCTCGGTTACAGAACTGGAATACCATACGTTGTACAGCTTAGAATGTCCTTTGGAATAAAAGGTTCTATTATCTCCTCATTCTTGCGAGGAATACCCGGCATTATTTGGTATGGTTTTCAAAGCTGGATTGGTGGTACGGCCTTAAATGAAATTGTTAAAGTCATTTCCGGTGGATCTTTTGATAATATTGTTATTTGTTTTTTAGCGATTCAATTGATGCAGATTGTACTTTCGATGTATGGATTTCATGCTATAAAATGGGTAGAAATTTTAGCTTCAGTTGTGATTATGCTGGCCCTCATTTATGTATTTGGCGTTCTTATGCAATCTCACAGTGATGTTATTGTTGAGAAGTGGGTTCATTCAGAAGGATCATGGGGCTTGCCGTTCTTTGCGTTCATCATGATGTTTTTGGGGAATTATGCTGCTATCTTTTTAAGTGCAGCAGACTACTCAAGGGAGCTCAAATCTGGTATCAGCGATGTAAAACGCGGTTTTTTATATTTTTCCCCTATTTTAATTGCATACGGCTTTGTACTGACCATTGGCGCAATGCTTGCTTCTGCGACAGGAATCTCTAATCCTGTAAAGGCGTTTGCAATCGTGGTAGATAACCCTTATATAACCGTGGGTGTATCTGTATTTATTGTATTAGGTGCGATTGCGGTTAACGTGGTTGCTAATATTGTGCCACCAGCCTATGTTATTACATTAGTTACGAAGCTAAAATATAAAGCTTCGGTTACTGTAGTAGGCTTGCTGGCGCTTTGCTCATTCCCGTGGATACTTGTGAAGGATTCTTCAGCAAAAGGACTTGGGATATTCATTTTAATCTACTCCGCATTTTTAGGACCGATTGTTTCAATCTTATTGGTAGAATACTATGTTTTAAGAAAACAGAAGATACATGTTGCAGACCTGTATAAGGAGGATGGTCCGTTTGCCGGTTATAATCCATGTGCAATTATTGCGATGCTAATTGGTGCAGGCGCCGCCTTTGTAAAAGTGGAAATCGGATGGTTTTTAGGCTTTATTGCGGCGGGTATTGCGTATATCCTTTTGATGAAGTTTGCATTTAAAGATTCAAACTTCAAAAAAGGTACGGTATTTGAAAAATAATTACACATAAACATATATAACCAAGGAGAAAAAATAAATATGGAGCATTTAGATCTGATTATTTCGAATGGCAAAGTAGTCCTGCCGACAGGAGTCGAAGAAACGGATATAGGCATCAAAGATGGGAAAATAGTACAAATAAAAAAGGGGATAACGAATAAAGCGGATCGGGTTTGGGATGCTGAGCATCAACACATTTTTCCAGGCATGATTGATGTGCATGTTCATTTCAGCGAACCAGGGAGAGATCATTGGGAAGGCTTCCAAACCGGTTCAATGATGATGGCAGCAGGCGGGTGTACTACTTATTTTGATATGCCGTTAAACGGAATTCCTTCAACAGTAACCCAAGAGGCCCTTTATGACAAAGCAAGACTTGGGAATGATAAGTCTTTTGTTGATTTTAGCTTATGGGGCGGACTTGTACCTGGAAACGAAAGGGACTTAGAGCTTCTTGCTGAATCCGGTGTAATCGGATTTAAGGCCTTTCTCTCCACAACAGGAAACAAGGAGTTTGAAGCTGTAGATGATATAACCTTGCTGAACGGGATGAAAACGATCCCTAAATTAAACAAAGTGTTAGCTCTTCATTCAGAAAGTGCAGCCATTACGAATTGGCTAAAAGCAGAGAAGGAAAGAAAAGGAAAATATAGCGCAGATGATTATTTAGAGACACGTCCTATTATAGCAGAAGTTGAAGCAGTAGAACGTGCCATTTATTACGCAGAGATCACCGGATGCCCGCTTCATTTCGTACACATCAGTTCAGCTCAAGCAATAGATAAAATCGAGCAGGCAAAGCAAAAAGGAATGAATATAACGGTTGAAACATGTCCGCACTATTTATTATTTAATCATGAGCAGCTAAGAGAATTGGGAGCCATCGCGAAATGCGCTCCGCCTTTACGCAAAAAAGAGGAGCAACAAAAATTAATTGCTTTATTAATCGAGAATAAATTCGATATGATCTCTTCGGATCATTCACCATGTCCTTATGAATTGAAGAATCCTAAACATCATAATTTATTCGAGGCATGGGGTGGAATCAGCGGTGGTCAATTTACGTTGCTTTCCATGATTCAGCTTGCTTTAAAGCATAACATTCCGTTTGAAAACGTAGCACATTGGACAGCATCAGCACCGGCGAAAAGATTTAGAATTTCAGATCGGAAGGGTAAAATTGCTGAAGGAGCGGATGCTGATTTAGCCATTGTTACTTTAAATGAATCACATTTAGTTACGGAAGAAAACTATTATGCGAAGCATAAGCAAAGCCTGTATATCGGCCATACCTTTCCGTGCAAGATATTCTTAGAGGAAAAGTTGTAGTTAACGATGGTATATTTGCAGCTAACCCCGCTGAAGGCCGCTGGCAGAAGCCTGCAGGACAACAGCTAAAATAATTTTACAATTTTCCTGAGCGGTTTAAAGCAAACATGTGACTGCTCATCACTTGTATTTCATGTCATTATGGATAAACTGACGCTGGTAAAGTACCGCGTCAGTTTTTTTGAGTACGCCCAGCATGGGCGTTATCTTTAGGGTGAAAGTCCCGAACGAGGGCTGACGAGCGCCTACCGTTAGCCAAAGACAAGGGTGTCCACCGTGAGGTGGAATCTGAAGGAAGCCGGACGCAAAAGCACTGGTCAAGGTGCGCGAATTGGATTTGAGCTGTTCCAGTCGGATGAGTCACCTTAACATGACAAAACAAAAGCTGCCAAGAGATGGCGCGGTAAACTCCAGTAGTCGCGGGCAGAAAGATAGTGTTCTGACCGCAACAGCATAGAAATTTGAAGGATAGGTTAACCCATTTTATGCGCGATCACTTTCCATACTTCACTTAAGCAGAGTATCAACGGTGAAATGATAATCAACTAACGGGAAACAGTAATGTACATTCCATAAATATGATTCAACTAACGTGTCCTGTTAGTTGATTAAAACAGCGGGAGTCTAGGACATTATTTTCCTGTCCAGGGCCATCAACCGAGATTATTTTTCCAAAGCATAAATTTCCCTTTCTAAAATCCATTTCTAATACCTTCAAATCAAGTATAGTTAAATAGAACTAGTTCAAATGAACTACAACACTTGCTTGATTCGATATAGATAAGGGAATTCCTACTTTATTTATGTGTCAATAGAAAAAAATCTATTTGGGGTACTGCCGACAAAACGCGGAAAACGTACGCTAAGGAATTTTATCACCCCTAATACGTGGAAAAAAGGTTACCTTGACAACAGACAGCCTTTTAGATTTTTGTTTTTAAACAGTTGCTTTTTTAAGCTGTAACGCTTTCTTTATAGTGGCAGACTTCACTTCATTACGTGTCGTCTGGTTCGGTAGTTCAAAAAAGTGATCTATTTGGCAACTCGGTTATATATCGTGTTTGTTTTTAAGGAGCGGTACTCACAGATTGATTGGTTTTGTCGGGAATTCCGGAAGCAGTTCATTCTCTCCCAATATACTTACTGCCCGGTTAAGATACTCCTGCGCCTCTGCAAGATGATGATGATGAGTGGGGCCTTCCCATGTTCCGATCCATTGTATATCTAAAACTTCATTTGCGTTTTTCCAATCTTCAATTCTATTATCTACCCAACCATGCAGCTTCCAAAATATTGGATTTACATGGCTGGAATAAGTATCCCCTAAATAGTCATACTGAGGATTATCCCATCTCGGGTCAATAGCTTCTATAGCTTCTGGATTCTCGGCAGCCACAGGAGGTCTTTGTTGACCGGGATTCGACGCAAACCGCATATGAAGATCATTATGAATAGAAAACTCGATGCGCGCTCCCATCTCGCCCAAGCTCATATTTCTTAATTGTTCCGGATCTTTAAATTGATTTTCTAACGGCACTAGAACCGTCGAATAATAGGAATCTGATTTTACTTGATTCAAATCGGAATTCCAAGGCGGAGGAACCGGATAATCCTGATCACTAGGCGCAGGGACGTTTGTCCACCCTTCGACTTTAAGGTAATCAGGTTGGCCGATTATTTCCAGTTCCCTGTTAACGGATGCGATCATCTGCCGATGCATAAACAAAAAATCTTCACCTGAAGCATTGTTTAAAATAGGATCCCTGTTTTGATTCAGAGCGGGCCGGGGGGGTTCCCACCCCAAGTTTCTCAAACTCTGCTGTGTCGAGCTAGACAGGCGAAGCCAATTGTTTCGCACAGTATGCCAAATATAGTGATGCATTCGCATGTCACGACTAGCCATCATTAGGATAATTTCATTCGGTAATTGAGGGACAGCCATTAGTTGATCCTCCTTCGTGCGGTAGTTACGAACTTTGACAGTTGGCGACTTGCTATCCCATACGTTTTGCTTCATCGATCGCGCGTGATGCATCGACTAGACCAAATCCAGTGGCAAGGTCGGGACCCGGCATAGCCGGATTTTGAGCAGATCGGCCCTCTGTGACGTCTCGAGCTGTTCGCTGCAATATTTCTCGAATTTGAAATGGATTTAAGTTACGATTTGCCTGCTTCATAAGTGCACAAATACCTGCGATTTGAGGAGCTGCTGCCGAGGTTCCGCTGAAAGCCGCCCACCCATCGCTAGAAGAAGTTTCGTCGCCGCGAGGATGTATACCTCCGGATAAATCATTGTCAATTTCGTCCCCTGGTTCAACTGGAAGCATAATATAGGCTGCTCGTGGAGGCAAGCCAACTAATCCACAGATATCCGGACTCTGACGGTTTGGATATACTCTGCTCTTAAATCCGCTAGCATAAGGTGTTGCCTGCATGGTACCGTCTTCTCGTACAAATACGCCGCCTACTGAAATCACGTCCGGATGCATGCCAGGGAAAGATAAGTGACCATTGCCTGCAGAAAACACCACTGTAATACCATGACTCACCGCATTAGCTACAGCAGCTTCAAGCACCTTGTCAAAGCTGGATAAAACACTGCCTCTGATATCACTTCCCCAACTGCAGGTGATAATGTCAGGATTCAGTGCTACAGCAGCATTGAAAGCGCCGACGCTATTGAAGAAGTTCATCTTCACCATAGTGAAATCAACGTTCGGTGCCAACGAGAAAACGTTGACTGACTCGCCAACACCATGTCCGATTTCATCATGATCAGGATCAGACGCACCAGGTCCGAGCACGACCTGATTTGAACGGAAATTATGTTTAGCGAAAAACGGATGTTTATAAAACCCGCTATCCGCCATAACCACTTTTATGCCGCGTCCGGTAATTCCGCTCTGATGCACGCCCTCAGCACGCAAAAGTTTGACTAGATCGTGAGGCGGCTCCAGATGATAATAATCTTCCTGAGGAGGGGACGCGGAAGGACGTTCCGCCGTCATAACGGCCGGAGCATAATAGAAGACCCGTTCGCCAATTGCCACGCCTTCCAAGACGTCAGCGAGCGGACTGTTATCGGTGTTAATCAAGCCTAGCATCCCCGAGTTTGTCGAGTCGAGTATCGTGGTAGATGACTTTCCGGGTATTCCTCTAACCTCTCGCTCCTTTGGTACAATTGAAGTATTAAATACTTTCTCGTATGTCTGCGGCGAAGCGGCAATTGAAATGGATACATCACCTACATTTAGAACTTCGAAACCGTTATCCTTTAACTTAGAGACCGCCTTTAGCACCAAATCCTCTTTTGAATGATAGTGCTGAACCGTTTCACTTGTAATTTTACTTGTCTCGGCAAATACGGACTGGCCCCCAATAGAGTGAACGGAAGCCTCTGCAAATATAACATTTGGCAGTTCGGATGAAATGGAATTCGCCATGTGAACAATACTCCTCTCTTGATACATTTAAGGTTTTATTGAAATAGGTTTTGGAAAGACGATCGCATCTACAAAGGGTTGCAATGCTTCCGGAATAACAGGATCTTTATTAGGAATAAGATATTGCGGTCCTTCACTATCGGCTTTCGAAGCTATCATTTTTACATCCAACAAGGCTTCAAATTTTTCAGGTAGCCCCATTAAAGTTAATGTCATTCCTGCTTGTACGACCTCAATCTCGGATTGTCTGAATAGCTCCTTTGCCTTTTTTACTGTTTCATTAGAAACTTTGAACTGATTTATATTTTCTGATGAAACAGGCTCACTTGAATGAAGAAACGATTTTCCCTGCTTTGGCTTTAAAACCGCTTCCGCCATCATATGTCCATTTGGATTTAAGATATTGGCTATCCCCCTATGATCTTTTTGTTCGTATTGGTTTTGGAACACATATAGATTGTTCCAAATACAGTTTTAAAATACATGGCCATACTAACCCCATCCGTTCCAGTTGAAAATAAAGCTAAAAAACGGAGGGTTTTCTTATGAAATTGAATGAATTTTGGTTTTTGTATGAAGTTGATAAGCGTATTTTGGGAGTTCAGTTCTCACACATTAAATGCGTAAGCTCTGCAACTCAAGATTTTAATCGGTGGAATGGGCGAGGTTGTCAATCGCATATTCAACAGTTTAGCCCTAAAATTACGCCGAACCAACTCCGCATTTTTTTGTACCAATGCTACGGAGAAAGGCTAAGCATTCATGAGTTAGCTAATCAAGCTGGATATTTCAATATCAATTCGACCCTACACAAATTCGGATAAGGTCAAGCTGGTCATACCCCTGTCAAGTAGACAGAACTAAAAAGACATCTTTAAGCAGCAACCGTTTCTCGGTATTTAATCGGGGAACGGCTGTTTAATTTTTTCTGAAATCTATTTTCGTTATAAAACGAAATGTACTCCCGCACGTGTTGTTCTACCTCCGCTAGGGTTCCGGGTTTCGTTAAATAAATCTTCCTGTTTTAAGATGGGAAAAGAAGGATTCTATACAGGCATTGTCTAGGCAATTTCCACGCCTTGAATGGCTCCCAAGCATTCCAAGCCGCTTAAGTTTGCGATTAAACGGCTTGGAGATATACTGAAACCCCTGGTCTGAATGGAGAATGACACCCTCCATGTTCACGTTCTTACTCAGAACGTCTAGCGTCTCGCTAACTAGAGCAAGGTCATTTCAGCTGAGGCCCTTTTGGAATATGAGTCTCTCCGTCTAAAAAATGCACGTCAAATTGTGCAATCTAGACAATCTTTCAGTCGATCTTTTGGACGATGAACGTAGATTAAATCGGTTATATGAGGCCTTTTCAGGACGATATAAATTGTACAAATCAGCTGGAAGTGTTAAAGGAAGTGCCGTGTGACTCACTTCACGCAGAGGAGCATTCTTCTCCCAAAAAAAGGGCAGTGCTGCAAAAAATGCTGAACCAGCTTCAGCCAGGTGACACAGTGGTTGTAACCAGACTGTTCTCTTTCGCAGACTCAACAAAGCATCTTGCAGAATTACTGGACCAGCTGCATGGGCAGCAGGCATTCACGAAGGAATAGATAAAAGGGAGCCGGAAGGCTGGCTATTTCACGAAAACGTTAAGCATCTTTTAAATTTTCAGATCGATATTGTTAGTGAGTTCACAAAAAGAGGCTTATATGAAGCGAAGGAAAAAGGGATGAAGCTGGGGCGTCCACGAAAGCTTGATGATAATGTGAAAAAGGCTATCCAAATGTATGAAAGTAAAAAATATAGCCTTGCGACAGATCCGTGAGGAGACGGGAATCAGCAAAGCAACATTATATCGCTATCTCCAGAGTTAATACTCGCTTATTTGGAACTAATCATATCTCTTACAGAAAGATGAACAAACAGCAGCCGCATGATCAGCAGCCGCATGATCGGCTGCTGTTTATATTCTGCATTTCACTTATAGTGACCCCCGATTTTCAAAGATCTCTCCAAAGCCTGCCCAGCGTGGGTGAGGGAAGAGGCTCTGACGATCGCCGAGCTGCCATAACGATCCTTAATGCTGTCCGTGGCTTTCTCCAGAGAACGGGCCCACTCCTCGTCTTCAAAGAAGGAGAGCTGGTACATCTCTGCGTCCGTCAGACCGCTCAAGCTGACGCCCAGTCGCCGTACCGGCATGTGATTCCAGAATTTATAGAAAATCTCCTTTACGGCTTTGTAGACTTTATTCGTATTGTTGGTCGGATCGGTCAGCTTCATCTGTCGTGAAAATCCGGTCGGCGCCTCGTACGGGCTGCACATGCAGTCGACGGTCACGACAGATCCCATATATCCCTTGCGCCGACTGTCCCGGCATACTTCCTCGGTGAGCTCCAGCAGGATGGTTTCCACCTCGTGCGGCTCCTGATAGTCCTTGGGCAGGGTCATCATATGGCCGATAGACTTCTGAGGAGTACTGAACGTATACGGAGCGACGGGGCTGTCGTCCAGGCCGTTGGCGGTTTTCCACATCACTTCAGCCTGAATGTCCGACTGCTTGCCGAAATGGGCGCGGAATTTGCGCTTTAGTTCCGGCAACGGTGTTCTGGCGATATCTCCGATGGTGGTCATGCCAAGCCGTGCGAAATGGGCCGTCATGCGCGAGCCCACGCCGAACATTTTGTTCACCGGCTGCGGCCATAGCAATTGTTCTACATCTGGCTTGGGAAGCGTAAAAATGCCGCTCTTGCTTTTTTTGGCCCAAATATCAGTGGCGATTTTGGCCAGAATTTTGTTTGAACTAATCCCAATCCTGACCCAAACTCCGGTCTGTAAAAGAACCTTTTCTTGAATTTCCTTTGCAATAATTAAAGGATTACCAAATATTCCTAAACTCCCGGAAACATCTAAAAATTGCTCGTCTATACTAAAAACTTCCACTAGATCGGTATATTCTTTGTATATGTTAGTAATGGCCAAAGAAACATCAATATAATATTTCATGCGGGGACGGACAATTACGAGCTCAGGACACTTCTTAAGCGCTTCGCCGAGGCGCTCGGCTGTAGATACGCCGGATTGTTTGGCGATAGGACATGCGGCTAAAATAATGCCTGATCTGCGAGCAGGATCACCGGCTACCGCAAGCGGCTTGTTTTTATATTCAGGGTGATCTGCTTTCTCTACGCTGGCATAAAAGCTCTGGCAGTCCGCTAAAAATATGGTTCTATTTCCACGTTCCTTCAAAAATCCAACCTCCTCTCCTGATATGTGTTGATCGTCCTTCCAAAATATTCTTGAATGTATACTCTTATAGTAGTATTATATACAGAACACGTGTTCCTAATACAAATGTATTTTTTGGAACATTACAGTTTACGGGAAACCTAACATGGCGTATCATATTATCTTGAACAAAAACAAGTGGAAATGAATGAATATTGAGGGGAGAAAACCATTTTTATGAACCCAAAACGTCGACCATCATCTCAAAAACGCAGTAGGTGGCGTATTTTTGGCAGAGTATTGCTGATTAATATCAAGTGGTTCTCGTTTGCGGGTGTACTTGGGGTGCTGTTTGCCGGAGGTCTTATATCCGGTTATGTAGCGGCACTGGTTCATGATGAACCTGTACGATCACGTCAGTTGATATATGAAAAGGTAAATGAGAACGCTCTGACTAGCTTTGTATTTTTTAATGATCAGGTAACTCCGGTTGGAAGAATGCGCATGGAAGAGGACCGACAGCTCGTTGATCTAAAGGATGTCCCTCAGTCCATTGTGGATGCTCTCATTTCAACGGAAGACAGCCAATTTTATGAGCATCGTGGTGTGGATCTAAAGGGGACGGCTCGTGCTGTCAAACAGAAGCTTTTGAATGAAAACCGCCAAACAGGCGGCAGCACACTGACGCAGCAGGTAGCCCGGAGGGTTTTTCTCAGTCTGGATAAGACGGACAGCCGCAAGGTGAAGGAAATGCTGCTGGCATTGCGTATGGAGCGTTTTATGGGCAAGGATAAAATATTAACGGCTTACTTAAACAAAATGCCTTTTGGTAATGGTTCCGCTGGTTACAACTTGTATGGAATCAAGTCTGCTTCGCTAGGGATTTTCAATGTAAGTGATTTACATAAGCTTCATATTGCTCAAGCGGCTTATTTGGCAGGTCTTCCGCAACTGCCATCTGTTTATTCCGCCTTTGATGGAAAAGGGAACTTTGATGAAGAAGGCTTCAACAAAGCGATGGAGCGCCAACGTTTCGTGTTGGGAAGAATGCTGGCAACAGGTAAACTCACGCTATCCGAATATAACGAGGCGCTTCAATTTGATGTGAAAGCCACTCTTGCGCCACATCGCGAAAAAAGCTATAACACATTCCCTTATTTGATGTTGGAGACAGAGCGGGAGGCCGCCCAGTTGTTAGCGCTCCAGCAAAATCCGGATCTCACGGCAGCCGAGATTTCCAAGCCTGAGTATGCTGAGCTTCTTCGAAATACGAGAGAAGAGTTGCAACGGTCCGGCTATCGAATTTATACAACGATAAATAAGAAAATTTATAACAATATGCGGCAGATTGCAGCCAATCCACAAAACTTTTCTCCATACAGTAAGAAGAAGGGATTAGAGCAGATTGCAGCAATCATGATTGACCATAAAACGGGGGCTATACTCGGTATGATCGAGGGTAGGGATTTTAATACCGAGCAAATGAACTATGCAACTCAAATGACACGTCAGCCTGGTTCTGCTATGAAGCCTATCGCTGCTTATTTACCTGCATTGGAAAAGGGCTACACTCAGCCCGCCGGTCTTATTGATGATTCGCAAATCATATTGAAAGATGGACGTAAAGGTTATCATATTCCTAAAAATTATAACAGACGGTACGAGGGGCTTATGACAGCCCGTGAAGCACTCAATCGGTCAATCAATATCCCTGCACTGAGGCTGTTTTTATATGAAGTTAAAATTCCAAACGCTTGGAATTTTGTGCGTTCTCTTGGAATTACGACGATTCAGCCGCAGGATGAACAAGCTCAGACAGGGGTTCTGGGTGGACTTAGCAAAGGGGTATCCGTCGAGGAACTGACCGCAGCATATGGAACGATTCCTAATATGGGTGTATATAATACACCCCATCTGATCAGCAAAATTACGGATGCCAACGGCAAGATCGTATATGAATTTAAACCGCAGACGAAGCGTGTATATTCGCAGCAAACCGCCTTTTTGATGACGGATATGCTCAAAACCGTTATATCAGATCCGAGAGGAACTGGAAAACGTCTGAAAAATGCTTTTAAAAGCTACGGTACCATTGATATCGCTGGTAAAACCGGTACGACACAAAACTTTGGTGATGTATGGTTTATGGGATACACCCCTGACGTTACATTAGGCGTCTGGGCTGGTTACCGCCAACAGGTTAATACATTATCTCAAGAAGGCCATACCAGAGCACAGTCGGTGTGGGCACTGATCATGAATGAGACGGTCAAGGACCAGCCTGAGCTTTTTAAGAATAAGCATTTTATACAGCCGGAAGGTGTTGTGAAAGTTACGGTTTCTAGCCTTACAGGTAAGCTGCCAGGACGTTATTCCCGCCAATCGGGTCAACTCGTGACCGATTGGTTTAATCAAAAATACGTGCCGACCGAAGTTGGGAGAGAACAGCTTCCGCGTTCTCGTTCTGCTAGACCAGTGGTTCCGTCCGAACCAGATATCAAAGAAAAAGAAATCCCAGAGGATGAAGTGCCTGCAAAAGATCAAGAGAAGATTCCACCAGAGGAAACGGCTCCTATTGTTCCTGACACAGACACAGAGATAGATATGCCTGATGAGAATAAAGATTTGCCATCAACAGATACTTCGCAACCTTCTGTTGAAAACAAGCAGGAGACTCCTTCTGAATCAGAAAGCCAGAGTGAGACTCCAAAAACCAAATCTGACGAAGTTATTCATCCTGAAACAATACCTGATCAACCTAAAAGCTAAACGGCCTAGTTTAAAATGCTGTTCCCGACAATGTCTACAGTGACCTGCGGATGAAAACGGACATTGGGGTACTCTTTATTTCATTCCACACTTTTCCATACACTTTGTCGAATGGAATGGCCAGTGCCTGAATGAATTTCATTGGTACTTTTCCCTTGATTGTTTTGAGAATCGTCTACAACTTTTAGGGTTTGCCACAACACGCCTTTAGGAGTGAATCGGGCATCCTTCAAATTTCCTAATCCCAGCAGCCTGTTATAAAAATGAGTAGAGTCAGCATTCCAAGCGCTCTGCTCTTTTTTTTTCATATTTCAGGTCCCTCCTTTTTTGAAGAGATACGATAGGCTCTGCAGCAGATCCCTGAATAAGCGAATCAGCAGCATTTTGAAGGTTGGTGTCCTTTTGACTGCTCAAGGTGGTGAACATTTGATACTACAAGGGGGCATAATCTTGCGTCAGATCAATTCCCAGATAGTGTCCCAGTTTACGCCGGACTTCGCTGCGGGCAAAGGACGAAAGCATGAAAAATCGCCTTTGATAGCCGCGGCATACATACAAAACCTCTACGCCTTCATGATTTCGGATTTCGCTGTATATTTTAATCCCCTGTCTTTTCATTCGCGTCTTTGTCTCTGCTAATTGAACAGCTACGCGCTGTTGCACTCCAGTCAGGCTACGAATATACAAATCAGGCATTTTTAGAGGAGAAGTATTCAAAATACGAATGTCTCGTTCCAGCACATCCAGCACAAGAGTTAGAAGTACACAAATCTTGATCAGCCCTGCGTCTTCTTCAGAAGGCAAAGGAGCTTTATTCTTGTGGTCCAGTATCTTTTTGTTTGTCATAAAAATCTCCTTTACTCGGAGTAAAAATACAATATATAATCAGTATATAGAACATACGTTCTATTTATACCTCATCATAGGGATTTTTCTGTTGCCAAAGCAATCATCAATTATTGGAAAAGTGGTAGGGAGCGCTATCCCGATGTACCATTGTGTAAAGAATTTTTGCGTATATCGCCGATGACAGTCAAACAGAGTTTATGTTAAGCTAATGGATAAAAACTTACATAAAAGGGGAGATCGTTTTGATTGCGGTCAGCCTCTACTATTTAACTTAAGAAAGTGGAGAAAGAAGGTATACATATTGTCACGTTCGTTATATGCAGCTTTATTATTATTGAGCCTCATTTGGGGCGGTTCGTTTATGTTTATCAAGGTGTTGTTGCTACATCAAGTAGGGCCGTGGACCATTGTATTTCTCCGATCCAGCTTTGGACTTATTTTTATCGTCTTATTAATGCTGCTTATGCGCAGACCGTTTAAAATCAAAAGTATTCCGTGGAAATCGGTTATTCTGGTAGCTTTGGTCAACATGGTTTTACCATGGACATTGATCGGTTTTAGCGAGACCAGAATAGCTAGCAGCATGGCTTCTGTATTGAATGCCACCACACCAATATGGACCATGTTGGTGGGGCTTGTCTTTTTCGGGGCTATATTTCATCGAATGCAGTGGTTAGGAATGGGTCTCGCTTTTGTAGGGATCATTATTTTATTGGGTATTAATCCTGCATCCATAATTTCTGTTGATCCTGTGGGTTTTGGATGCATGTTGCTTGCGACTCTCTGCTACGGATTTGGAACGCAGCTTTCCAAACGTTTTCTCTCCAATCTTTCCATGTATCAGGCTACCTTTGCGACACTGTTTGGTGCGGCGACAGGGGGTGGCATTATGATGGCAATTGTGGAGAGACCTGATTTGTCGATTGTTTCTGTTCCAGGTGTATTGGGTTCCCTTATAGGACTGGGAGTTTTGGGATCAGGAGTAGCATATATTTTGTTCAACTATATGATTTTGCGGGGAAGTGCGGAATTTGCTTCTTCGGTGACGTATTTTGTACCGGTAAGTGCCATCGTATGGGGCTTTTTGCTTCTGAATGAGCATATCGGCTGGAACGTTCTGACCGGGCTTGTTCTTATACTTGGAGGCGTGTTTATGGCCAACCAGCGTAGAACCGCCAAATTAAGTGGATAAATAGATCTAAACGGAAATAAAATACGCTTTGGTTATATTAAATGTGCATTCGCCAAACCTTCGGTATAATACGTTAATTCGCACATACAATAAAGCATGCTCACACATAAAATAAAATATGGTGCAGCAAAAAAAGTAAGCTGTTTAGCAAGTGGCAAGGTGTGGTATAATAAATTATAGATTTATATGCACCACAGAAATGTCGGAGTTTTATTCCACAAAAGAAAGGATCAGGATACCATGTGTCCCCGAAGGATACTTCCCCAAAGGACGATTTGGAAACGATTTGATCTGTCTTATACTTAGCTTTTCCGCGGAGTAACGTCAAGTTGCGAAAGCCAACTCTGCGGAAGAGGGGATTGTACATGCGAAGGACCAAGTCCTCCAGGCACATCTTACCCGGTAGCTTCCGTAAGAGTGGGTTCATCCACATCAAACTTACGAGAAACCGAGGGAGCCTGTATGAGGAAAACTTACGAATCTATCGTGAACAATGGAGCACTGAGACAGATTGCTGTCATGTTGCTCGGAACATGCATTTTAGCTTTTACGTACTATCACATTAATGCTCAAAATCATTTGTCAGAAGGCGGATTTGCAGGCTTAGCTCTGCTGGGACATTACGCGTTTGGCATATCTCCAGCATGGAGTATGCTGCTGCTTGATATTCCCGTCATATTGCTGGCATGGGTACTGAAGGGCAAAAGATTTATGATGCTTGCGTTAATCGGAGCTGTCGCCTTTTCACTGTTTTATGCAGGATTTGAGAAGTATTCAACTCTGGTTATAGATCTGCATGGAAATCTGCTGATAGCAGCTCTACTTTGTGGGGTGCTTACAGGTTTGGGAGCCGGAATCGTACTGCGATTCGGTGGAGCAACCGGGGGCGATGATATTTTGTCTCTTCTGATCAGTGAGTGGCGCGGATGGAAAATCGGCAACGTGTTTATCGTCAGTGACATCATCGTACTGGGATTATCGCTATTGTATCTGCCTGTGAAGGAAACAATGTTTACAATACTGGCTGTGTGGCTTGCCGGAAAAATAATTACATGGACGACCACGTTCCAACTGCACCGACCTGTGAAAAAGGTACTGCCTACGGCTATTCCCGCTAAAAAGGTAGTTGCCAAAACAGTGCCGGTCGTCCACAGCCTTCGTCAATAAGGAAAGGGTGTTACGTCAGGAGAGAAATCTTCTTACGTGACACCCTTTCGCTGTATCGAGGCTCTGTCAGGAAGGCTTTAAAGTAGAATGAATGCGCCGTTCCGGTCATGAATAATGGCAGAAATCTGTTGGCGTTCTATGCGGAATGATGGTCGTGCCCATTTTTGCTTGAATACTGCTTTTCATGTTCTTACTGCTTCTCATCTTGTTCGGCTGGATGATTAACGTTCCATTCCTCAGCTTGAGAAGTGGCAATCGCAATAGAGCGTCCTTCTTCATAGCCGTCACGGAGTAGAGCGTTAGCAATATCAACGGCTTTTTCTCGCACACGAGGTTCCAGATTTTTCATGGATGGGGGGTAATCATGTTTGTTCCAAGGCATAGTTGCACACTCCTTATAGCAAATGATGTATTATGTATTACCCGTTATCGGCTTAAACAAACGGAAATCAAAGAAATGAATATATTGTAAAATATATCTTGAGAAAAAGCGTATAATGGTGTGCAGAATACCAGAAAAAGGAGTGAAGCATTTGCTTGCCTGGGGTTTCGTTTTTTTGCTAACCATCATCATTCATACTACAGATAGCTTGTCCTATGCTCTCCGGCTTGGTGGTTTGCGAGCGCGTCGGATTGGATTGGCGTTAACCGTTGCGGGAATGCTGCTGTTGGTTTCACGCACCTCCAACATGGCGCAGGGACCTTTACTCGGAGGGATGGTCGATCAGGCTAAAGCTGCAGTACAAGTGGGCGGAACGGATATTAGACTGGAGCTGTATATGCATGGGGTACTGCTGGCCGCAACCGTTGGAACCATGCTTGCTATATTACTGTATCCAACAGTGGTACGCATGTCAGCCAGATGGATTGTCCATTTGGAGCATACCGGATCTATTCCGGCTTTGATGCGTCATTTAATGATGCGAAATCGCTGGAAGCATGCAGGCTACTACATAAAGCGCCCTACCTGGTCCATGCTTACCTCATTGGTTAGCGGGGCGATACCCAAGCGTCTGATTATCCTGAATATAACTGTTACCGCAATTTATACAACAGGAGTGGTATCTGCCTTATATGCATCATTCCTGTGGCCCGCTCAAGGTACGGCAATGTCAATGTCGTCAGGTCTAATCAATGGCGTCGCAACGGTATTATTGACCTTGTTAATTGATCCAAGATTAGCGGTTCTGTCGGAAAAAACGCTACGAGGGGAGCTACCCTTAACCCGGATGAACAGCATGTACGGCTGGATGATCATCTCGCGTTTGGCAGGTACTTTATTAGCTCAGCTATTGCTGGTACCCTTAGCAATTTGGCTTGGATGGGTTATGAGTTAAATTGTAAGCCTCAGTAATGATGTGCTGCCATATCAAAAAAAGGCTGGTCCGTGGTCATCTATTAAAGATAGACTCCGGGCCAGCCCCAAATGATACTGTAGCTACTTATTTTTCAAATAATGACTTATATGCTCCATATCCTTCACGTTCCAAGTCTTCTTGAGGCACAAAGCGGAGCGCGGCGGAATTGATGCAATAACGCAGACCATCTGGACCTGGACCGTCATCGAATACATGCCCTAAATGGGAGTCTGCTTCACGACTTCGCACCTCGGTACGGATCATAAAATGGCTGAGATCGGTTTTTTCTTTAACATTGTAGCTGCGCAACGGACGGGTAAAGCTGGGCCAACCGCAACCCGCATCATATTTGTCGAGTGAACTGAACAAAGGCTCTCCTGATACGATATCTACGTAAATGCCTTCACCCTCATGATCCCAAAACTCATTTTGAAAAGGGCGCTCGGTCGCATTTTTTTGTGTTACTTCGTATTGAATAGGCGTCAGCCGATCCTTAAGATCGGATTTATCAATCTTGCCGGACCAATTTTGCTCGATAAAATCTTCACGTCCCGAGCCTTTGCGGTAGCGCTTGTAATGAGCGGGGTTCTTCTTATGATAGTCCTGATGATATTCTTCAGCTTCATAAAAAGTTGCCGCAGGCAAGATGGGTGTAGTAATGGGCTTGTCGAAGCGGCCACTTTGAGCCAGAGCTCCTTTGGAAGCTTCTGCCTTGATGCGCTGTTCATCATTATGATAGAAAATAGCCGTTTGGTAGGATGAACCTCTATCGTGGAACTGTCCACCTTCATCCGTCGGATCAATCTGTTGCCAGAATAGCTCCAACAGTTTTTCATACGGGAAAACTTGTGGATCAAATGTAATCTGTACGGCTTCCACATGCCCCGTTGTTTCAGAGCATACCTCCTCATAGGTAGGATTTTCGGTATGTCCCCCTGTATATCCAGATCTAACCTTCAAAATACCGGGTAATTCCTCAAAAGGGGAAACCATGCACCAGAAGCAGCCACCTGCAAAAGTTGCTTTTTCTACCGTGTGCGGATTGTTGGTGCTCATATTTATCACTCCAATCTGAGAATGTTTAATTAGTTGTAATTTAAATAGCTTACAATTAAATTATATACGAGATTTTTGCAAAATCCAACGAAACGTCAGAAAGCAATCGGTAGCGTAATTGCATGTGTCCCAAAAACCGCAATGAAACATCCTATAGAGTCGGGGGCAAACTCATCGCGTTATGTTCTGTTGGCGCGTTGAAGCCTTTTTCGGTAGAGCACAAAGCCGCCAGTCACCAGCGCAGTATATAGCAGCAAAATGAGCAAGCCAGTGATTGGATGTTCTGCAAAGGTGCCGCCTGCATACGCATACACTGCAATTGCGGGAAGCTTGCCAATAGCTGTAGCTAGCATAAAGCTCCAGAACGGAAACCCCGCTACTCCAGCATATACATTTACAGCTGCCTGGGGGATGACCGGAATCAGGCGAGCCAGCAGCACAGCAGCAAAAGGCTCCTGCTCCATGATCCGATTGAAGCGCTCCATTGCGGGAACACGCTTCAAATAGGCTCGTCCTTTGTCACGTAACAGGGTACGTACCGCACCGTAAACGACCAACGCAGCCAAGGTAGTCCCAAGCCAGCAAATCAGAGCACCTTGCCAGGCGCCTGCAGCATAAGCAATGGAAGCGATAATCAGCTTGTAAGGCACAAACGGAATTAACGCGAATAAAAATGCGAGCAGTAGCAGAACTGGGAAGGAGGTTTGCTTGTCCGCCCAGGCGAGCCAATCATATCTGTAGATAAACGCGATGCAGAGCAGCGAAACATAAGCCGCGGCCAGTAGCCATTTCTTCATTTACATACCTCTTTCAATATCCCTGTTCGGCTTATCGCTTATACAGAAAAAAATAGGGTTCACATTCCCAATAATGTGTGCTATACTGCCACTAACAGAATAGTTCCCAAAGGGGAGTAGCTCAACGAGTAAAGTCGTCATTACGGGATTTTTAATCCCCGGCTTTATTGGCAACGTAATGTTGTAAGCGAGACCTTTGCCAGGATTTTAGGAATCCGGGTAAATGGTCTTTTTTTGATGCCAAATTTGGGTCAAGCGCCGTTTTCCGGATTCCGGAAATGGCGCTTTTTTAGTATAAAGCGCTGAACTATGTACAGTATAACAAATAAATAAAAAAGGTGGGAGAAACGTATGGATTTTTTGTCAATTGAGTTTTTAACCGCATTATTGTCCATCATTGTCATTGATCTGGTGCTAGCTGGTGATAATGCGATCGTAATCGGTTTGGCGGCTCGCAATGTCGATAAGGCCAATCAAAAGAAAGTCATTATTTGGGGGACGGTCGGAGCGGTCGTCATTCGTGTGATTGCTACAGTGCTGGTCACGTATTTACTGCAAATTTATGGATTACGTTTGATTGGGGGACTCGCGCTTATCTATATCGCCTATAAGCTGCTGGTCGAAGAGAAAAAACATGAAATTTCAGCCACGAATCAAATGTGGGCAGCGATTCGCACCATTATAATTGCGGATACGATGATGGGCCTCGACAATGTACTTGCTGTTGCGGGAGCAGCTCATGGGAATATGCTACTCGTTATTCTCGGTCTGGCAATCTCCGTTCCGATCATGGTGTGGGGAAGTACGATTATCTTGAAGCTGACTGAACGTTACCCGATAGTGATTACGATTGGAGCCGCTGTATTAGCTTATACCGCTGCTAAAATGGTGGTGGCCGAGCCGTTAATTGCACACTGGTTCACGAATGCAGTCGTTAAATACGGCTTTGAAGTTCTGGTTGTGGTTCTGGTTGTAGCTATTGGGATGCGTGTTAAGAAAATAAAAAGTGAAAAAACAAAAAAGCAAGCGCTGCACGCCTAAGCTAACTTACATTGAAGTAATCTTGGCTGAAGCTGGACGCTCATGTCATAGAGGCTGTTCCGCAGGTCCAATTGGACCGGGAGCAGTCTCTTTTCTTTACTTGTCAGCGGACTTCCATGTAAACTAGACAACAGATGAACTGAGTAATTAAGGTGGGAACGACATGGACAAGCAAACGAAGACAAGAGTAGCCATTATAGGACTGGGTGGTATTGCTCGTAAAGTGTATTTGCCGTTACTGGCTGCACACGAAGGTGTAGACATCGTAGGTGTCATGAACCGTTCACAGGAGCCGGTTAGTTCTATTATGGAGCAATATAGGTTGCCAAGAGGAACGACGGATGTAAAGGAGATGCTGGCATGGGAACCGGAAGCTGTATTTATACATGCCGCGACCGAAGCCCATTTTGATCTGGTCATGGCGTGTATTGAAAAGGGAATTGCGGTATATGTGGATAAACCGTTGTCCTATGACGTTCGTCAGAATCTGGAAATGACCGCTTTTGCAGAAGCGCAGGCCGTACTGCTGGCGGTAGGCTTTAATCGACGTTTTGCCCCGCATTATGTAGCTGCTAAAGCATGGTTAGAGGAAGCGGGCGGTTTCAGTCAATGTGCGGCGATTAAACACCGAACTGGATATGATCGAAGACCAGCGGCACAGACGGTTTATGATGATTTAATTCACATGCTTGATTTGCTATTGTGGCTGGGTGGCGATGATTATGAGCTGCTGCATAGTAGTCTGGATACGACGAGTGAAGGATATATGGACGCTGCGTTCGGGTCCGTACGTTTGGGTAATGCTACCGGTAGCTACAGTATGAGCAGACAGGCAGGGGCTGACATAGAGAAGCTGGAGCTTCACGGGGGAGGACGGTCTGTTGAAGTAACTAATATGGAACAGGCTGTTTTTATGCAAAAAGATAATTTACCACTAACGCAAGCTTTTGGAAGTTGGGATACGATTTTGGAAAGACGGGGATTCACCGGGGTCGTAAATCATTTTCTGGAGCATATTCATCGTCCGGAGGAATGTGCTGTACGAGCTGGAAAAGTATTGGAAAGCCATATGCTGGCGGACGAACTGATTAGCCGTTTGAGTGATTAAGATGGAACGTCCGAACGGACGATAGTGATCATAACAGTTCAGACATCAAGAAATAGGTTGAAGGAGAAATGAATGAATGGAAGAAGACAATCGTGGTAAACAGCTAGAAGAAGCCATCATCGAAAATTATAAGCAAGAAGAAGATATGATGATCCTTGTGTTTGCGCAATGGTGCATCAACCACGGATTGGAACCAGAGGATTTATATCGTGTAGCGTATCCGCAGCAGGATAGCAACGAGCGTCTGCTACGAGTACGCAAGCTGACCGTATCGCGTGAAGAAGCGGGTGATATTCCGCTGGATACGGTATTAGGGGTACTGTCCATGTTCGGAAATGAGGACTTGGCGATGGTCGTATCCGAGGCGGCTGCCCAGCTTCCGTCGGAACGGAAATAAAGCCAGCCATAATAAAAGATATGCTGTAATCATTCATGGCATCATGGAATCCACTGCATTTACTTAGGACATTGTTGATAGGGAGGGTAAGCTGATGATGGAAGATATACCTGTGCCAAGTACCTGTAAGGGCTGCGAAAGAGATATCACTATATCGGAAGAGCAAATTGCCAGAATTCTAAACAACATGAGACCCAAAATGGAATGTGTAAACGATGAAGTGTACGAAGCCAGACTGTTGGCCTGCTCACAATGCGAAGAGTTAATGTCCGGGCATACATGTGGCATCAGCGGAAGTATTGTTCGTGTACGTGCCTTGGCGGCAACTCAAAACTGTCCCAGTTACCGTGGTTCACGCTGGCAAGGAACGACTTGAAAAGATACAATGCTCAAGCTCGGCTGAACCTGGATTACGGGTTAAAGCAGTCATACCTTAGTCTGCCTTAATGGCAGGCTTTTTGGTTTGATTGGACCTTTTCTTAACGATTGACAAAAAGTAGACAATAAAATATATTAAACACGTGAAATATTTTCATTTAATTATTAATATGTATATTAATCAAATGCTTGCTAGATGTGATGATGCGTAAAAGTTGAGATCGAAAAGAGATCGGTGGTATGAGGAAATTTACATCATTATGAAAGCGTGATCATTCGCGTGAATGCTCCAACAATCTTAATATTTTTGGGGAGGGTTTGTTGTGAAGGGTTCTATTATTGTAAATACCGATTGGGAACAAGGCGTTATTAATAAGAATATTTATGGGCAATTTGCCGAGCATCTTGGCCGATGTATTTATGAAGGCTTATGGGTTGGGCAGGACTCTCCGATTCCGAACACAAACGGAATTCGTAATGATGTGGTGGAAGCGCTGAAAAAGCTGAACATTCCTGTGCTGCGCTGGCCGGGGGGCTGTTTTGCCGATGAATATCATTGGAAAGACGGTATCGGACCGAAAGAAAACCGCAAGAGAATGGTAAATACACACTGGGGTGGTGTGGTTGAAAATAATCATTTTGGCACACATGAGTTTTTTCAATTGTGTGAGCTGTTAGATGCAGAGCCTTATATTTGTGGAAATGTAGGCAGTGGTACAGTTCAGGAAATGTCGGAGTGGGTAGAGTACATGACCTTTGATGGGGAGTCCCCTATGGCTGCATGGCGTCAGGAAAACGGTCGTGAGAAGCCATGGAAGCTCAAATATTTTGGAGTGGGTAACGAAAACTGGGGTTGTGGCGGTAACATGCGCCCAGAATATTATGCCGACCTGTATCGCCGCTATCAGACATATGTCCGTAACTATGGCGATAATCGCATTTATCGGATTGCAGGTGGAGCAAATGTGGATGATTATCGTTGGACCGAAGTGCTGATGCGCGAAGCCGGGCACCTTATGGACGGTTTGAGCCTGCATAACTACACGATCCCAGGTAGCTGGGAAGGGAAACGGCAAGCAATCGGTTTTGATGAGGCGGAATGGTTTGAGACGATGAAAAAATCATTGCGTATGGATGAATTGATTACTCGCCATTCTGCCATTATGGACCAATATGATCCTGACAAACGGGTCGGACTGATCGTCGATGAATGGGGAACCTGGTTCCTGAGCGAGCCGGGTACCAATCCGGGCTTCCTGTATCAACAAAATACGATGCGCGATGCGCTGGTAGCCGGGCTACACCTGCATATTTTCCATGATCACCATGATCGTGTGCAGATGACGAATATTGCTCAAATGGTCAATGTTTTGCAAGCGATGATTCTGACCGAAGGCCCTGCTATGTTGTTGACGCCGACATACCATGTATTTGAAATGTTCAAGGTGCATCAGGATGCACAAGCACTGGCTACTCATGTAAAGATAGGCGATTATGAATATGACGGGGATTCCATCCCACAAGTAAGCGTGTCTGCCTCCAAGGCGCAGGACGGCTATATTCATATAAGCTTATGCAACGTCCATCCGGGCGAGTTGGCAAATTTGAGCCTGAAGCTAAGAGGGCTGGAAGAGGTTAAGAAGATCAGCGGTGTTGTCCTTGCCAGCGACGATATGCAGGCACATAATACGTTTGATCAGCCAGAACGTGTGAAAAAGGAAGCTTTCACATCCTATCAGCTGCAAGGTCAGCATTTGGATGTTATACTGCCACCAATGTCGGTAGTGATGCTGACGATTGCTCCGTAAAAAAGCTAGGTTGTAGTATGTAAGCAGTACCCTCTATATCATTGGTTATGACAAAGAGAGCGTTCAGGCGAACGCTCTCTTTTACCTACAATTGCTCGCGGTGAATCACCCTGAATTCCTTGGGCGACATACCGAAGCGAGAACGAAATACACGGTGAAAATACGTGTAGTTTGCAAATCCTGAAGATTCGGCAGCTTGTTCCAGTGACATAGGACTGAAAATGATTCGCTCTCTCGCCATGTTGAGCCTGATGTCTAGCGTGTACTGCATAATGCTCGTATCGAATGTTTCCTTAAACAGATGTACCGCTCGGGATACGCTGATACCGACGTGTGAAGACACGTCATCCAGCTTGAAGTTAGATGATGCATTTTCTTCAATATAATTTTTAATCTGATAAGCAAGATAGTTATGATGGGTAGCGATAGGATGCTCGGATAGCATACGGTCAAACTCCAAACATAAAATACGAATGTAATAGCTTGATATTTCCGGGTAAGGATTAGAAATACGCCGCTGCTCCATCACAAGCTGACGAAATAGGCCAAGCAGGGCTTCTGTGAGCTGAACCTTAATTCGGTTGGGTCTTTTATGATGATTCCACCACTCATCTACCCAGGGGCCACCGAAAAAAATGTGATAATCTCCGCTTTCCACGACCTGCTCCCCCATGGGGTTCAACTCACTGTGAATATCTAGTTCATAAGGCTCGGTAGGGTTGAATAGCAGCAGGTCACCCGCCTCAATCCGTGTCATTTCCCCGTTAATGCGGGCCTGGCAGCGTCCATCTGTTTGCAGACGGAATAAATAATTTTTGATCCCATCAGGCTGGTTCGAATAAAATGGCTTACGATGGAAGGAATAGCCTGCGGTAAGAACCTGACAAGGCTCGACGATAGACATGATGATGACTCCTTTGGGCATATGGCTGTTTCAAATATTGACCAGATTGTTCATGTTTTAATCATATTATTCATTTTAAACGAAACAGAAATAGAATACTATGTGAACTGTAAAGCTTACATGTTACATGAGAAAGTTCATGTTGGAGGCCAAGGAGTGTGACGACGTGGAACGAATGAAGGCCGGGATTATCGGCTGCGGTAACATTAGCTCGGTATATCTTGAAAATCTCCAAAACAGCCCGCTTATTGAAGTGGTGGCCGTCGCTGATTTACTGGAAGAGAGGGCCAAGGAGAGGGCCGATGAATTCAACATTGAAAACGTATACAAAGTGGATGAGTTGCTACGTCAGCCTGAGATTGAGCTTGTTTTTAATCTGACCGTGCCTGGCAGCCATGCACTGACAGATGTGGCGATACTAGAGGCAGGCAAGCATGTGTACAGTGAAAAACCTTTGGCGGTTTCTTTGGAGGACGGTAAACGCGTTCTGGATTTAGCCAAAGCAAAAAATCTGCGTGTCGGCTGCGCCCCCGATACATTTCTCGGCGCGGGGATTCAGACTGCACGCCATGCCATACAGACTGGAATGATGGGTCAGCCAGTAGCCGCTACTGCCTTTTTAATGGGTAGAGGCCCTGAGTGGTGGCATGAGAATCCGGAATTTTTCTATGCCGCTGGAGGAGGACCGATGTTTGACATGGGGCCTTACTATTTGGCCTCGCTGATCCAAGTGCTGGGGCCGATTCGGCGAATCAGCGGCTCTGTAGGGATTCAGATTCCGGAACGTCATATACATTTCGGTCCCAAAAGCGGCACGCCACTACGGGTGCAAACACCAACGCACTTGGCTGGGACCATGGATTTTCATAACGGAGCCATCGTAACCTTGATCACCAGCTTTGATATCCAGGGAGCATCAGACCTGCCGCGTATTGAAATTTATGGAACGAAAGGGACTTTGAACTTACCGGACCCGAACTTCTTTGACGGGGATGTCAAACTTCGCCGACCTGGCGAGGAAAACGCAGAGCTATTAAAGCCTCTTTTTGAATGCGGGAAAAACGAGCGCGGAATAGGCGCGGGCGAGATGGTGAGAGCCATTCGCAGTGAAAAGAACCATCGTGCCAATGCTGAGCTGGCCTACCATGTGTTAGAAGCCATGCATGCTTTTCAGCGCTCATCATTGGAAGGCAAGCACATTACGTTGGAAAGCACGTTCGAGCCAGACGAGGATTTGTATTATGGAACAGATATAATGGTAAATCCATCCTAATTGAAGAGGTGAAGGGTAATGGCTAAAGTCGGATTGCAATTGTACACAGTTAGGGAAGATCTTGAACAGGATTTTGAAGGTACATTGCGTAAGGTAGCTGAGCTTGGCTATAAAGGGGTAGAATTTCATACCTTTTTCGGACGCAGTGCCAAGGATGTCAGAGCGCTTTTGGATGAACTGAATCTGGAAGTTGTCGGAACTCATGTACAATATACTCGCTTGCTGGATCATTTGGATGAGGAGATTGCATACCACAAAGAATTGGGCAATAAGTACCTGATCGTTCCTTATTTAACCGAGGAACAGCGCCAGTGGGATGAACTTTTTGCTAATCTGAATCGTATTGGTGAAAAAGTGAAGGAACAGGGCTTGATACTGGCTTATCATAATCATGATTTTGAATTGACGGAAAAAATCAATGATCGTCCGGTATTCGATGCTCTATATGACGCGGTTCCCGATGAATTGTTACAGGTCGAAATGGATACTTGTTGGGTATACTATGGGGGCTATAATCCAGTGGAATACATCGGACGTTATCGTGGACGCCTGCCTATCATTCACTTAAAGGATATGGCACGTGACGAGCAGCAAAAAGCAGTTACTGTAGAGCTTGGCAAAGGAGAAGTGCAGCTTCAGGCCATTACAGACGCCGCTATTCAGGCAGGTGTGGATTGGGTCGTCGTGGAACAGGATTTCAGCTCAAATCCTCCAATCGAAAGCATTGAAACCAGCTTTAAGTGGCTCCAACAATACGCAGCTCAAGGAGGAAATATTCATGTCTAAAACACTCAAGGTCGGGATTATTGGTTGTGGCGGAATTGCCAACGGTAAGCACTTGCCGAGTCTTGCCAAACAAAAGCGTGCAGAAATCGTTGCTTTCTGTGACATCATTCAGGAGCGCGCTGAGGAGGCAGCAGAAAAGTTTGGCGTTGAAGGCTCGCAAGTTTATAGCGATTACCGTAAGTTTCTGGAAAATAAAGACATTGAAGTCATACATGTATGTACACCTAACGACTCGCACTCGGAAATTACGGTAGCCGCGCTTGAGGCAGGTAAGCATGTGCTGTGTGAAAAGCCGATGGCCAAAACTGCCGAGCAGGCACGGGAAATGCTCGATGCGGCCAACCGTACAGGTAAAAAGCTGTCCATTGCGTATCAAAACCGTTATCGTGATGACAGTCTGTATCTGAAGCAACTGGTCGAGCAAGGAGAGCTTGGTGAGATTTATCTGGGCAAAGCCATTGCTTTACGCCGCCGCGCGGTTCCGACTTGGGGAGTATTCTTGGATGAGGAGAAGCAGGGCGGTGGCCCGCTTATTGATATTGGCACGCATGCACTCGACCTGACACTCTGGTTAATGGATAATTACAAGCCTAAAAGCGTACTAGGTTCAACCTTCCATAAGCTGGGAGATCGTAAAAATGCGGCAAATGCCTTTGGACCGTGGAATCCTGAGGAATTTAAGGTAGAGGACTCTGCTTTTGGTTTTATTACCATGCAAAATGGAGCTACGATTGTATTGGAATCCAGCTGGGCATTGAACGTTGTAGAGTTTGGCGAAGCCAAGACGCTGTTATGCGGTACCGAAGGCGGAGCCGATATGCAGGATGGATTGCGCATTAACGGGGAAAAGAACAGCCGTTTGTTTGATACGAAAATAGATCTGGATGCAGGCGGTGTGGCCTTTTACTCTGGAGAAACGGAAAATGAAGCAGACCGGGAAGCCCGTCTGTGGATCGAATCTATTCTGGACGACAAAGAACCCCTTGTGAAGCCCGAACAGGCACTGGTTGTTACTGAAATTTTGGAAGCCATCTATGAATCGGCGCGTACGGGGAAAGCTGTTTATTTTGACTAAGCCCGTAATTATCCCGAATAGACCATCATTATAATGAAAGCAGCTTTTTTCACATATGATACAGGGAGGGATTTCTTTTGAAACTTGGAGTATTTATGGTGTTGTTCGGCGGACGTTCACTGGAGGAGGCGCTGGATTATGTGGCTTCTCAAGGATTGAATGCGGTAGAAATCGGTACAGGCGGCAACCCGGGGGATAAGCACTGCAAGCCGGATGAGTTGCTAGAGAATGATACGGCGCTCAAAAATTTCAAAAAAGCAGTAGAGTCCCGGGGACTAACGATTAGTGCGCTTAGCTGTCACGGCAATCCTCTTCATCCGCAAAAGCATTTGGCACAGGCTGATCATGATACGTTTCTTAAAACGGTTCGATTGGCGGAAAAGCTGGAAGTTCCTGTTGTGAACACTTTTTCCGGCTGTCCGGGTGATCACGAAGATGCGAAGTATCCGAACTGGCCCGTGGCTCCGTGGCCCAATGATTTTCAGGAAGTGTTGAAGTGGCAATGGGAGAATAAAATTATTCCTTACTGGACCGAAACGGGGAAATTTGCAGCAGATCATCATGTTAAAATTGGACTGGAGTTACACGGGGGCTTCTCTGTTCATACACCAGCGACCTTGCTTCGTTTGCGTGAAGCGGCGGGAGAGGTCATTGGTGCTAATCTGGATCCGAGCCATATGTGGTGGCAGGGAATTGATCCAGTGCAGGCGGTTCAAATTTTGGGCCGAGAGGGTGCCATTCACCATTTTCATGCCAAGGATACGACGATTGATCCGGTCAATGTAAATAAATACGGACTTACCGATATGCAGGAATATACGAAAATGCTTGATCGCGCATGGCAGTTCCGTACTGTGGGCTATGGGCATGATGTAAAAACCTGGGCAGATATTATTAGTGCTCTGCGTCTGGTGGGGTACGATTATGTAGTGAGTATTGAGCATGAAGATGGTCTCATGTCCGTGGAGGAAGGCTTTACTAAGGCTGTCCACAATCTTCGTCAGGTTCTGATTGAAGAACCGCTGAGCGAGATGTGGTGGGTCTAACCTAATAGGGGGAAATGTTGATGATTAACGTCACCATTTGGAATGAATTTTTGAACGAAAAGTTGAATGATGAAGCTAAACAGATATATCCTGACGGGATACACAAAGCGTTGGCTGACGGCCTGGCAGGCGAGGGATTTGCCATTCGAACAGCTACTCTGCGTGATGATGCCGAGCATGGTTTGGGAGAAGAAATCCTGAATTCCACAGATGTGCTGCTGTGGTGGGGGCATAAAGCCCACGATCAGGTAAGTGATGAAGTTACAGCGCGTGTTGTAAAGCGAGTACAGGAAGGAATGGGCTTGATCGTGCTGCACTCGGGCCATTTTTCCAAGCCATTTAAAGCCCTAATGGGCACCAGTTGTGATCTGAAATGGAGAGTAGCAGGCGAACAGGAGATTATTTGGTCGGTAAATCCGTCGCACCCCATTGCAGAAGGCATAGACGCTAAAATTCTGTTGGAGCAGGAAGAGATGTATGGCGAGTTCTTTGATATCCCTGCGCCGGATGAACTGGTATTTGTTAGCAACTTTGAAGGCGGCGAAGTATTTAGAACTGGATGTACCTTCCGTCGAGGCAGTGGTAAAATATTTTATTTCCGTCCAGGTCATGAAACGTATCCAACCTATTACCAGCCTGATATTTTGAAGGTCATTGCTAACAGCATCCGTTGGACTTCTCCGACAGGCATCAATAAACCAATATATGGTAGAAGTGAACCAGTAAGGCCTCTCGGTGGAGTGCTGGTATAATTACAATCATCACATTTTGATGAGTTCTATAATAAACAGGTTGACAGGCGGAACCTCTAGGGATTCCGCCTGTTTGTATTTAACGATTTAGACATATACCTGCCGCGTTGGTTTGTTGTATAATCAGTTTTGGTCATGGCAACTTTATCGGTGAAGGTATTTAATTTAAGAAGAAAGTGTTTTCTTTCGGGATAAAGTATGCTAAAATGATATATACTAACAAAAGGAAAGCTTTATCAAACCGAAATGCAAAAGAAGGTGAAAAATTTGGAGAGTCAACCGCAATTTACAAAAATGTGTCCGCGTTTTGAAACCGCCTTTTCATGTCTGGGCAAGCGTTGGAACGGATTGATTATTCAATCCATGATGAGCGGTCCCAAGCGGTTTAAGGATATTTCCAATCTGATTCCCACAATGAGTGACAAAATGTTATCAGAGCGGATGAAGGATTTGGAAAATGAGGGAATCCTTACACGTCATGTATATCCGGAAACTCCTGTCCGCATTGAATACGAGCTAACAACCAAAGGCCGTGCACTTGAGCCGGTTATGGAACAGATTCAATTTTGGGCTGAGGAATGGATTAGATGAGCACCAAACTAAATAAGCGTTTCTCATAGCAAAACAGCCTTTTTCTAGGAAAAAGGCTGTTTTTTTATTTTGTGTATAGGCCTATATTACCCATTTCACAGAAATGATGTACATAGGTAGTACGGCTTAATAACCTTTGGCGCGCCCTGCAACTGAGAATAATCCGGCTGTTGTACGGCGGGGCACACGGGTTTGAATATCCAGTGCGGCCGAGCGGAATGTACCCAGGCACGAATGGCAAAGTCTTCCTGCGTAAATGGGTGAATGGCAGGACTCGCAAGGATAATCAAGCTGGCTGTATGTGGAGGGAAACTTGCCTGCTCTTACCCAGTCTGTGAGCAAATCCATAGGTGTGCCAGTTACATCACTGAGCTGGCGGGTGTGAGTAGAGGGATGCTTCCACAAATAGTTAGAACAGCGGTCCAAAAATGTATTTTCTTCCTGAGTACAAGTACTGCACAGGTTTCTGAGATTTTGACGGAAAACGGAACCACATTTTGGGCAATTCGCAGTATGTATCTCCATAGAAACCAGTCCTTTATATCGATATATAGTGAATATTTTAAATTTACTAGTTACATATTACTATGACTTTATACCCACATCAATCTTTATTTAAAGAATTGCTAATCTTTAAGTGTATGTTTAAGTCTGTATTGACATAACCTTGTTACTTATGTAATATAACTTACATAAAGTTACTTGTTGAATAAAATAAATTAGTGAATAATAAGGGGATTTTTATATGATGCCATCTTTATTTTTGGCCCACGGGTCACCGATGCTTGCTATTGAACAGACGGACTATACTGCATTTTTAGAACAATTGGGGAAAAGGATTCGCCCTAAGGCTATTGTTATCTTTACTGCTCACTGGGAAACGCAAGTGTTGACGATCAGTTCGATGGATGACGTGTACGGTACAATTTATGATTTTGGCGGTTTCCCACCAGAACTGTACGCGGTGAAATATCCTGCACATGGTTCTGTGGAACTGGCCAATAAGCTAAAAAAATTATATGAACAAAAGGGCATCGACGTACAAACTGATCGGGTGAGGGGACTGGATCATGGCTCCTGGACATTGTTGTATCGTATGTATCCTGAGGCAGACATTCCGATAGTTCAGATTTCTGTAAATCCATACCTTTCGCCCAAAGCACAATATGCCATTGGTGAAGTGCTGCGCGGACTGGGAGAACAGGATATTCTGGTCATTGGAAGTGGAGTGACTGTCCATAATCTGCGTATCGTCAAATGGGAAGAAACGAAAACAGAGCCTTGGGCTATTGATTTTGATGACTGGATTATTGAAAAAGTGCAAAGTGGAGATATAGAGGATTTGGATCGCTATGAAAGCGAAGCGCCGTATGCTCGCCAGGCGGTACCAAGAGCAGAGCACTTTGTACCATTGTTTATTGCAATGGGGAGCGGAAATCCGGCAAACAAAGCCAAGGTCATCCACAGAAGCTATGAGATGGGGAATTTAAGTTATCTATGCTTGCAGTTTTAAAAAGTGTGTCGCCGGAAGAAGGATTATTGTTTGGCGCTTCACTACTGCCCACCTTTATAAGAGGGGGGAGTGGAATTAAAGTAGGGAGTGTTATAAGCTAATAATGGCTTTAACACTCCCTTTTACACAAAAAACTATTTAGTATATCTGGCAAATATTATATCCGGCAAATCTCACGCGGACACAATTCACAATGACATACGCCTTGCAGCATTTCCAAATCCTTGACAACAATCATGCCATTATCATATTCAACTGCATTTTTCTTACGCAAATCACTAAGCATCCGGTTTACGCTTTCCCGAGTGGCACCGATCATATTTGATAAGTCAGTATGAGTAATTTTTTTATGAATCAGGATATGTTCGCCGTGAGGCTCACCATAGGTGTTGCACAGTCGGATGAGTGTGGAACATAGAGCGCCGGGCTTACCGTACATCATCAGATCGCGGAACTTTGTCTGAGTAATGCGGTGGTGCGACCCCATCCATTTCATAAAGTCAATCGCAAAATCACAATGCTGACAAATAAGCAGCTCAAGGTCTGTATGATCGATGACGCCAATATCGCTGTCCTCCAGAACCTCAGCAGAAAAGGAGTGCTTGGTGCCGAAAAATGGATCGGCTTGACCAACAAGATCGCCGCTTTGATACATATATAGAATAAGTTCCTTACCCTCATCCGTTGTTTTGGTTACTTTCACGCGTCCGCGCTTAATATAAAACAGCTTATCCGCTGTATCTCCTTCCCAGAACAGATGTGAGCTTTCTGGCATGACTCGATCTTTCATCATGACTTGCAGTCGGTTGAAGCTGGCCTCCGAGAAGCAACAGGTGTTACCGCGGGTTTCCATTACATTTGTAGGGTTTCTCATCGTCCATTTCCCCTTTGTATCCTATGTTTTTTATCTGCAACTTGATCAATTCAAATTCATTATATACCTGTGCTATGCGTTTTTGGGGCAAGAAGAGGGGGTAAAAGTGGCAGATTTTCAAACTTTGTGATTTAATTCACTTCATAAAATAAAATTTTAAATAGATTGTGAAAAAAATCACAATATATCTTGAAAACCTGTGTTACGATCAGTGCGTGAACAAGAGATAGTACACGAGATAACAGGAGGATGAGGGAAATGGCTGTTAAAAACGAGGTTATCCAAAAAGAGCAAAGCGCAGAGCAGTATATTCAAACGCTGATTGACCGGGCGAACCGGGCACAGCAAGCTTTCATGAGTATGAATCAGGAGCAGATTGACGAAATCGTACAAGCTATGGCACTCGCAGGGATGGATAAACACATGTACCTGGCGAAGTTGGCTGTTGAAGAAACAGGACGCGGTGTGTACGAGGACAAAATCACCAAAAACATGTTTGCAACAGAATATATCTATCATAGTATCAAAAATGAAAAAACCGTCGGTGTCATTGAGGACAATGATTTTGACAGTTTTCAAAAGATAGCAGAGCCAGTCGGCATTATCATGGGGATCACTCCAGTGACAAACCCGACTTCGACTACGATGTTCAAAGCGTTGATTGCCATTAAAACACGTAACCCAATCATTTTCGGTTTCCATCCATCTGCTCAATCGTGTAGTGCGGAAGCAGCCCGCGTCTTGCTCGAAGCAGCTGTTAAACATGGTGCTCCAGCTGATTGTATTCAATGGATTGAAGCACCTTCGATGGATAAGACCAATGTACTGATGAACCACCCTGATGTGGCGCTGATTCTGGCAACTGGTGGATCAGGCATGGTTAAGGCGGCATATAGCTGCGGTAAACCTGCTCTGGGTGTAGGCCCAGGTAACGTGCCTTGCTTTATTGAAAAAACAGCAGACATCAAGCAGGCCGTGAACGATCTCATCCTCTCTAAATCTTTTGACAACGGTATGATTTGTGCTTCCGAGCAAGCGGTTATTATCGAAGAGCCAATCTTCGAACAAGTGAAAAAATTGATGATCGCTAACGGCTGCTATTTTGTAAATAAAGAAGAAGCAGCTAAGCTCACTCAAGGAGCTATGAATGTCGAGAAATGTGCAGTGAACCCAGCAATCGTCGGGCAGTCTGCTGTGAAAATTGCTGAAATGAGTGGTATTACAGTACCAGCAGGAACTAAAATTTTGGTCGCTGAGATTGAAGGTGTGGGAACAAAATTCCCATTGTCTGCGGAAAAATTGAGTCCTGTATTGGCTTGCTATAAAGTAAAAAATGCGGAACAAGGTATTCAGCGGGCTGCTGAAGTCGTGGAATTCGGGGGCATGGGCCACTCGTCCGCTATTCATTCGAACGATGAGGACGTTATCGCTCGCTTCGCAAACCGTCTGCAAACAGGACGTATCATTGTAAATGCACCTTCCACACATGGTGCGATTGGCGACATGTACAACACCAACCTTCCTTCGTTGACACTCGGTTGCGGTTCGTACGGTCGTAATTCGACTTCGTCGAACGTATCGGCAGTCAATTTGATTAATGTGAAAAGGGTGGCGAAACGGACGGTGAATATGCAATGGTTCAAAGTACCTTCCAAAATCTATTTTGAGAAAAACTCGACACAGTATCTTGCTAAAATGCCTGATATCACACGTGTAGCCATTATCACGGACCCTATGATGGTACAACTGGGATATGTAGATCGTGTTATTCATTATCTGCATCAACGCCAAACACCGGTAGCTATCGAAGTGTTCTCTGAAGTAGAGCCAGATCCATCGACAGTTACGGTAGAACGTGGTACAGAAATGATGAGACGTTTCCAACCGGATTGCATCATCGCACTGGGCGGCGGCTCGCCAATGGATGCAGCTAAAGGCATGTGGATGTTCTATGAATATCCAGATACTGATTTCAATAACTTAAAACAAAAATTTATGGATATCCGTAAACGGATTTACAAATACCCACGTCTGGGTCAAAAAGCACAATTTGTAGCTATCCCTACAACCTCGGGTACAGGTTCGGAAGTTACATCGTTCGCAGTAATTACGGACAAAAACCTGGGCAACACGAAGTACCCGCTGGCTGACTATGAGTTGACTCCTGATGTGGCAATTATTGACCCTGTGTTTGTATATTCGCTGCCTAAAACAGCTGTAGCGGATACAGGTATGGACGTTCTGACACATGCCATCGAGGCTTACGTGTCCGTAATGGCTAACGACTATACAGACGGTCTGGCGATTAAAGCCATTCAATTGGTATTCCAATACCTGGAGCAATCGGCTCTGACCGGTGACAAGCTGGCTCGCGAAAAAATGCATAATGCTTCTACACTCGCAGGTATGGCGTTTGCTAATGCATTCTTGGGCATTAACCACAGTCTTGCACATAAATGGGGCGGACAATACCATACAGCGCATGGCCGCACGAATGCCATTTTGATGCCGCACGTCATTCGCTATAATGCGAAAAAACCGACAAAATTTGCTTCATTCCCTAAATATTCGCACTTTGTTGCGGATGAGCGTTATGCAGAAATCGCGCGCATACTGGGACTGCCTGCACGCACCACTGAAGAAGGGGTTAACAGCTTGATTGACGCGATCCGTAAGATGAACAAAACACTCGGTATCGAGGAATCGTTCCAACAAATCGGTTTCGATGCGAAGGATTTTGAAGCACACGTAGACTATCTGGCTGACCGCGCCTTTGAGGATCAATGTACAACTGCGAATCCAAAGTTGCCGCTGGTTACCGAGTTGGCTGATGTATACCGCAATGCCTTCTACGGACGTTTTGACCAATAATATAATAGATACGAAGAGGCTTGTGACAAAGCATTTTCCCATTCAATACCGATGCAGGCTCTCTATATAGAGGGCCTGTTGGTTTGGGAAGGGAGGTGAACGGCAAGGCTAAAGGTACAGGCGTGAAGCTAGGGAAAATAAAGTGATAAAAATCACTCATATTGTGATTTTTGTCACATACTACACTCTATCATTATTCTACAATAAGGGTGTAAGAAAGGTCCCGACACTGAGCGTAAGGCATCGGTGAAAAGGCCGGGCTCAAGAAATAGTTTTTTCGTGAAAAAAATCACAAGTCCGGAAGACCAAACAATTTGGAGGGATTTACATGTCGGTGATTGAGAGAGAATTACAAGAGCAACAATCTGGCTGGAGAGGTTTTAAAAAAGGCAAATGGACTAAAGAAGTCAACGTCAACGATTTTATTGAAACAAATATCTTACCTTATGTTGGCAATGAAGAATTTTTGGTTGGTCCTACCGCCAACACAACTGCACTGTGGGATATTGTATCCGATCTTACCAAAAAAGAGTTGGCAAACGGCGGCGTGCTTGATGTAGACGTGAATACGCCATCCACTATTATTTCACATAAGCCGGGCTATCTGGACCGGGATAAAGAACAAATTGTCGGTGTACAAACAGATGCTCCATTCAAACGCTCTTTGCAGCCGTTTGGCGGAATCCGGATGATGATCGACGCATGCAAAGCCTATGGTTTTGAAGTACCGCAAAGCATTGTTGATATTTTCACTCATATTCGTAAAACGCATAACCAAGGTGTATTTGATGCTTATACAGATGAAATGAGAGCAGCTCGTAAAGCTGGTATCATTACTGGCCTGCCAGATGCATACGGTCGTGGTCGTATTATCGGTGACTATCGTCGTGTAGCTCTGTATGGTGCAGACTTCTTGATCCAAGATAAAAAGCTTCAACTGAAAAGCCTTGAAGTTGATTCCATGGAAGAAGACGTAATTCGTCTGCGTGAGGAAATTTCCGAACAAATTCGTGCTTTGAATGAACTGAAACAAATGGCTGCTGAGCACGGTTTTGATATCTCAAAACCTGCTAACAATGCGAAAGAAGCTTTCCAATGGGTGTATTTTGGATATCTCGCAGCAATCAAAGAACAAAATGGCGCAGCAATGTCCTTAGGACGTGTATCTTCCTTCCTTGATATTTACTCTCAACGTGATTTGGAAGAGGGTACAATGACAGAAGAACAAGCTCAAGAACTGGTCGATCATTTTGTTATGAAATTGCGTATTGTTAAGTTCTTGCGCACACCTGATTATAATGAGCTGTTCAGTGGAGATCCAACTTGGGTTACTGAGTCCATTGGTGGTATGTCTGTAAGTGGAGAAACTCGGGTAACTAAAAACAGCTTCCGTTTCCTGCACACCCTGTACAACCTGGGACCTGCACCGGAACCGAACCTGACCGTACTGTGGTCGGAAAAACTGCCTGAAGGTTTCAAAAAATATTGTGCAAAAGTATCCATTGAAACTAGCTCCATTCAGTACGAGAATGATGATCTGATGCGTCCGATTTATGGAGACGATTATGGTATTGCTTGTTGTGTATCGGCAATGAAAATCGGTAAACAAATGCAATTCTTTGGTGCTCGTGCCAACTTGGCAAAAGCTCTGTTGTATGCAATCAACGGTGGTAAGGATGAAAAATCTGGCGTCCAAGTAGGTCCTGAATTCCCAGCCATTACAAGTGAAGTGCTGGATTATGAAGAAGTGTTGAGCCGCTTCAAACCTATGATGGAATGGTTGGCAAAACTGTACATGAACACTTTGAATGTTATTCACTACATGCATGATAAATATAGCTACGAACGCATTGAAATGGCGTTGCATGACCGTGATATTCTCCGTACCATGGCTTGTGGTATTGCTGGTCTGTCAGTTGCTACCGACTCCTTGAGCGCCATTAAATATGCAAAAGTTAAACCAATCCGTAACGAAAAAGGGATTGCCGTCGACTTTGAAATCGAAGGCGAATATCCTTGCTACGGTAACAACGATGACCGTGTAGATAACATCGCTGTAGAACTGGTAGAGAGCTTCATGAGCATGATTCGCAAGCATAAAGCTTATCGGAATGCGGTTCCTACTCAATCTGTACTGACCATTACTTCTAACGTGGTGTACGGTAAGAAAACAGGTACAACACCGGATGGACGTAAAGCAGGCGAACCGTTCGCACCAGGTGCAAACCCGATGCATGGCCGTGATAAAAAAGGTGCTTTGGCATCTCTGAGTTCCGTCGCCAAATTGCCTTATGAACACAGTCTGGATGGTATTTCGAATACCTTCTCCATCGTTCCTAAAGCACTGGGTAAAGAAGAAGAAACACGCAAAACAAACCTTGTTTCGATGATGGATGGCTACTTTGGAAGCCACGCACATCATCTGAATGTCAATGTGTTTGCTCGTGAACAACTGCTGGATGCAATGGAACACCCAGAAAACTATCCACAGCTTACGATTCGTGTTTCTGGTTATGCCGTTAACTTTATCAAGCTGACTCGTGAACAACAGTTGGATGTTATTAACCGTACTTTCCACGGTACAATGTAAATAAGCTTTACGTATCATATATTACAATGACGCACGCATAGCGGATGCGGGAAGGATGATGCAACATGTTGAAAGGCCACATACACTCATTGGAAACCTTCGGGACCGTCGATGGTCCCGGCATCCGCTTCGTGCTCTTTATGCAAGGATGCTTGTTGAAATGTCAATATTGCCATAACCCGGACACTTGGGCCTTGAATGAAGGTAATCCGATGACCTTGGAGGAGGTATTGGCTGAAATTGAGCCGTATTTAGCCTATTATCGTTCTTCAGGAGGCGGATTGACCGTATCCGGTGGAGAACCGACACTGCAAGCTCATTTTGTAGCAGAGCTGTTCAAAGAAGTGAAACGTCGCTGGAATTTGCACACGACACTGGACAGTAACGGCTTTAATGATGCGGGTCGTATCCATGATCTTCTGGACGTAACAGACTTGGTGCTACTGGATATTAAGCATATCGACAACGACAAGCATATTAAGCTTACAGGCAAGTCCAACGACCGTATGCTAAGTACGGCCCGCTGGTTGTCTGAGCAAGGGCGCAAAATGTGGATTAGACACGTATTTGTACCGGGTATTCATGATGACGAGCAAGATCTATTGAATTTGGGCCGGTTTATCGGAACGTTGAACGGAGTCGAGAAATTCGAAATTTTACCTTACCATCAAATGGGTGTTTACAAATGGGAAATGCTCGGAAAGGCGTATCCGCTGGAAGGAGTTCCGTCTCCTACAGATGAAGAAGTTCAACGTGCTTACCGACTCATTGAAGAGGGTCGTCTGGAGACTGCAGGAACGAATGCTATCTGTCGTCCATCATAATGTAATGGTCCAGAAGCTATTTTCTGGTTATGAAGCCGCCGCCACATCAGGTCAGATGGGAGGCGGTTTTTTGTTGTTGAATTTTTTGCAGTCACAGGAGAATGTTCCCTTTTTTTCATGATCAGCAAAATTCCCAGCAACTTTTTAACAACTGGCGCGTCTAATAGTATGACTTTTTACGGGAATGATAATAATTTGGTGATAGAAGGAGACAGACAATGAATTTCAAGAAATGGACCATGCTCACCGCGCTTGCGGTAGCTCAGGTGGCCGCAGTAGCCCCTGTAGGAGCAGAAGCAGCATCAACAACTGTTCAATCCACCGATTCGGTTAGCGCACAGCAGGCTCAGGCCAATGTTGCTGATTCCGGCGTTCAGAATAGCATCGGAGATCAAGTTGGAACAGGCACACAAAATGACACGGTGACACCTAATAACACAGGCGTATCCAATGATCCATTGACTGGCCTGCCTACGGATACAACCAACGGATCGAACGTATCCAATGATGTATACGGTGGAGACGGAACGATCACCAATCCTGGTGGAGCTCCAACATCCATGAATGCCAATCAACTGATTTTGTATTTAAACAGCGCGAAAATGGAACAAAACGGACAGGTATATACGGCAACTCAGCCAATGACCGTGAAGAACGGGGTTTCTTATGTAGCTATCCGTTCGCTGGTCAGTCGTGTCGGTCTTCAGTTTAATTACGACACTGCTACCAAGGAAACCGTTATCACTCAAGGTACAAACGTAATGCGCTTCAAGACTGACAGCAAGATTTACACAGTTAACGGTGAAGCGAGAGAAATGAAGGGCCCTGCTTTCCAACAAAAGAATGTATTTATGGTGCCATTGACCTCCATTACACAGGCATTAAACATTCCTTATACTGTGAATAATACGACAAAACAGGTTGTTCTGGATTTGAATCAAAAACCTAAAGCTTCCTTCACGGTTCAACAAAAAGATATCTATGCGGGCGAAACCCAAGTGACGTATTTGACGAAGGAATCTTCTCCTACAGGTCTTCCGATTGTGAACCAACGTTGGGAAGGTAAGCAGGACGTATTTCAGGAGCCGGGTACATATGTAGTTACCTATTCTGTTCTTGACTCTGCAGGGAACTGGAGTGATCCTTACTCAGTTACAATTACAGTAAGACCGCCAAATCAACCGCCAGTAGCTCTGTTTACAACTGATAAAAAAGAGTACAAAATGGGTGAAAAGATCACCATTACGGATCTGAGTACGGATGATGAGAATGCTATTACTAAGCGTGATTGGGAGAACAAGAAACTTGCCTTCTTCCAACCAGGTGATGTAACAATTACGCTAACCGTGACGGATAAGCACGGCGCACCGAATACCAAAAGCGAAACGATTAAAATAACGAATGAACTGCTGTACAACGAAGATGATTTCAACAAAATCTTCACACCTTATGGTGATAAATATACAGTAGACGGCAGTCAGGTGCCTACCATGGCTACCATTCCTTTGACTAGTACATCTTCACCGCGCCTTCTGATCCGTGCTAACAGCCCGGAACGTGTATTCCAGGACGGAATTGTGTATCAGGAAACCGGATCAGGCAGCACGCGCATACTCGTCCACCATGTAAATGAAACGGGTAGAGATGTGAAAATGTATGTGATTGCGACAAACAACAATATTACTGCTGCCAACCTGAATGTCGAAAATTCCGGTTTTGCCGGACCATCTGAATTTGCAACGGCAGCGGGTAAAGTTTCGATTCAAAAATATTTTCAATCTATGATAGATGGAAGCAAACGTTCTAGTACGGTTCTGAATCCAGGTGAAAGCCGTATTATTTTGCAGGATTTGAACGAGAAAAAAATGAAACAAAAGCAGGTCATTTCTCTCTTATCGGATCTGTACACGGATCAACCAATTCAATACACGGTCATTATGGTGGATGCGAATGCAGATCCTATGACCGTGTTGCCTACTCTGGCAAAACTGCCTAAGGACGGTATTCATAACCGTGGAACGTACGCTAATGCGGATATCTCGCTCAACTATACCGAAGAGGTTGGTAAAACAGCTCAACGTATCGTTCTTGGCGATAATAAGGTAGACCCGAACCTGATTGGTACGGACGGTCTGGACGGCTCTTCTGCTTCCAATGCCGGTAACTTTGGGGTCGTATATAAGGTTAAACTGGATCATGTAGCACCGTATTCTCTGATTACGTTTAACCCGCGTGGAGGCGAATATTCCGGCTATGCGATGGTAAACAATCAGGTTGTGGGTATCCCGACGAACGGCGCTGTATGGGCTCCGAATGAGATGAGTGTGCTGTATCGCACAGGTCATATCGAGGAAAGTGTAGAGATGTATTTCACTGCAGCTGCAGGAAGTAACTTGCCGGTTTCTGTAGTAGTTATGCCTTTGCCAGCTATTAAAAATTAATATGAAATAACCGGTGCTGTTTACCGGCTTAGACTACTTGAGTCTCATCATTCACCGTTTAAAAGTCGACGTCACTTGTAGAATATAGGCGTTCTCCTGCTGCGAATTTGGTTGTAGCAGCGGAGAACGTCTTTTTCTTATGTAATGATGCGAATATCTCTTATAATATTGACTTTAATCGTGGTATAATAAATAGATGCAAGCCTAAGCCTGCATCAGAAAACCTGAAACTACAGACAGGGGAGGGTGAAACGCATGCTGACAAAGGATGAGATTATCGCAACAATGTCCGCTCAGGGGTTGCGTATTACAGATCAGCGCAAAACGTTGGCCACGTTATTTTCCGAGAATGAAGGGTATCTGTCCCCCAAAGACGTTTATGAATATATGGGTAAGAAGTACAGTGGACTTAGCTTTGATACGGTTTATCGTAATCTGCGTGTAATGCAGGAATTGGGTGTACTAGAGCAGGTATCTTTTGAGGATGGGATGAAGTTCAAGGTGAGCTGTAATGAGCATCATCACCATCATCATATGATTTGCTTGAGCTGTCAGAAGACATTACCGATTTCTTTTTGCCCAATGCAAATGACGGATACGACGGATCAATTCCAAATCGTCGAGCACAAGTTTGAAATTTTTGGTTATTGCAAAGACTGCCAACAGAAGAATGGGCATACTGAGAGTAATTCGGATGGGGGATTCAGACAGACGAGTAGTCACACTCACAGCCACGGAGGCTACTGAAATGAAAATCACCACACGCAGAGTGGTACAGGCTCCGATTAAGTTTTATCGTTCCTACATTTCACCGTTAAAGCCGGCTACCTGCCGGTTCTATCCAACGTGTTCAGCGTACGCGCTGGAGGCGGTAGAGGTGTATGGTGCGCTCAAAGGTTCATGGCTGGCTGCTAAGCGTATAGCCAAGTGCCATCCCTTTCATCCGGGTGGGGTAGATTTGGTTCCTCCTGCAAAAAAGGGGACAGATAGGTCTGGCGAAGATCGTTTGGCTCCCCATACCGAGAAGGGCCTGACTTGACAGCGCTATGCGGATTTGGTTATATTTTGGTTAATATTGTTTTCCTGCGAAGGGATGAGTAGGGTAAACCGTCCAGTACAGAGAGCCGGGGTTAGCTGCAAACCGGTCTGGAGCGAAGCCTGAATATGGTCCTGGAGGAACCTTTTTCGAGCGTATTTGCCACAGCTTAACAGTGTTGGTGAGGCAATCGTAAGGGAGAGGCGTGATCCAGCGTTAATGGGCGGTCAGATGTGACCGGTGAAGCCTGTAGTCTGCGAGGATACAGGGAAATTGGGTGGTAACGCGTGAGGTGACTCTCGTCCCATAGGGGCGGGGGTCTTTTTTGTGCCCAATTTGTGCCAAATTCATGAATTGGAGTACCTATCATGGTAGCAGGTCTTATGGAGCTGCCGTGAACAAAACAGGAGGCAACACACATGTCCAGTGAGAACACATTTTACATTACGACACCGATCTATTATCCGAGCGACAAGCTACATATAGGTCACGCTTACACGACGGTAGCAGGAGATGCAATGGCCCGTTACAAGCGGCTACGCGGTTATGAAGTGCGTTATTTGACAGGAACGGATGAGCATGGCCAGAAGATTGAGCAAAAGGCAAGTGCAGCTGGTAAAACGCCGCAACGTTTCGTTGATGATATTGTGGCAGGTATTCAAGATTTGTGGCGGAAGCTCGACATTTCCAATGACGATTTTATCCGTACTACGGAAGAACGTCATAAGGCAGTCGTACAGGAAATTTTTGATCGTTTGTTGAAGCAAGGAGATATTTACAAGGGAGAATACGAAGGCTGGTACAGCATTCCTGACGAAACTTACTACACAGAAACTCAGCTGGTTGACGTGGTGAAGGACGCTGAAGGCAATGTGGCTGGAGGTAAAAGCCCGGATAGTGGACACCCTGTAGAACTGGTCAAGGAAGAGTGTTACTTTTTCCGTATGAGCAAGTATGCTGATCGGCTGCTGCAATTTTATGAAGAGAACCCGCAGTTTATCCAGCCGGAATCCCGTAAAAAAGAGATGATTAATAACTTCATCAAGCCAGGTCTGGAGGATTTGGCTGTATCCCGCACAACCTTTGACTGGGGTATTAAGGTGAAGGGGGATCCGAAGCATGTCGTATACGTGTGGATTGACGCACTTTCCAACTATATCACAGCCTTGGGTTATGGCTCTTCCAATACCGAGCTGTACGATAAATTCTGGCCTGCAAATGTGCATATCGTAGGTAAAGAGATTGTACGGTTCCACACGATATATTGGCCGATCATGCTGATGGCGCTGGATCTTCCATTGCCTAAAAAAGTATTTGCACATGGTTGGCTGCTCATGAAAGATGGTAAAATGTCGAAATCTAAAGGCAATGTCGTAGACCCGGTAACGTTGATTGACCGTTATGGCCTGGATCAACTTCGGTACTACTTGCTACGCGAGGTGCCTTTTGGGGCAGATGGAACCTTTACACCAGAAAGCTTTGTGGATCGAGTTAATTCGGATTTGGCAAATGATCTGGGTAACTTGTTGAATCGTACCGTAGCGATGGTAGACAAATATCTTGATGGCAAGGTTCCCGCTTATGAAGCGAATGTAACAGCATTCGACGGAGCTTTGGAAGACATGGCAACATCGACTTATAGCAAAGTAGAAGAAGCAATGGAAAACATGGAGTTTTCCGTGGCTTTAACGGCGATTAGCCAATTTATTAGCCGTAGCAACAAGTATATTGACGAGACGCAACCATGGAATTTGGCTAAGGATGAGGCAAAACGTCGCGAATTGGCATCTGTTATGGTGCATTTGGTAGAAAGCTTGCGCATCGCTTCCATCTTACTTCAGCCATTCTTGACCCGTGCTCCTCATAAAATTTGGGAGCAACTCGGTATTAGCCAAGGTGAACTGACTACATGGGATAGTGGCAAGCAGTTTGGTCGTATTCCAGAAGGAACGCAGCTGGTCAAAGGCAATCCGATCTTCCCGCGTCTGGATTCAGAGCAGGAGGTTGCTTTCATCGTGGAAGCAATGACTGGAGGTAAGAAACCGGAGGAAGCTACAGCACAAATTCAACCGCAGAATGCATCTGAGACGAGCCAGGAAGCACCGGAGGCAAAGGAAGAGATTGGCATTGAGGATTTTGCCAAGGTAGAACTGCGCGTTGCTCAGGTCATCGCCTGTGAGCCTGTAAAGAAGGCCGATAAATTGCTGAAGCTCCAACTTGATCTCGGTTATGAGCAGCGGCAGGTTGTATCCGGGATTGCGAAGTTTTATACACCTGAAGATATTATTGGGCGCAAGGTGATCTGTGTGACCAATCTTAAGCCAGTAAAACTTCGGGGAGAGCTGTCGCAAGGTATGATTTTGGCAGCATCATATGGAGATCAGCTTACGCTGGCCACCGTACCGGAAGGTATGCCGAATGGTGCGATTGTAAAGTAACACGTTATAGTAAAATAAAAGAACGTAATGAGCGTATATTCGGGTGTCATTCTTCCCGGGCATGCGCTTTTTGGCTTGCATCATATTTAGCTCCTTCCCAACGTATGTTTAAGTAGGTAGGGCTTGTTTGCTCGTGATCACTTCAGACAGGTGGGAGGAAATGATGATGACAGATATCAACGCCGGGTTGGCGATCGTAGCCGGGCTGTTTTCTTTTTTTTCACCGTGTTGTTTACCACTGTATCCATCTTATTTATCGTATATGACAGGGATGTCGGCGCGTGAACTGGCTGAAGGACGACACAAGGCTGAGGTGCGTTACCGTACGATGGGACACACGCTTGCTTTTGTATTGGGCTTTTCGGTCGTTTTCTATTCATTGGGTGCAAGTGTCGGGTTGCTTGGAGAATGGTTTGCCAATTATGGGGATACGCTAAGAGTGGTAGCGGGGTTACTTATTTTACTAATGGGACTGGTATCTCTTGGTGTGGTGCGTCCTTTGATTCTAATGAGGGAGCATAAGCTTCGCTGGACATGGAAGCCTGCCGGGTACGCCGGTTCCTTTGTGATTGGAATTGGGTTTGCGGCAGGCTGGTCGCCTTGTATCGGTCCCATGCTAACGGCCATTATCGCTTTGGCTGCAGTAGAGCATCACATTTGGTTCAAGCTGATTACAGGCTATGCGCTTGGCTTTGCGATTCCATTTTTTGTATTAGCTTTGCTGGCAGGCTCTGTTCGACTATCCTCTCGCTATACCTCCATCCTCATCAAAACAGGTGGCATACTACTTGTTATCACTGGCATTTTACTGGTAACAGATCATATGACCGATGTAACGCTATTTTTACAACAGATTACCCCAGATTGGATGTTAGTTATGTGAAATATTCAATACGACTCAAAGGGAAATGTTCAAAAATGCGCTCTGTGATAAACTCTCGTAGTGCATTTTGCTGTTCATCGGGATAAACATATTTGTTTTGTCCCCAGCGGCCCCATTTTTTCTTGCGTTTCTCAATGTCCATTTCCAGCTTGGTTTTCGGATAACGTTTCTCGATGACGGCTTTGGATGTTTTGGTGAAGCGATGTTGAATTAATTCGAACGTCAAATCTTTAGTAGCATGCTGGGGCAAGGTTTCTCCCAATTTGCGCAGCAGCTCGCCGTAACCTTCTTCCCAGCCGTCATACCAGATGATGGGTGCAATGATGAACCCCAGCGGATAACCGGCTCGGGCGATTTTGCCCGCTGCTTCAATGCGTTCCTCGAAGCGCGAAGTTGCAGGTTCAAACTGTTTAATAACATAATCGGAATTAATGCTAAAGCGGATGCGGGTATGACCATTATGTTTAATGTCCAGCAATGGATCGACATGATGATATTTAGTAACAAAACGCAGTCGGCCAAATTCCTCATCTGCCATGAAACGAATCAAGTCTCCTAGCGATCCGGTGATATGCTCCAAACCAACGGGATCGGAGGTACAGGCTGCTTCAAAACGGGTAATTTCAGGCGTGCGCTCCTCAATATAGGCTTTAGCTGCTGATAAGATATCATCGGTGTTAACATATACGCGAATATACGGCTTTGCCCCCAAGGTTGTTTGTAAATAACAGTAGTGACAGTGCCCCATACAACCAGTCGAAATGGGGATGGCGTATTCGGCAGAGGGCTTGGATTGGTCAAAGGTTAACGTTTTACGGATACCGACAACCAGTGTCTTTTTTGCCATTCGGTACTTTTCAACTTCAGTTTCACCTGGTAAATTAGTAATTCGGTTGTGAGAGGTAGTCATCCGATACGGAATATCCTTGGCTTTGACCCAATCCATGATACGCTGGCCCTTGGGATAATTCAGTGCGTCTGGCTCAAAAAACACCAGGTCAGGCAAAAATGGCTTAGTTGCTCTGGTTTGGACAGGAGTACGCTCAAGCGTAGACATGGCTAACGCTCCTTTCGAAATAAATCCTCAGTGCTCTGGTGTCCAACTCTAAGTTATGCCGCAGGAATAAACGATACAGGGACGACGTTATTAGTGTACCCGGCTTAAATTGAACAAATCGTGGCAATAGCTGTGAGTGAAGGGATGAGACTTGCCAATGGGCAATGATAACATGTATCATTACATAGTAGGTTTAACGCAGGAAATGAAGGCGGTAAGCGCCCGTTCAATAACAGAAAAGAGGGAAACAAGTGCCAACGCCAAGCATGGAAGATTATTTGGAGCGCATTTACCAACTGATTGATGAGAAGGGATATGCTCGTGTCTCGGATATCGCAGAGGGTCTGGAGGTGCATCCTTCGTCCGTTACCAAGATGATTCAGAAGTTGGATAAGGACGATTATCTTGTATATGAGAAGTATCGAGGACTAATTTTGACACCGAAAGGGAAAAAGGTCGGCAAACGGTTGGTTGACCGCCACCAGTTACTAGAGCAATTTCTGGATATGATTGGGGTTGATAAGGACCTGATATATAAAGATGTGGAAGGTATTGAACACCATTTGAGCTGGGATTCGATCACCCGTATCGAGACATTGGTCGAATATTTCCGCCGGGATGAAGATCGCTTGCGCCAGCTTCATGACATACACAAGGAATTAAGTGGGGATTCCTAAAAGCATCTGTCCTTACGGACGATGCTTTTTTTATTTGTGCCGACCGCAACAAATATCCGGTTGTTAGCGTCTATCCATTATATAGAAGGACAAGATAGGGGTTAAAATTAACAGGGTTAGCGGAGGATTGTAATGATATGAATTGGAAGAAAATAGGGGTATTGGCTACGGGGCTACTCTTAGCAGTGCAGACTGCCATCGTGCCTGGAGTTCAAGCGGCTCCAACTGGAGATATTGAGATTATTTTGGACGGACAGTCCCTGCAAAGTGACGCGTCACCGTATATTGTACAGGGAGCCAATGTTACGATGGTTCCTCTGCGAGTGATTAGTGAGGGATTGGGTGCTCAGGTCAACTGGTCAGAATCATCCGGCACGGTAACGATTACAGCACAGGACAAAAATATATCTATGGGGAACGGCGGACAAAGCGCTACCGTGAATGGCAAGTCTGTTCGATTGGATGCATCTGCACGTATGACAAGCGGGAGAGTCATGGTGCCACTGCGTTTTGTTGGGGAAGAGTTAGGATTAAAAGTGGACTGGCAAGCCGCAGAGCGAGTCATTACGTTAAGCAGTGGTAAGGAAGGTGTCTCTACTGGTGGGAACACTTCTGCGGGAAGCGGCGGTTCCACATCAGATACGTCTGCATCTGGCAATCAGCAAAGCGTAAGTACGGATCAGGAAGCCATTGATGATGAGCAGGCGGTTGTCACTTCACCGTCCACATCTACTCATGAGGACGGTTCAAGTTCTTCACAGGGAAATGTTGTTCAAGTGAAGGCTTCAACTTCCATGCGTGGAGCATGGATTTCTACCATTAATGGAGATTGGCCTTCTTCCGCTGCCCGAAGCAGCTCCGAGAAGCAAAAGCAGGAGTTTACTAAAATGCTCGATGATTTGCAGGGCATGGGCATTAATGCGGTATTTGTTCAGGTTCGTGCCAGCGGTGATGCGCTCTATCCGTCTAATCTCGTGCCATGGAGCAAGTATTTGACGAATACCCAAGGTAAAAATCCGGGCTATGATCCCTTGAAATTTATGATTAGCGAATCGCATAAACGAGGGATGGAATTTCATGCCTGGTTTAATCCGTTCCGGGCTAATTCTACAGGAACAACCAGCGGTTTGGCTGCAAACCATGTAGCTAATCAACATCCGGATTGGATTGTTAAGAACGGTAGTCAGTTATACATCAATCCAGGAATTCCGGCCGCACGTCAGCATGTCATTGCGGCGATTATGGAGGTCGTAAATGGATACGATATTGATGGTGTCCATTTGGACGACTATTTCTATCCCTACAGCGGAACTTTTGATGATGATGCGACCTTCAAAGCATATAATGCCAACAAAATCTCTAACAAGGGCGACTGGCGGAGAGATAATGTGAACAGTTTTGTCCGAGATTTGGGCAAAAGCATTCATGCCGATAAGTCGAAAGTTCAATTTGGGATTAGTCCTTTTGGGGTGTGGCGCAACAAGTCTCAGGACTTAACGGGTTCAGACACGAAGGCAGGCGTTACAGCGTATGATACAACGTTTGCAGATGTAAGAACCTGGATCAACAAAGAATGGATTGATTATGTAGCTCCACAAATTTACTGGAGTATCGGTTTCCCGGCTGCGGGCTATGACAAGCTCGTCGCATGGTGGTCCAATGAGGTCAAAAATTCAGATGTTAAGCTATATATCGGCCACTCCCCGTATAAAATCGGCACTCCTGAAAAAGGATGGCAAACTTCTCAAGAGCTAATTAAGCAGCTTGAACTGAACGAGAATTATAAGCAAGTTAAAGGGGATATTTATTTTAGTGCACAGCATTTGCGCAAAAATCCATACGGACTCATTCAGCTTCTTCAAAATTATTATCAATTATGATATAAATTGGATCATATAGGTTCTATATAAGCCTCCGTTCTCATACATAAGCAGTAGAACTGCTTACTCCCAAGAGAACGGAGGTTTTTTGATCTATGCTGATCAATGCTGTGTTCCAGGGTGGAGGGGTTAAGGGAATTTCGCTGGCGGGTGCAGTTAAGGCTGCGGAGGAGCATGGGATTGTATTCAATCGTGTGGCAGGTACATCATCAGGTGCTATTGTGGCTGCTTTATTGGCTGCGGGATACTCAGCGGATGAAATGAAAGCCGTAATTGAGAAAACACCCTTGGTCAAGTTGTTACGACGTTCTCCAGTGTTCAACGTTAAGTGGGTTGGGCCAGCTGCTCGTATCTTTCTTAAAAAAGGGCTCTACTCAGGGGAAGCACTCGAGCACTGGGTACGCGAGCTGTTACGAGCTAAGGGAGTGCGTACGTTCGCGGATTTACCTCCTGGCAAACTGCGCATTATTGCATCAGACATCACGAATGGACGCATTCTGGTGCTTCCTGAGGATATCAAACGTTTTGGTATAAATCCCTCTTCACTGGAGGTAGCCAAGGCCATTCGGATGAGCACAAGTATCCCTTATTTTTTTGATCCAGTTATGTTAAGACTTGATTCTGCACTTGCCAAGGGAAAAACCTTTTCCCAGCAATTTGTATTTGTAGTTGATGGGGCCTTGCTAAGCAATTTGCCTTTGTGGCTTTTTGATGAGCCTGTAAATGAACGTGAGGCCAAAACGATTCCAACGGTAGGGTTTCAAATGGTGGGCAAAACGGGAACGGAGACCAAAGTTTCTTATATACGGGGCCCATTGACAATGCTGCAGGCTATTTTTGATACAATGCTATCAGCACACGATGAACGTTATATTGAGCAGGAGAATCGGTATCGGACCATTAAAATTCCAACATTGGGTATCCGCACAGCACAATTCAACATTTCTCCAGAGCAAAGTGATTTGTTGTATGCTTCGGGTATGCAGGCAGGGGATGCTTTTTTCCACAAATGGAGTATCACTTCTTATCAGCAGCAGTATAACAAGTATCAATTGATGAAGGATACAATGTATGCTATAAAATAAACACTTACTCGCAGTTGAAGTTAATGAAAAAGGTTGTAAAAAGGAGCCTCTTCCCGGTCATACTTCACAATGCGGGTGATGGCTCCTTTGTGCTACATTTTAAAGGATCATTATCATTAATGATATTTAGGTTGTTCTTCTTCATTTTTGCCCTTGGAACCTTCAATGACATGAAAAGGATACGCTTTGCGCTTGCCTGTAGTCTGCTGTTTACGTGCGTTGGCTGTTTTGGCCATGGTGCGCACAGAGGGTTTGATTTTGGGAGTACGGTTGCGTTGTCCTGGCAGGTATTTGTATAGCAGAAATATAACTGCAAAAACAAGGACGGGAATTAGTAAACTAATGAGAAAACCCCAGCTTCCTCTCCATAGCATATCTACAATCCCATATGCGCCCAAAGCAAGGGTAAGCCAGAAAATAACGGCATGTCTGTTCATTATTCACTCATCCTTTCACAGGATCAAGGACCGGACTGTTGAAGGTCTCCTTTACGGGTACGTTTTCCAACTCAGCATCCAATTCAAGCATACGCTTAAATGAGGCAATGGATACCTCCACTTGATCATCGGTCGGTTCTTTGGTGGTAAGTAGTTGCAGCCACAGGCCGGGGTAACCTAAATAACGAAGTACCGGAATTTCCCGAAGAGCATTGGTCAGCTTGAGAAATTCAAAAGAAAGCCCCAGTACGATCGGAAGCAGTAAAAGTCGTTGCCCCATACGCTCCCACAGATTATCGTAGGTAAACAGGGAATAGACAAGTACCCCGATGATCACGGTCAGCATAATAAAGCTGCTGCCGCAACGATAATGCAGACGGCTGTATTTTTGCACATTGGCCGGAGTTAGTTCTTCCCCTGCTTCAAATGCAGTAATTACTTTATGCTCTGCGCCGTGATATTGAAACAGTCGCTTGATTAACGGAGTTTGGGAAATACCCCATAAATAAGCCAGTAGCAAAATCAGCTTAATAACTCCTTCAGCTAGGTTATGCAGAATCTGGTTGTGAAACAAGCCGCCGAACAGGAAATTCTCCACAATAACCGGAACGAGGGTCAAAACGATTTTGCCAAACAGGAAGGACAAAATACCGACCGCCGCCACGCCGATCATCATACTCAGGCTCCAGCGGGATTCTTCTTTTTTCTTTTGTTCTGCACGTTCTTCCGGATCTACTTCATCATCAGCATACGCATCGGCTGAATAGTTTAAATGCTTCGTACCCTTAGCGCTGGAGTCGATGATGCTTACAATCCCCCGCAATAAAGGAATTTTGCGGAATTTGGATACCCAGGATTGCTCCTTGCGTGGTACTTCCAAATATGTGATTTCGCCAGTTTTGCGGCGAACTGCCGTGACATTGACACGCTTGCCGCCGAACATGACACCTTCAATGACTGCCTGACCGCCGTAGCTCACAGGCTTGGATGCTTGTGACAACCGTCTCACCTCTCTTAATACATGCTTTTTTGTATATTGTATCGAATTTGGAAGGGAATATCTAGTTAGATGAAATTGAGAGGTGGTAATTAGGCTGCTCCATGCTTGGATCATGCTTCTGAACGCTGTTATCCCTGGATTTTTTGGATTGGGGGGATATATGGTAAAAATCCGACCCGATAAAGGAGAACGCTAACGCTTCTTCAGGACTTGTTTTTGGGTTAAATCCATTGACTTCAGCATTTCTTAAATGAAGAGGGATACCAAAGTGTGAAGGGGGCAAAGCAGGACTCTAATTGGAGCCCTGCTTTTTTTATCATTTGAAGAGGAGATGTAGTAATAACGGAGAAGGTGGAAATTCTTATAGCGGAGAAAAGCTCATACCACGGCTTATAAAAAACACGATGAGAGCGGTAAGACCGCCCCCATAAATACTTATCATACGCCTCAGTGCGTAATTGCCCCGACAACCTGGTCAACCAGCCCTTTTGATGAGAGAGGGCCGCCAAATGTCCATGTCGTACCGCTCAGTGAATAGGTACGTTTTTCTTTAACGAAATTCAGACCGTTCCAGACCGAATTATTTTTCATGGGTGCGCCGAAAACATTATCGTCCGGCTGCACAATATAGATAAAGTTGCTGTCCTGAACGGCAGACAGAGCTTCAATGCCTACAGTTGAAAAGCCATACTGTTCAACTTTGCTCGGTTTCCAATCGTTAATCATACCGATCTTCGCCAGTGTTGCCACGACGACTGAGTTATCCGAAAACATACGGAGGCTGGCCGCATTTTGCGAAGTGAAAGCCTGTGTCAGTATATAATGATAATCCGACTTGCCAGCAGCGGCGAGCTTTTCTTTGGCTTCAGCATAATGCTGATTCAGTTCGGCAAGCACCTGCTTGGCTTTGTCTTCTTTTCCAAGAGCAACTGCGATGCTATTAAAAATTTCTACCATTTTATCATGATCGTAGCCTTTACCATCGTTCAGACTATATTCGATGGTCGGTGCAATGGCATTGAGTTGCTCATAGATAGCTGCATTTCCATCAACATTGGAAATGATCAGATCCGGCTTCAATGCAGCAATCGCTTCCAGATTCGGCTCGTTACGCGTGCCGACATCGACCACGCTACTATCCAGAGCCGCCTCCGGTGTCACGTACACCTTGTAGTTGGCATTGTCTGCATTACCAACCGGCTGAACGCCCAACGCAATCAAATCCTCTGTAAATGTCCATTCCAGTACTACGACACGCTGGGCGGGCTTGTTGAGCGTGATCTCACCACGATTATGCTTTACCGTCACAGGACCGGTCGCTGTGTCAGTCGGTTTGCTATCCGACGTGGCTGCCTGATCTTTATCCGATGCATTGTCGGCTGCTCCGCAACCTGCCAGAGTGAGCGTAAAAACCATTAACAATAAAATCCCGATGAATCCCTTTTTCATAGAAGCGTTCTCCCGTATATATGTTTTTAGAAAATGATAATGATTATCATTTTCATCATTATATTATGATAGAGGATTAAAATTTTGTCAATGTAAAAAACGGGTCTGAACGCTCAACTGGAAAGCTGCCATGTGAGCCACACCACAGCACCCCCCTTATACAAAATCCACTCATCAACTTCATTGTTAAATTACCGGCCCTTGGAGCATACTACCTAGCAAAATGAATATGCATGAATCCGATGGAAGTACATGTTTTCCATGTGACAATAAGTCTTTACCATGGAAAAGTTTTGCATCTTGAAAGGGGATCAAACAACATGAGTGAAACCTACTCTATACCCAAGATAGGTCATGATCAGGAGCAGTCTCATGAATCTCAGGATCAACGTAATCATAACTACAACAGTAGCAGAGGCAGACAGCAGTCAGGCAAAATACATACGCCGCTCATTCCTTTTGCACTTGAGCTGGGTTTTTTTGCGGGTGTGTTATGGGGATTGCTGCGCTGGCTGTTTTATACGCTGCACTTTACGGTAGTAGCACCCGGCTTTCTCGCGGAGCCTTTTTTCAAGCATTCGTTCATGAACACCATGGCGGGGCATCTGGTAGGGCTATTGTTTTTTATTGCATTATCCGTCGTAGCGTCACTGGTGTACACTCTGATGTTTCGCAGATTTAAGGGTCCTGTACCCGGCATCGTTTACGGTCTGATCTGGTGGGTTGTTTTATTTGTGTTAACAGGTCCTAAGCTAGGGATGATGAATCTTCCTTATCGGTTAACATGGAATTCGATATATACGGAAATTTGTGTGTTTATACTGTGGGGACTATTTATCGGATATACCGTTGCTGTCGAGTATACGGATGAAAGAAAGCGCGAGCCTGAGAAAGCTGGGGACTGAACGTAACAAAAACTTCTCAAGCGCCTATCCCCTGTGTTAAAATAGCATTTGGTTATTTGACAGAGGGGAGCGGAATGAAAGATGAAGAATGACCGGGTGTTAAAGCTGCGGCAGGCGCTGGGCGAGCATAATCTGCGGGCTATGCTGATTACTAGCCCTGTCAATCGTCGATATTTGACAGGCTTTACAGGTTCAGCGGGTTATGTGCTGATTACGGAATCCCATAGCTATTTGCTGACCGACTTTCGCTATATGACGCAAGCGACCGAACAAGCCGAAGGCTTCACGGTGGTGCAGCATGCTGCACAGGTCATGGAAACAGTGAAAGAATTGCTGTCCTCCCATCAGATCAGCGAAACAGGCTTCGAGCAAGACGCTGTAACTGTTGCGACGCATAAAGCTTATAGCGAAGATTTGTCACCTATTACACTGGTTCCGGTGTCGGGCATTGTGGAGAAGTTGCGGGTGTACAAGGATGCGGAAGAGTTGGAAGTGATGCAGCGGGCAGCGGATTTGGCAGATGCTACATTTGCACACATTTTACCTTACATCAAACCAGGTGTCAGCGAGCGTGAGTTGGACCTGGAAATGGAATTCTTCATGCGCAAACAGGGAGCTACATCCTCTTCATTTGACACGATAGTAGCATCCGGGGTTCGTTCGGCATTGCCTCATGGCGTAGCCAGTGCTAAGTTAGTACAAGCGGGTGAGCTAATTACGTTTGATTTTGGTGCGTTGCTGGATGGCTACTGCTCCGATTTGACACGTACAGTGGCTACACAAGGGGATTTGGCGCCCCAGTTGCGTGAAATATACGATATTGTACTTAAGGCGCAGCTTCACGCACTCGAACATATTAAACCGGGCATGACAGGCCGTGAAGCGGATGCGCTGACTCGGGATATTATTGCGAGCCATGGCTATGGAGACAATTTCGGGCACAGTACAGGTCATGGTCTGGGTCTGGAAGTACATGAATCTACACGTCTGTCGAAGGCGAGTGATGATATTCTGGAGCCGGGCATGGTTGTAACGGTCGAGCCGGGTATTTATGTGCCTGGATTGGGCGGTGTACGGATCGAGGATGATATCGTTATTACAGATAGCGGCATCAAGGTATTAACACATTCAAGCAAAGAATTTACAGTCGTTTAATAACGATAACAGTCCTGTAGGAGGGGTATTTTAGTGATTAACGTTAATGATTTTAAAACAGGTTTGACCGTCGAGGTAGACGGAGATATCTTTACGGTGCTGGATTTTCAACACGTAAAGCCGGGTAAAGGTGCAGCGTTCGTACGCTCCAAGTTGAAAAACTTGCGTAACGGTAACACCGTTGAACGTACATTCCGCGCGGGTGAAACGATCGGTCGGGCGCAAATCGAAAATCGTGGTGTATCTTATCTGTATGCAAGTGCAGATGATCATACATTCATGGACAATGAAACATATGATCAATTCACATTGACCAGCGATCAGCTGAAATGGGAGCTTAACTTCCTGAAAGAAAATATGAATGTAAATATCGTCAGCTATAACGGAGAAATCCTGGGTATTAACCTGCCTACCAGCGTGGAACTCAAAGTAATCGAAACAGAACCGGGTATTAAAGGTAATACGGCTACAGGTGCAACCAAAAATGCCAAACTGGAAACAGGTCTGAATGTTCAAGTTCCTTTGTTCATTAACCAAGATGACGTATTGTTAATTGATACACGTGACGGCAAATACATGTCTCGCGCATAAATTTTGCAGCTTTTAGATTTCCTCTGTCCTTGTTAAGGGCAGGGGATATTTTTTTAAGAGACGGATTACCAATAACTTATGATTAAAAAACATTGGCTCCGCATAGCACTTTCGTATTATACTGTACTAAAGTTATGCCGCAGGATGTCACGTTCAAGTCGTTGGTGCCATCTCAAGGTTACATACTGTTGAGTCTGAGGGAGTGAATATCGTTGTCTTTGTATGTCATGAAATTCGGAGGCAGTTCCGTCGGTGACACGGAGCGCATGAAACGCGTGGCAAAACGCGTTGTTGAGAAACAGAGTGAAGGGCATCAATGTGTAGTGGTCGTTTCAGCAATGGGAGACACGACAGACGAACTGATTGACCAGGCCAAATTGTTGAATGAACAGTTGCCTGCACGTGAGTTGGATATGTTGATGACGACAGGTGAGCAAATATCGATCGCATTGTTGTCGATGGCTATTCAGCAGTTGGGTCATGAAGCGGTATCGTTTACGGGATGGCAGGCTGGTTTCCGTACTGAATCTGACTTTGGTCGAGCACGGATTACGGACATTCAACCTCAGCGTGTGCTGGATGCACTGAGCAGCAACAAGATTGTTGTTGTAGCTGGTTTCCAAGGGATGTCTGCAGAGGGAGACATTACGACGCTGGGACGTGGTGGATCTGATACGACGGCGGTTGCGCTGGCGGCGGCGATTCAAGCGGATGCCTGCGAAATTTACACGGATGTGGACGGCATATATTCAACAGATCCACGAATCGTGAAGGTTGCTCGTAAGCTAAAAGAAATTTCTTATGATGAAATGCTGGAATTAGCCAATCTGGGTGCAGCTGTATTGCATCCCCGTGCGGTAGAGTATGCCAAACATAATCGGGTACCGCTGATTGTGCGGTCCAGTTTTAACCATAATGAAGGAACGGTCGTAAAGGAGGATGCAGTAATGGAGCAAGGCGTTGTAGTCAGTGGGATTGCATATGATAAAAATGTAGCAAGAATCAGTATTTTGGGCGTCGCCGATATCCCTGGTGTACTGGCGAAAGTATTTGGAACACTGGCGGCAGCCAAAATTGATGTAGACATTATTGTGCAGAGCGGGGTTGAAGCTGGCAAAGCGGATTTCTCTTTTACAGTAGCTCTAACGGATCGTGAAGCAGCACTGAAGACGCTGGAAGGTATTCGCGGAGAGCTTCCATACCGTGAAGTGACGTCTGAGGAAAACTTGGTGAAGGTATCCATTGTAGGTGCAGGAATGGTTAGCCATCCGGGTGTTGCAGCGCAAATGTTTGCTGTGCTGGCGGAGCAAGGCGTTAGCATTAAAATGGTAAGCACATCTGAAATCAAAGTATCATGTGTAATTGAAGCGGGTAAGCTTCATGAGGTTATTCAGGCGTTGCATACAGCTTATAATCTGGATACCGAGGAGCAAGCGTTTGTGGGTGGACCGCAGGACCGTCGTTAATAAAAGCAACGTGATCTAGACACTGAATATGTCTAATGTGAACGATGCTATGACGGGTAAAGGTCGATACATTATACGCCTCCTATTTATAGTTTGATAAATCATAGAATACAGCAGTAGGTTGAGAGGTTGTTCCATCAGTGAAAGTTAGACTGAGGGGCAGCCTCTTTTTGCTGTAAATCTATCTTTTATACCAAGGGTATCCCTTAGCCGATAAGGCTTTGAGTGGCCCTTTTTTATTTGTACGAATTAGAGAATGGTGCTTGAACAAGCGGGAGAAAGGTCTGCTGAGCGTTGATAGGAGTTAACAAATGTTCAACTAGGTTTTCGATATATTTTCGGCATAAAAAGCGAGAGTCAACCATAGACTTGTCTTAAAGAAAAAGGACAACTGTGAGGGGGCGGCATCGGTATGGAATGGCTGGAGTTATTTCCCGAACCGTTGCACGGTATACTCGGAAGGCTTCCAGAAGCGCTATTTAAGCAACTGGAAGAAATTCGGGTCCGGGAAGGAAGGCCGCTGGAAATTAATTCAAATGGTGATCATCATTTTGTAACGTCTGCAGGTCGGCTGACTTTGAACCCTGTGGAAGCCTATAAGCCTGACCGTGAGGATGCCCACCGACTACTGGATTTTATCAGCAATCATTCCCTGTATACCATGGAAGAGGAGCTTCGCAAAGGGTTTATTACGATCCCTGGCGGTCATCGTATTGGCTTGGCAGGGAGAACTGTGCTCAACCGAGGACGAGTGGAGCATTTGAGGGATATAAGCAGCTTTAATGTAAGAATTGCTCGTGCAATTCCCGGCATAGCTGATCGGATATTGCCTTATGTAGCAGATCGAATGTCCGGGAAAATCCGGCACACCCTCATTTTGTCCTCTCCTCAGCATGGCAAAACGACACTGCTTAGGGACTTGGCTCGGCAACTCAGTTACGGAGGGATGGAAAGCAATGGGGGGCGACGGAATGGACTCAAAGTAGGCATTATAGACGAACGCTCTGAGATCGCTGGTAGTCACAAAGGGATCCCCGGTTTTGATGTCGGGCCTCGCACCGATGTATTGGACGGATGTCCGAAAGCAGAAGGCATGATGATGATGATCCGCTCGATGTCACCGGATGTCCTCATTGTTGATGAAATCGGACGACAAGAAGATGCTGAGGCGGTGCGTGAAGCGCTTCATGCAGGCATCGCAGTCATTGCTTCCGCACATGGTCGTGATGTGGCTGAAATGGCGACCCGGTCTGCTTTTGCCGGATTAACTACAGGGCAGGAGCTGTTTCAGCTCTACGTCATGCTGGAGCGGACGAGCCGGGGCGTCTCTTTTCGACTGGCAGATGCCAAGCAGCGCAGGCTGACACTGCCTGGAGAAGGGCAGAATGGGGGCATCTCCTATGCTTAAGCTGCTGGGTGCTGCCTTGGTTATACTGGCCGCTACGCTGGCAGGCTGGCAGCGGGCAAGGCAGTTTGCGATGAGGCCACGGCAAATCAGGGAGTTGATTCTCGCGCTGCAAAGACTGACCACCGAGGTTTCCTACGGGGTGTCTCCGTTACCAGATGCTTTCGCCAAGACAGGAGAGCCCTTGCGAGAGCCGCTGCGCACTCTGTTTCAGCAAGCCTCACGCTGGATGCACCCCTCTTTTGGCCTGACCGCCAGAGAAAGCTTGCATAAAGCGATTGAAGACTCTTGGAGCCGTTCCTCTATGAAGCAGGCTGAGAAGGAAGCGATGAGGCAGCTTGCTTACAGCCTTGGAACCAGCGACCGTGAAGACCAGATCAAGCACATTGCGCTGACCATCCAGCAGTTATCCCATGAGGAAGCGCAGGCGCAGGCAGATCAGGTGAGATACGAGCGTATGAGCAGAAGCCTGGGACTGCTGATCGGGGCATTGATCGTCATTTTGATCTATTAGCGGGGTGCTCGAATGAATTTAGAAGTGAACGCAATTTTCCAGATTGCCGGAATTGGCATTATTATCGCCATGATTCATACCGTACTAAAGCAAATGGGCAAAGAAGACATGGCCCACTGGGTAACGGTCATCGGTTTCGTCGTGGTGCTGTTCATGGTGGTGCGAATGCTGGATAACCTTCTGCAAGAGATCAAATCTATCTTTCTTTTTCAGTAGGTGGACACATGGAAATCATTCAGGTGGTGGGCTTCGCCCTCATTGCCACAGTCCTCATTTTAGTCATAAAGGAACAGAAGCCGATGTTTGCCTTTTTGATTGCAACAGCTGCGGGAATCGTCATTTTTTTGCTGCTGATTGGCAAGATCGGATCTGTGGTTGCTGTGCTGGAGCGAATGGCCAGGTCTTCAGGCATGGACATGATTTATTTTAAAACCGTATTGAAAATAATCGGTATCGCTTATATTGCCGAATTTGGAGCGCAGATCGTTCGGGATGCGGGACAAGACGGGATTGCTTCCAAAATTGAACTTACGGGAAAGGTACTCATAATGGTGCTCGCAATCCCGATTATCAGCATTATTATTGATACCATTCTGAAGCTGATGCCCGCCTGAGGGGGTGATGCCATGAAAAGGCTGGGGGGCATGCCGAATCTCAAAGTAATTGCGATTTTGCTGCTATGTCTCTGGTGCGCCTCGGCTGCGATCCTCTTTGCAGATACACCTACAAACGAATGGATCAGACAACAGGCGGGGCAAATGCCCAAAGATGAAGTTGAACATTATTGGGACGGGCTCATGAAGCAATACGGCGGATTTTTCCCTGATCAGAAAACGCCTTCCTTCATGGACATGCTGCTTCCGGGCGGTGAAGGGTTCAGCATAAAGGGTGTATTGAGCGCCATAGCTGATTTTTTCATCCATGAAATCCGGGTAAATGCCAAGCTGCTCGTCACCATCGTCATGCTCAGCATTATGAGTATGGTACTGGAAACGTTGCAAAGCGCTTTTGAAAGCAAACAGGTCAGCAAAGTTGCCTACGCTATCGTGTACATGGTCATTATCATTCTGGCGATTAATAGCTTTAGTGTAGCGATTGGTTATGCCAAAGAAGCGATTGACAGCATGATTCACTTCATGATGGCGATGTTGCCCTTGCTGTTTACCATGTTGGCCTCGATGGGTAACGTCGTAACAGTTTCGGTGACCCACCCGCTGATTATATTTATGATCAACACGGTCGGAACAGTCATTCATACGCTGGTTTTCCCGCTGCTGTTCTTCTCGGCTGTGCTGTACTTGGTCAACTCGCTGACGGGGAAATACAAGCTGACCCAGTTAGCTGATCTGCTGCGGAACGCTGGAGTCGCGGTGCTGGGAGTGCTTTTGACCATATTTCTGGGAGTCATTTCGGTACAGGGTTTGACATCGTCGGTTACTGACGGATTAACGATCCGCACAGCCAAATATATTACAGGTAGCTTTGTACCGGTGGTAGGCAAGGCGTTGGCAGATGCGACAGATACGGTCATTTCGGCTTCGCTGCTCGTGAAAAATGCCATTGGCCTGGTAGGAGTCATTATTATTTTGTTCCTTTGCGCCTTTCCTGCCCTCAAGATTCTGACGCTGGCTCTCATTTACAAAGTAACTGCAGCGATCATGCAGCCTTTGGGAGATACACCTATTGTGGAATGTCTGGATGCGATCGGCAAGAGCATGATTTATGTTTTCGCGGCGCTGGCGGCAGTGGGATTAATGTCCTTCCTTGCGATTACAGTCATGCTCGCGGCAGGCAATATGACGGTCATGATGAGGTGAACAAATGCACGCAATCCAACGAGAGGGAGGGGAGTGAACGTGACCTGGCTGGGAGGCTGGCTTAAGGAACTGGTGCTCATCGTGCTGCTGGCTTCTTTTGTCGATATGATCTTACCGAGCCGATCCATGGAAAGGTATGTCAAGCTCGTACTCAGTCTGCTTATTCTGCTGACGTTGCTGTCTCCGGTCGTGCGCTTGCTGAGCAGCAGCCCCTCCGAGGTTCTGGGGCGGGCATTGGATCTTCAACGTCAGGCAGAGACAGGCAAGAGGGAACCGACATTGGAGGAGATTTTAGCAAAAGGCAGCAAGTTGAAGCAACAGCAGGAACAAAGTTCCATGCAATGGGCTGGCAAAGAGGTAGCTAAGGAAATGAAAGGACAGTTGGAACAGTACACTGGGTTAGCAATTCAGTCGGTCCAGGTTACCCTTGCGCAGATTCAACAGAAGGAATCGGGGCTGGAGGCAGGAACGGGTGTCCAGTCAGTAGTGGTCAAATTGGCGGAGCAGCAGGCAGAAAAAGAAAAGAAAAACACAGACGTCCCGCCTGGTGTGGATGCCAAGCCGATAATGGTGGAGCCTGTAGCTGAAAAGACGGTAAATATTCGTGTGGAGCCGACACATGCAAAAACTTCGGATCATAATGAAGAAACGCGAGAGGATTACCGTATTCCTGACGAAACCGCTGAGGATGGAAAGCCAACGGATACGAAAGCTTTTGTCTTAATTACAGGACTTCTACGTGAAAAATGGGGGATCGACAGCAAAAATGTTCAGGTGGTTTCTTCGCAGGATGGAACACATGAATGGTAACAGGAGGTGAGCAGAAATGGGCAAATGGATGAAAAAGCTGGAGCAATGGATGGGTGGAGGGGCGGATGGGGCGAAAAGATTCAATTCATTTCGCTGGCTGCTTATTCTTGGCCTTATCGGTGTAGCGATCATGCTTTTTAATTCATTCGTTAATGTGAAAAAGGTTGACCCGGAAAACGTAGGGCGAGAGCCGCCTGGCGTGATGAAAAATGAGCCTGCGTTAGGGACAACGACAGGGGAAGAGAGTTCCTTTGCCGGGATCGAGAAAGTTTTTGAGGACAATATGAAACAGATGCTGGAGCAGATTGTTGGCGTAGGAACCGTCGATGTCATGGTTACGGTAGACTCCACCGAAGAAGTTATCGTTCAACGCAATGTGAAGGACATGCAGGAAGAAAATAACGAGACGGACGCCAATGGTGGACAACGGCACACTACTCAATATACACGTGATGGCGAGATTGTCACCTATGAATCATCAGGTGGTCAGCACACTCCGATCGTTACAAAAAAAGTAAAACCGCAGGTGAGGGGAGTGCTTGTTGTGGCTATGGGGGCAGAAAACCCTACGGTGAAGCAGCTAATTGTCGATGCTGTACAGAAGGGACTTAATGTGCCTTCCTACAAAATTTCAGTCGTTCCGCGCAAGCAGGGATAATATGGAATTCAGGAACAAAGAAGTTTATATTTTAAACCATTAATGAATATGGAGGACGGAACATGAATAATAAAAGACAAACCGTTTGGCTGGTGTCCATGCTGAGTTTAATGGTCGTGCTGTCTGCGTATTATTTGTTTACGGAGGACTCGAGCCCGGCAAATCCGCCAGTGGCAGATAGCGAGCAAGTGAGCAAGGTTAAGCAGGATGCTGCACAGGAAGCAACGACGAAGGCAGAAGAACAATTGAACGAACTGAAGGTAAATGAAGTGGTGACGAATGGAGAAGTAACTGACGGAGCAGCAGCGAATTCCACGAAGTCGGACACGGCTTCTACAATCGACCCAGCAACAGAAACCTCAAAAGGTGATAAAGACGCGGCAGCTGCCCCTGCTAATGAGCCAGCTGCATCCGATCAAAGTACAACTACGGCTAAGACGGATACGACAGCAAAAAGTGATGACAAAGCATCCTCTACCGCCAAAACTGACCAGCAGGTACTTGATCAAGTGGCAACCGAACAAGCTGCCCAACCTACAGCAGCAGCTGTGATTGATAACTATTTGCTGGAGCGGGATGTGGAAAATCAGAAGAAAAATGACGAGCTGACTACCGCAATGAACGACAGCACACCCAAGAAAGCCGCAGAGGCGCAAAAGGAATTACATGTACTTGAAGATAAACAGGCCAAAATTACCGGAATTGAAGAAGAGCTTCAGCAGCAGTTTGCCAATGCGGTCGTCCGTGAGGAAGATGCAGATAAATATAAAGTAGTGGTTCTGAGTGAAAAATTGGATGCTAAGCAAGCGGTAACGATTGTCGATAAGGTCATGAAGGAGCTGAACGTAACGCAGGACAAGATCAGTGTCCAGTATGTTACACAATAAGACAAAAATAGTGAAAAAGCCCGGATTTCTGCACAATTCCGGGCTCTTTCTATTTTTAATGATTGTGATATAATACATAAAGCTGTTTCAACAATGTTATCAGCAACCGGCAAAATGCTGAAGGAGTGATTAATAGAGATGTTTAAATTAAGCGAGATTAAGGAATTGATCAAGCTGGTGGATGAAACGTCTGTGCATGAGCTTGAAATTGAAAATGAAGGAACTCGCCTGTTGATTCGGAAACCGGGCAAAAGCGAGATCGTTACGGTACAGGCTCCTGTGGCAGCGCCTGCTTATACAGTGGCACCACAAGCTGCTATTCCGAATGTACAAACACAACCCGATGTTGGACATGTAACTGCTGGGGAAACGAAGGAATATGCAAGCAATCTACATAAAATCGTATCTCCGATGGTAGGCACTTTCTATAGTTCTTCATCCCCGGATACGGCTCCGTATGTGAGTATCGGCAGCAAAGTGGGCGAAAAAACAACGGTATGTATTATTGAAGCGATGAAGCTGATGAACGAGCTGGAAGCTGAAGTGAAGGGCGAAATTGTGGAAATTTTAGCCGAAAACGGACAGTTGGTCGAGTATGGCCAGCCATTGTTCCTTGTGAAACCGGAGTAAAAAGCTTGTTTGTACCCTCTTTTGAGGGTTCGGCAAGACTGCTCCCAGGGAGGATAAAGTCATGACATTTCAAAAAGTATTGATTGCGAATCGTGGAGAAATTGCGGTTCGTATCATTCGCGCTTGCCGCGAAATGAATATTTCGACAGTTGCCGTATATTCGGAAGCTGACAAGGATTCGTTACATGTGCGTCTCGCAGATGAGGCTTACTGTATCGGACCGACGCTGTCTAAGGACAGCTACCTTAATTTTACGAACCTGATGAGCGTTGCTACATTGACTGAATGTGATGCCATTCATCCAGGTTACGGATTTTTGGCGGAAAACGCGGACTTCGCTGAAATTTGCGAATCGTGCAATATTACGTTTATTGGTCCTTCTCCCGAAGCGATTAACAAAATGGGAGATAAGGCTGTTGCCAAGCAGACGATGAAGGATGCTGGAGTTCCGGTTATTCCGGGTTCGGACGGGCTGGTAGAGGATTTGCAGGATGCCATTACCATCGCACGCGATATCGGATATCCCGTAATTATCAAGGCCACCGCAGGTGGCGGTGGTAAAGGTATTCGTATCGCCGAAGATGAGGATAACCTTATTCAGCAAATTACTACCGCTCAGCAGGAGGCGCAAAAAGCGTTTGGCAATGCGGGTGTGTACCTAGAAAAATATTTGACCGGTATGAAACACGTGGAAATTCAGATCATAGCGGACAAGCATGGTAATGTTGCGCATTTGGGCGAACGGGACTGCTCTGTGCAGCGTCGTCGTCAGAAGTTACTGGAGGAAGCACCATGTCCTGTACTTTCGCAGGATGTCCGTGAAGAAATGGGTCAGGCTGCTGTTCGTGCAGCATTGGCCGTACAGTACTCTGGTGCGGGAACGCTGGAATTTTTGCTTGGGCCAGACAATCAATTTTATTTTATGGAAATGAATACACGTATTCAGGTAGAACATCCCGTAACGGAGATGATTACCGGTGTAGACCTGATTAAGGAAATGATTTCGGTCGCTGAAGGACATCCGCTTTCCTTTACGCAGGAAGATGTCACCATCAATGGCTGGGCGATAGAGTGCCGTATTAACGCCGAGGACCCGGATCGTAATTTTATGCCTGCACCGGGTAAAATCGGATTTTATCTGCCTCCAGGCGGTCCTGGGGTTCGCGTAGACAGCGCAGCTTATCCGGGTTATAGCATTCCTCCTTATTATGATTCTATGATCGCCAAGCTGATTGTGTGGGCGCCTACACGGCAGGATGCGATTGCCAAAATGAAGCGGGCTTTGGCTGAGTTTGCTATTGAGGGCATACCAACAACGATTTCTTTTCATCAGCGTTTGTTAGAGCATCCGACCTTTATTAAAGGCGATTTTGATATTAAATTTTTGGAGGAAAACGAAGTTTAATCGGTATATTTCCTCAGTTTGTCATAATGAACGCCAAATGATATAGTATGGATAATAAGTGAGCATGTCTGCTTTGAAATCCAAAGCTGGAATGAAACTTATTTTGACCGAAAGGTGTTGAAGGTATGAGCACAGTGCCAACTGAATTCGAACGTACAGAAATTGGGGAGATTCAAATTGCCCCGGAAGTTATTGAAGTCATTGCCGGACTGGCTACCGTTGAGGTGCCGGGCGTAGCGGGAATGAGTGGCGGATTTGCTGGCGGGTTTGCCGAACTGCTAGGCCGTAAAAACTTATCCAAAGGTGTAAAAGTGGAAGTCGGACAGCGTGAAGCTGCTGTAGACGTTTCCGTCATTATTGAGTACGGTAACCGTCTGCCTGAGGTGGCTGCTGCTATTCAGCACAATGTTAAGCGTTCCATTGAAAACATGACCGGTCTTAACGTTGTTGAAGTGAACGTGCAAATTCATGATGTTCAATTCAAAAATGCCGAAAAAGTAGAAGAGCCGGAAGTTCTGGGCGCCGGACGGGTTAAATAGAGCGATACTTTGTACAAACCCCCGACCCTTATGGGTCGAGGGTTTACTCTAATTTAAGGAGGCTGTGCGTTTCGTGGCTAAAGTTATGGACAGACTTCTGCTGTTCTTGTACAGCTTAAGTATCGGAATTATTTCCATTCTCGCCATCCTCCTCCTGAGCGGGGCCATTCCGTATGTTTTAAGCATTGAGGATGAGCGAGTGGTGTGGTTTACCAGCTTGATTATTGCAGGAGTTCTGTTGTTATTGAGTCTTCGGGTTTTTTATATCTCTATTCGACGGAACCAAACCGTACAGCATTCTATTGATCAACGAACGGAATACGGTGACATTCAGATTTCGGTGGATACCATCGAAAATCTGTGCCTCAAAGCGGCTTCCCGATTTCGCGGGATGCAGGATTTGAAAGCACGCGTTCGCGTGCTGGAATCGGGACTTGATATTACGATTCGGGCGGTTGTAGACGGGGAAAGCTCCATTCCGGTGTTAACCTCCGAGGTACAAAAGGGGGTACACGATCATGTGGAAGAAATTACAGGAATTCCTGTTTCCAATGTGTCAGTGTACATCGCTAATGTATCTCAGTCACCCAGCTTTAAGAGTCGTGTGGAATAGAGGTGATTTTCCCTGATGCCCTGGAAAGAAATATGGGGAAGTTACAAGGGCCGGATCATGGGGATCACGGCCGGTGTTTTTTTCGGTTTTATTTATTTGTGGGCAGGCTTTTGGAATATGTTGTTCTTTGCATTGATGGTGTTCATCGGATATACGCTAGGAAGACGTAGTGATTCAGCGCTCGGTTCATTCCTCCCTTGGAAGGAATGGGGCGATTGGTTGTCGCAGCGTTGGCGTCCTTTTAAATGAACCCTGTGATACGTGTTCTCCAAAATAGAGCTGTAGCTTCTTTGCGCCCAACGTTTTGGAGGATGCGTTCACAGGTTTTTTTGTGGAAATTGGTTAGAATGAAAAATAGATACAGGCAAGCGTAGGAGGCAGGGCATGAAAAGACGTCTGGCAAGGGAATTAGCGGTACAGAGTATGTACCATATGGAAATGAATGAAGTGGATGCAGCAACAGCGGTAGATATGTTGCTTCAGGAAGCCGCTGAGGAAAACGAAGCGGAAGTTGTCGTTAAAAACGCGGCAGTGTTAAGAGCGTATGTTTTGGAGCATGTGCGAGGTACTTGGGAGCACAAGGAAGCCATTGATGGGCTGTTGGTGGATTATCTTAAAGGCTGGCAGATTAGCAGGCTTTCACGCGTGGATCGTCAAATTTTGAGACTTGCGGCATATGAAATGATTTTCCGTGAGGATGTTCCAGCCAAGGTAGCAGTCAATGAAGCGATTGAATTGTCGAAGCACTTTGGTACCGAAGAATCAGGTAAATTTGTTAATGGTGTACTGGGACGAGTTATACAAGAGCTGGAGCAATTGAAAGCACGTTTTTAAGTGGAGACTACTGAATCAGGTTGGAGAGTGGTTAAACATGTCAGCACCGATCATTGATGGTAAACAAATCTCTCAGGATATTCGCGCAAGCATTCAGCAAGAGGTCATTCGTCTGAAAGAGCACCGCTTTCAACCCGGACTGGCTGTTGTATTGGTAGGCGAAGATCCCGCTTCGCAGGTATATGTTAAAAACAAGGAAAAGGCGTGCCATGATCTTGGCTATTACTCCGAGGTTCATCGGCTGGCGGCAGATACTTCGCAGGAAGAATTACTGAAACTGGTGGATAAGCTGAACCATCAAAGTAATGTTCATGGAATTTTGGTGCAACTGCCGTTGCCAAAGCATATTCATGAAAAAGCTGTCATTGACGCGATTGCAGTGGAGAAGGATGTAGACGGATTTCATCCGGTGAACGTAGGGAATCTGGTCATCGGTGACGATAGCCTGTTGCCTTGTACTCCTGCTGGAGTCATTGAGTTAATCAAGCGTGCTGGAGTAGAGATAGCCGGTAAACATGCGGTAGTTATTGGTCGCAGTAATATCGTAGGCAAGCCAGTGTCTTTATTGTTGCAGCGTGAAAACGCTACGGTTACGATGTGTCACTCCCGTACAGCGAACATCGCCGAGCTAAGTCGGCAAGCGGATATCTTAGTTGTTGCGATCGGTAAAGCCAACTTTATTGATGCTTCGTTCGTGAAGCCCGGAGCGGTAGTGATAGATGTAGGGATGAACCGTCTGGAGAACGGAAAACTGGCGGGTGACGTTGATTTTGAGAGCGTGAAGCAAGTGTCCGGTCCGATTACGCCTGTTCCCGGCGGAGTGGGCCCGATGACGATTACGATGCTGATGCAAAATACGCTTGTAGCGGCCAAACGGTCGCACGGTTTGGCATAAGGGCAGCTGCCTGTGGCTGAACAACGTATATACTCTATAAAGGATCTGAATCGTTATATCCGGATGAAACTGGAATCGGATCAGGTGCTGTCTGATGTATGGATACGCGGGGAAATTTCTAACTTTACGCATCATTCGAGCGGTCACATGTACTTTACGCTCAAGGATGAGGGGAGCCGTATACGTTCGATTATGTTTGCAACCCATAATCAGCGGCTCCCTTTCGTACCGAAAGAAGGTACGCGTGTTATTGCCCGGGGAAACGTATCCGTGTATGAACGAGATGGACAATATCAATTTTATGCGACTCAAATGCAGCCTGACGGTATAGGTAGCCTTTATCTGGCTTACGAACAGCTCAAGCAAAAGCTGGATGCAGAGGGGCTGTTTGATACTGCTCGCAAGCGTAATCTCCCTGCTCACCCGGCAACGATTGGCGTGATTACGTCACCGACCGGAGCGGCTGTGCGTGATATTATCACTACACTTCAACGGCGATACCCGCAGGCTGGAATTGTGTTGTATCCTGTGCTTGTGCAAGGAAAAGGTGCTGCCCGCTCGATCGTCAAGGCAATTGAAGCCATGAATCGTATGCAGGAGGTTCAGGTGGTGATCGTCGGACGGGGCGGTGGCTCCTTGGAAGAACTGTGGGCGTTTAATGAGGAAGCGGTTGCGCGCGCCATTTACGCATCGGTCATTCCTGTTATTTCGGCAGTTGGACACGAAACGGATTTTACCATTGCCGATTTCGTGGCTGACTTGCGTGCGGCAACGCCGACCGCAGCGGCTGAGCTGGCTGTGCCTCATCAGGGAGAGCTACGGGATCAGCTGCTCCAGCGGGAGCAACGGTTGCGCAACGCCCTCCGACAGCGGCTGGAAACCAGCCGTGAACGCTTGACGAGGCTTCGGCGTTCGCCAGTGCTGCTGCACCCGCGCCGTTATATGTTACAGCATGCAGAGCGAATGGATATGCTGCATCAGCGGCTGATCCGCGCAGCGGGGAACCGTTCACGCTTAAACGCAGAAAAAAACGCACGTATGCGTCAGGTACTAGAGCGTTTTAATCCGCGTGAACAAATTCGTTCGGCGCGCAAGCAGACGGATATGGCGCAACGTCAGCTGGAGTCTGCGATGTGTGCTATTACGAAAACGGGACGGCAGCAGCTGCACACGGGAATTCGTCAACTGGATGCGCTGAGCCCGCTCAAAGTCATGGCCCGAGGCTACAGCTTGGTATACGATGAGCAGGAGAAACGGCTGATCAAGTCGCTCAAAGATGTACAGCCGGGAGATTCCATCAAGATTAAAGTGAGTGACGGGCAGTTAGACTGCCAAGTATGGGGAATGAAGGAGGACGCGAAGCACGGTGGCGAATGAATCGGAATTGAATTTTGAAGCGGCCATGGCCGCTCTTGAAGAAATTGTCGGACAACTGGAGCATGGAGACGTTCCTCTGGAGCAAGCCATTGATTTGTTCCAGCGGGGGATGAAGCTGTCTCAGCTTTGCAGTCAGAAGCTGGAGCAGGTCGAACGTAAAATTGAAATGATCGTGGAAGAGGATGGAGATTTACGCAAGAAGCCTTTCGGCGGCGGACTGGATGAAAACGGCGGTGAAGGGCTTGAATAGACCGTCGTTCAAGGAATATTTGACCGGGACGGCGGATGCAGTTTCGCTTGCATTGACCGAGCAGTTCCCGGCCCATTGGAACATTCCCGCTGTTCTTCGAGAATCTATGAATTATTCACTCACCGCAGGCGGAAAACGGCTGCGGCCTCTGCTTGTGATCGCCGCTGCCGAAGCATTCGGCGGAAGCAGAGAAGCTGCGCTGCCAGTGGCATGTGCGGTAGAAATGGTACATACGTACTCCCTCATTCACGACGATTTGCCAGCCATGGATGATGATGATTATCGGCGAGGTAAGCTGACGAATCATAAGGTATACGGCGAGGCGGTTGCTGTCCTTGCGGGCGATGCTTTGCTGACCCATGCCTTTTACAGCATCGTGCAAGCGGGACGGCTTCACGGTGTTTCATCCGATGCACTACTGTCCATTGTTGAGGATTTGTCCGAAATGAGCGGCGCTCGGGGCATGGTAGGCGGACAGGTCGCGGATATGTCAGGCGAGCAGGGAATGACGGGGATCGAGGAACTGGAATATATCCATCTTCATAAAACCGCTGATTTGATCATTTTCTCACTCTTGGCAGGTGGACGGATTGGTGGGGCGGACAAGAGTCAATTAGAGGCGCTTAGCCGCTTTGGACGAGACTTGGGTCTGGCTTTTCAGATTCAGGACGATATACTGGATCTTGTAGGCGATGAGAGCAAAATGGGTAAAAAAACGCAAAGTGATGTTGAACAGGAGAAGGTTACCTATCCGTATTTCATTGGTATGGAAGCATCCCTGCAGCAAGTGGAGGAACTCACCGCATCTGCTAAAAAAGTGATAACAGAAGGCGGTATTCCGGATTCTTCGCGTTTGCTGGAGATTGCGGATTACCTGATGAAGCGTGATCATTAGCAGCGTTAGAGCTCTTTTGACTTGTCTGCGTTTAAGCACAGTCAAAAAGTGTGATATAATACTTGTTAACTTTACTCACAAACTTGAAGGAAAGCGGGGAGATATGCGTGCTGCTTCCACACATAAAGCAACCAGGCGATCTGAAATCACTGTCGGTTGAGGAGTTGGCTTCTCTAGCCGAGGAAATCAGGAGCTTTTTGATTGAGAAGCTGTCCGTGACTGGGGGGCATCTGGCATCGAATCTGGGAGTGGTTGAGCTCACGATCGCCCTGCATTATTGCTATAACAGTCCGAAGGACAAGATGATTTATGACGTAGGGCACCAAGCCTACGTACACAAAATATTGACCGGGCGAATGGATCGTTTTGACACCCTTCGTCAGCGTGATGGACTTTGTGGTTTTGTAAAAAGAGGCGAGAGCGAGCATGATGTCTGGGAAGCTGGTCATAGCAGCACTTCTCTGTCGGCTGCAATTGGAATGGCCCTGGCTCGAGATTTGAAGGGCGAGGACAATAAAGTTATTGCGATGATCGGGGATGGAGCATTGACTGGAGGCATGGCCTTTGAAGCATTAAACCACATCGGTCATGAACGTAAAAATTTGATGGTCATTCTGAATGACAATGAAATGTCAATAGCACCGAATGTAGGGGCCATGCATAATTATTTGAGCAAAATCCGCTCGGACCGTCATTATCTGCGGGCAAAGGATGAGCTGGAAGTTTTACTGAAAAAAATACCCGCTATAGGCGGTAAACTTGCCAAATCGGCTGGCCGTGTCAAGGACAGTCTTAAATATATGATGGTACCGGGTGTGCTGTTTGAGGAGCTGGGACTTACGTATCTTGGTCCGGTGGACGGACATGATTTGCCTAAGCTAATCGAAACCTTCCAGCAGGCTGATAACGTCACTGGCCCTGTATTGGTGCATGTCGTAACCACCAAGGGCAAGGGGTATAAGCCTGCGGAGGCAGATTCCCACAAATGGCACGGAATCAGTCCCTATAAAATTGAATCAGGTCAGGTACTCAAAGCTGTGGGCAATCCGATGTATACGGAAATTTTCGGCCGGACGCTGATTGAGCTGGCTGAGCAGGATGAGCGCATCATTGCGGTTACACCTGCTATGCCTGGTGGATCGGGACTGGTACCGTTTAGTAAGGAGTTTCCTACACGTATGATTGACGTCGGCATTGCTGAGCAGCATGCAGCTACCATGTGTGCTGCATTGGCAATGGAAGGGATGAAGCCGGTGTTTGCGGTGTACTCCACTTTTATGCAGCGTGCATATGACCAAATTGTGCATGATATCTGTCGTCATAATGCGAACGTGATGTTCGCGATTGACCGTGCTGGTTTTGTTGGGGCTGACGGTGAAACTCATCATGGCGTGTTTGATGTGGCATTCTTGCGTCATATCCCGAATCTTGTGCTTATGATGCCAAAGGATGAAAACGAGCTACGCCATATGATGAAAACAGCGCTCGACTACGACGATGGTCCAATTGCTTACCGTTACCCACGTGTTAATGTGGTTGGCGTGCCATTGGATAAAGAATTGCAAGCTATACCCATCGGCAGTTGGGAGCTTCTGCGTAAGGGGGAGGGCTTTGCTGTAATCGCTTCGGGACCGATGCTCCAGGTGGCCACAGAGGCTGCGGAAGCGATGAAGCGGGAGGGTTTGCAAGTGGGCGTCGTGAATGCCCGTTTCCTCAAGCCTTTGGATGAGGAGATGTTGCGTGAGCTGGCTCGTCAGCATACGAAGCTGATCGTACTGGAAGAAGCTTCTGAAGCGGGAAGTTTGGGTAGCGCTGTGCTGGAATTTTACGCTAAAGAAGAAATACAAGATGCACAGGTGCGCCTAATGGGCATTCCCGATTTGTTCGTGGAGCATGGCTCCATCAAAGAGCAACGTGCTGAAGTGGGCCTTACCGTTGAAGCTGTGTGCTTAAAGTTGCGTAAATGGGCTGCTGAGCCAGCATATGGCATGGGACAATCAGTATAGATAACTTAAAGTGAAGACCTTGATTATATAAAAGTATGACAAGAGCAGCCTGGCTGCCTAAAGGGAGATTAACATGTCTGTTCCGAAGGAACGCATTGATGTATTGCTTGTAGAACAAGGCTTTTTTGAAAGCCGTGAAAAAGCTAAAGCCGCGATCATGGCAGGTCTAGTGTTAGCGGACAGCGAACGGATCGAGAAGGCGGGGATGAAGGTACCACGCGCCAGCGAGCTTAAAGTTAAGGGTTCGGTGCATCCGTATGTAAGCCGTGGAGGATTGAAGCTGGAAAAGGCCATCCGTCAATTCGAGATGGATATGAAGGGCAGGACGATGCTGGATATTGGCTCGTCCACTGGAGGTTTTACGGATTGTGCGCTTCAGCATGGAGCGGAATACGTATATGCCATTGATGTGGGTTATAATCAGCTGGATTGGTCGCTTCGTAATGATGAACGGGTATGCGTAATGGAGAAAACGAATTTCAGATATATGACGCCTGCGGATTTGAACGGTCCTGTGCCGAATTTCGCGAGTATTGACGTTTCTTTTATTTCGTTACGTATTATTTTGCCCCCGTTGCTTGCATTGTTGCATCAACCTGCTGATATTGTAGCTCTAATCAAGCCGCAATTCGAAGCTGGACGCGAAAAGGTCGGAAAATCCGGTGTGGTCCGTGACCCTGCTACGCATAAAGAAGTGTTGCAGACCATCCTGATGTTTGCACATGAGCTTGGCCTTACGCTACAAGGCTTGGCCTATTCCCCTATTACAGGTGGAGAAGGCAATATTGAATTTTTAGCGCATTGGCGTTTGGATGGGCTTCCGGCCGCAGAATCGCAGCTGGAGAAGATGGATTTCAGTCCACTGATTGAACGTACAGTTCAGGAAGCAGGTCAGACTTTTAATAATGGACCGTCGCGCAAGTAACATTCAGGGGTTCTCCATGAGTTCTGTGAACTTAAGAGAACCTCTTTTTGGTGTGAGGGATTGATTATAGAACTCACGTTCGCCTATAATGAGATGTACAGAGGAAAAGGAATTTTGCGTCTTGTCCTAGAATATGTCCATGAGGTGATCGGTCCATGGACACGCGATATGATACGGTTATCATCACCGTGATTGGGGTGATATTAGGGATATGGGCTTTATATAGCCTGCGTGCCTGGTTGAAGGAGCCGGGACCGCTTGTGCTAAAGACGATACCGATTAACGAGGATCTGAGCGAAGGACCTGCAGTGGATCTACTGGAAGACGCAGGATATGAAGTGGTGGGCGGGAAAATGAAAATACCGCTTGCTTTTAAAGTGAATGGACATACCGTGTATAGCCGTTTGTTTATAGACTACGTGGCTGTACGAAACGGTTCGACATATATGGTCAAAACGTCACGCCGTAAGAAACCAATGGAGTGGAGCGGTCCTGATTTACGGGACAGGCTCATGCCGTATTTGTTACTCTATCAAGGTTGCGCGGGTGTATTGTACGTTGATACGGACGAGCGAAGTATTCGCCTTATTACATTAGTGGAAGACCTCGAAGAAGAGGAATATGAAGGTTAGTTCATAGGAGGATTATATGAAGGGTCAACGACATATTAAAATCAGGGAAATTATTTCCCAACATGAGATTGAGACGCAGGATGATCTTGTTGAAGCATTGCGTAAGGCTGGTTTTCAGGTCACTCAGGCGACTGTATCGCGGGATATCAAGGAGTTGCTGCTCATCAAAGTTCCAATGGACGATGGCAGATATAAATATTCGATGCCTTCAGATCAGCGCTACAATCCGGCTCAGAAACTGAAACGTACGTTGGTCGATAACTTTTTGCATATTGACTACACAACCAATTTGATTGTGATGAAGTGCCTGCCGGGAACAGCCAACTCCATTGCAGCTTTATTAGACAATATTGAATGGTCTGAGATTATGGGTACGATTAGCGGGGATGACACCATTTTGATTATTTGCCGATCGGAAGAAAACAGCGAAGCTATCGTGAATCGTCTTATGGGCTACATTTCCTAATAATAATGACTACGCATATTAGGCGTTTTAATTTGTACATCATAGAGGTGAAAGAACGATGCTTGTCACTTTGTCTATACGGAATTTGGCAGTTGTAGAGGCTGTCGATGTTCATTTTTATAAAGGATTTCATGTATTGAGCGGGGAAACAGGTGCTGGTAAATCCATTATTATCGATGCGCTTGGGCTGATTGCAGGAGGTAGGGGCTCTGCTGACCTAGTGCGTTACGGTTGTGATAAAGCAGAGATAGAAGCCTTGTTTGAACTGCCGGTAAAACATCCAGTTTGGAATACACTGGAACAACAAGGGATTAAGGCTAATGCGGAAGAGCATTTGCTGATTCGTCGCGAACTTACGGTTCAGGGGAAAAGCTCTTCTCGAATTAACGGTCAGATGGTTAATTTAACGATGCTGCGTGAGGTAGGTGAGCAACTCGTCAATATCCACGGGCAGCATGAGCATCAAAGCCTGCTACGTGCAGATCGCCATCTGACGCTGCTGGATACGTTCGGTGATTCGGTCATCGGTCCAGTCAAAGCGCTTTACCGGGAGCGCTACAATGCTTTTGTCAAAGCGGAAAAAGAAGTAAGAGAATTGCAAAGCTCCAGTCAAAAGGCTTATCAGCTATTGGATATGTACCGGTTTCAATTAGAAGAGATCGCTGCGGCGGAGTTGAAATTGGGAGAAGATGAATTATTGTCAGAGGAACGGGTCAAGCTATCCCATAGTGAGAAAATGATGGATGGGATATCCGGAGCATACGAACTGCTAAGCGGCAGAGGTGGGCTGGATACGATCAATAACGTGTTGTCCAGATTGAACGATGTCCAAAGCTACGACAGCAAAAGCCTTCAGCCCATTGCGGAGCAAATTCAGTCTGCTTTTTACCAGTTGGAGGATGCAGCATTCCAATTACGTTCTTATCGTGAGGATATAGAATTTAATCCGGGCAAGCTGCATGAAGTGGAGCAACGTTTGAATCAAATTACCGGATTACAGCGAAAATATGGTGATAATATAGAGCAGATTTTGGAATACTATAGCCGTATTGAGCAGGAAACCGATCTGTTGGAAAATAAAGATGAGCGGCTGGAGCAGCTCATTGCAAAGCGGGATGAGTTACTTTCGGATTTGCTGGAGATTGCGGAAGAACTTACAGAAGCTCGTGAAATTTGTGCTGAAGAGCTTGCAGAGCAAGTGGAGCAGGAGTTAAAAGACCTTCAGATGGAAAGAACGTCACTCAAGGTGCGCATTGATCCAATTGAAGATCCACGAGGATATGAGTATAAAGGTCTAAAGGTACGACCTACTAAGCAGGGCATTGATAATGCGGAATTTCTCATTTCCCCTAATCCCGGTGAGCCACTCCGTCCACTTGGTAAGATCGCTTCAGGCGGTGAGTTATCACGTATCATGTTGGCAATGAAAAGTATTTTTGCGCGTCATGATCAAATTCCGGTACTCATTTTTGACGAGGTGGATACCGGGGTGAGTGGTCGTGCAGCTCAATCCATTGCTGAGAAGCTGTATCGTTTGTCTTCCGTTTGTCAGGTGTTTTCCATTACTCATTTGCCGCAGGTGGCATGTATGGCAGATCATCAGTACCTTATTGAGAAAAATGTTCATGATGGACGGACCATGACACAAATTGAAGGACTAACGGAGGACGGGCGTGTAAAGGAATTGGCACGGATGCTGGGCGGCGTGGAAATTACCGAAAAAACATTGCATCACGCACAGGAAATGCTGAATTTGGCGGAAGGAAAGAAAGCCTGAAAAGAGCGGCTGGCGTAATGTTTAACAGTTATAAAAGCCTGGGGGCAAGGTTACCTTATAGGTACGCAATTGGCGACCACCTTTACTCGTCAAGCGAAAGAAGCAAAGGGAGCGTGACAGCCATTGAATTTTTACTCCAGGATCAAATTGCTCGGTCTTTTGCTTGTTTTTCTTATGTGTTCTATCGGTAATGCTCAGCATGTGCAAGCAGCGCTGCCTCCACAAGCTTCTTTGGATTTGTTCGGCTCTAAAAGCATGAAGACAACCCAAGAAAGCGTGATTCCCGATTTAAAAGTATACCCGGGGGGTCAGACGATTGGGGTTAAAGTAAAATCTTCAGGAGTGCTTGTCGTTGGTCACCATATCATTCAGGAAAGTAATGATCGTAAGGTGTCACCTGGTGAGACAGCAGGGATTCGCCTAGGGGACCGGATTACACACATGAACGGCAAGCCACTCAATAGCCTGGCAAGGGTTGCGGAGGCAGTAGAAGAAGCAGGTAAGAACAAAAAGCCGCTAGACATCACGCTTTGTCGAGGGGAGCAGACGATTTCCACCAAGTTAACACCCGCATATGATCAAGATGATAAAGCGTGGCGGCTTGGGTTGTATATTAGGGACTCGGCTGCAGGTGTAGGAACATTAACGTTTTACGCACCAGACCAGGGTGTTTACGGGGCCTTGGGTCACGTAATTACCGATATGAATACTCAAACCCCCATTGTCGTGGGTAGCGGAGAGATAGTGCAATCCAATGTGACGTCAATTGCGAAAAGCCAAAGTGGGGAACCAGGAGAAAAACGCGCTCATTTTCTCAAAGATCATCGGGTATTAGGAAATATTGAACGAAATACGAACTTCGGAATTTTCGGGAAAATGTCAGATGAGCCGCAATATGGATTATATTCAACGCCCATTCCGGTGGCTCTTGCGAATGAAGTAAAGGAAGGACCGGCAGAAATTTTGACTGTACTAGAAGGTCAACAAATTCAGCGTTTTCAGGCAGAAATTGTACACATTTCTCAACAGGATAAACCAGCAACCAAAGGACTTGTGATCCGTATCATAGATCCAAAGCTGCTGGATAAGACCGGGGGAATTGTGCAAGGAATGAGCGGTAGTCCGATTATCCAAAATGGCAAGCTTATCGGGGCTGTGACACATGTATTTGTTAATGATCCGAAATCAGGTTACGGTTGTTTTATCGAATGGATGCTGCGCGATGCAGGTATCATGCAAAATAACTTGAGCTTGAAATCATCCTCTAATCTTAAGGCGAGCTAGTGGCCTTAAGATTTTTTTGTCGAAAAGGAGGGGAATAGCTCATAATTGCAAGATAAAAATTTAATTATAATGGAAACTATAAAAAAAATAAATAAAAATAATTTTCGACAGAAGGAATTCATAATTCGATGTCGAAATCATATACTCCGACAAGAAATATTTATTTACTGTAAACAGATATCCCAATGGAATAACACTCAATAAGGAGGAAGTACATTGCAAAAAATTGAGGTATTGTTGGCTGATGACAACCGGGAATTTACGAATTTGCTTGCTGAATATATTTCCGATCAGGAGGATATGGAAGTTACAGGAATCGCCTATAATGGCGAAGAAGTGCTCCAACGCATCGCAGAATCCCGCAACATACCTGATGTACTTATTTTAGATATTATTATGCCTCATCTGGATGGTCTCGGTGTATTGGAACGTTTAAGAGAAATGAACCTGACTCCACAGCCGAAAATCATTATGCTGACTGCATTCGGTCAAGAAAATATTACACAGAGGGCAGTACAGCTCGGGGCATCTTATTATATTTTGAAGCCGTTTGACATGGAAGTGCTTGCTAACCGTGTTCGCCAATTGGTTGGACCGCAGTTAGTCAGCAGCAGTCCGGTGACCATTTCATCCATGCGTTCCAACGTTGTACCTATGGGTAAGACGAAAAACCTGGATGCCAGTATCACAGCCATCATACATGAAATTGGTGTACCCGCTCACATCAAGGGCTATCAATATTTACGCGAAGCCATTACGATGGTGTACAATAATATCGAAATTTTGGGAGCCATCACCAAGACATTATATCCGGCAATCGCCGAAAAGTTCAAAACGACGGCATCCCGCGTAGAACGCGCCATTCGTCATGCCATCGAGGTAGCATGGACCCGTGGAAATATCGACAGCATCTCACACCTGTTCGGTTACACCATTAATATCAGTAAGTCCAAACCAACCAATTCAGAGTTCATAGCGATGGTGGCAGATAAGCTGAGAATTGAGAACAAGGTGTCCTGAAAGGGTCAGAATGATTGACGGAGCAACGGATTTTTGTGTTTTGGCGTTTGTCAATGATAATTGCAGGGATGGCTACTAATCTCTAAAACAGCCGTCCGGATACCGATAAACTTCTGAATAGTAGACCAACTAATACCGCCTATTTATTGGTTCTTCCAAAGACCAGTAAAGGAGCGGTATTTTTTATGAACGATTTTGAATTTCAACGATAATTTAATGTTTTACTGTTCATCTAAGAATCTTGTTCCTAAAACAGCTACGAGCAGATCTTAAAGCAACTACATTACCAATTTAAAGTTTTCTTCAATTATGGTCATTTCCATTGCTATCAGTGGTCGTTCTATCAAGGGAGAAAGTTATAAAGAATTATTATTGAACTATTACTTGATCGACAAGTTCTATTAGAAATATAATTAAAACAATCTTTCAAATGAGGTGAATCGGATGTCTTTCCGTATTGTTCGAGGTATTTAGTTTCCGGGCTGGAAAAAACGCGTACCAGCCGTCAAGGGGGAAGTCTATCCTTTTGACTACAAAAAAAACTAAAATTCTGAATGATATCGGTCTGCTACCCCGTAGTTTTTATCCTTAATTGGAAGGTGGAAGAAAAATGAATTCAATAGAGTATAAAGAGTTTTATGATAAGGTTGGAAAAATCAAAGGATGGGATTTCAGCAATGTGAAATGTATCTCCAAAGGAGTAAAATGGGACTTCTACAATGAAGTAGCGAAGACATGCAAGAAGTCGGATATATTGCTTGACATCGGTACTGGCGGCGGGGAGGCAATTTTATCAATAGCAGATTCTGCATTACTTCTAGTTGGGATTGATCATTCCACTGGAATGATTGAAACAGCAACCAAGAATTCTGCTGAATCAGACATAGCAAATGTTCGTTTTCTCCAGATGGATGCTGAAAATCTTAATTTTCCTGAGCACTTCTTTAATGTAATCTCTTCTAGACATTCGTGTTTCTATGCAAAAGAAATAGCAAAGGTGTTAGTAAAGGGTGGTATGTTCCTGACACAACAAGTAAGCGAAAACGACAAATTAAATATTAAAGAAGCGTTTGGAAGAGGACAGGCATTGGGTGCTAAGAAAGGCTCGTTAAAAGCTCAATATATTACCGAATTAAGTGATGCGGGCTTTAACGATATACAGTCATTTGAATTCAATGCAACCGAATATTATCAGACTCCTGCAGACTTAATATTCCTCTTGAAACACACTCCAATTATTCCTAACTTCGGAGAAAAAGAAATTGATTTTCAAATACTCCAACAATTTATTTTGGACAATCAAACCAAAATAGGAATAAGGACAAATTCAGAACGATTTATGGTGATTGCTAGGAAGTAAAACATAAAGGGATACCCGTTTTTGAGGTATCCTTTTTTTGTTTACAATGCTTAATAGAATGGATTTGATAGGCTTGCATCTATAATTACGTTTGCATTTCTTCGTTATAAAGTTCGAACACATCAGTGGGGTGCGGTCTAGGTAGTATCAGGTATGCCATTACAGCGAGGAAGCAGATTTGTAATGAGCTTAAAAAACTACCAATACAGGATCTTGTAGATACGCAGGAGATTAATCATATAAATCATGAACTTCAAGCCGGTTATTATGCCTACGCTATTCTGAGGATGATCATAGAATGGGTGAACGAAGATCTTCAGCATACTCCTCGATATATGGTGGAACAATTGTTGGAAATTATGAACATACTCAACGCGGTTTATAAAATAAACCAGAATCAGTGGCACTACCATCACGAAGAAATACTTCCCTTTTGGAAACAGTTCTGTAATCTCTTTAATTTGATATAAAGAATATGTCGATTCATGTCGATATAATATCTACTATAAAGGGAACTGAGGAGCGAATGTATGAAATTTAACATCCGAACAAAATTGTTATTGGGTTTTCTTGCGGTAATAATCTTATTAATCGTTATTAGTACAGTATCTATCTCAAGAATGAAAAACTTAGGCGACACTTCGATGGAAATTGATAGCCATTGGATGCCAAGTGTGACTATCCTGGGGACGCTAAACGGCGAAATATCTGATGTAGAACGGCTCTCCCTGAATATTATTGTAGAGCGCGATCCGGCGGAAGTTGAGAAGGTTCAGGCGGAATACAATAAGCTTTTAAAAAAGGTTGAGGATGACCGAAAAACATACGAAAAATTAATTGCTACCCCTAAAGAACGTGAAATGTACGATGATTTTTCCAAAAAATATACAGAATATCTGGATAAATTGCCTAAGGTGATTGCTGCAGGGAAAGCTAACGATTATGTTCAATCAAGCATTCTCCACAAAGAGTCCTATGCGCTATGGTCTAGTGCGAACGATATGATCATTCAGCTCATTAAGCTGAATGCAGATGGATCAAAACAGACTACGAAAGAAGCTGTTGACAACTTTATCTCAGGTAGACAATTGGTTATCGTTTTGAGCATTGCAGCCGTTATATTAGCATTGATCATGGCGATCATCATAGCCCAAATTATTTCTAAACCTATCTTGCGAATCAGTCGTGCTGCTGAAAGTATTGCATCGGGTGATCTTACAGGTGAAGCCATCATTGTGAAAGGCAAGGACGAGATCAGTACGTTGGCAAATTCCTTTAATACCATGGTTGAGAACCTTCGCCAATTGATTCAATCCGTGAGTAAGACGACTGAGCTGGTAACCACTTCCTCAGAAGAATTGACGGCCAGCGCAGAGCAAAATAGCCAAGCTTCTGCACAAATCACTGAAACGGTACAAGAAGTAGCTACAGGAACAGGGGAGCAGGTAGATATGGTGACGAAATCGTCCCAAGCTATTGAGGAAATGTCTATCGGCGTTGAACAAATTGCCATCCGTGCGCAAAATGTATTTGCATCTGCTCAGGATGCGGCCCATAAATCGGCTGAAGGCAACCAGATGATTCAACAGGCTGTTACGCAGATGAATGCAGTGAATCACTCCATGAATGGATTGGCTGATCTCATGGCTGGATTGGGAGAGCGTTCAGACGAAATTGGCAAGATCATTGATGTCATCACGAATATTTCAAGTCAGACCAACCTTCTTGCCTTGAACGCTGCGATTGAAGCGGCACGCGCAGGGGAACATGGTCGCGGATTTGCTGTAGTTGCAGGCGAAGTGCGCAAGTTGGCTGAACAATCGGCTCATTCTGCTCAACAAATTACGGAGCTTGTGGGATTGATTCAAAAGGATACCACGCATGCTATTGAGGCGGTAGCGTCCAATGGAAAGGATGTCATGACAGGTCGAGAAGTCGTACAAAATGCAGGTGCATCCTTTGAACTTATTCAGGAAACTGTTAATAAAGTTGCAAGTGAAATTGAAGAGGTCTCTGCTGGCTCGGAGCAAATGTCTGCAAGTACCGATGAGATTGTTGGCTTTGTCAGACAAATTTCAGCGATTGCTGAGGAAGCTGCAGCCGGGACACAGCATGTGTCTGCTGCGACTCAAGAACAGCTGGCGTCCATGGAGGAAATTGCTTCATCTGCAAGAAACCTGTCTACAATGGCAGAGGACCTGCAAGGGCAAATTGGTAAATTCACAGTATAATTCGTATACCATTTTTTATGTTTCCGGGGATATAGCCGCTCTATTGTTGAGCGGTTTTTTTCTGTTTATTTTTAATTAAATGTTGTGATTACAGGGGGAGCTATGAGAGCCTGTGATTGGAACGATATGTTATAATGGTGGGAAATTCTTTGGGCTGGAGTGAGACATGGACAATAAGACTGAACTTAAAGCAAGTGACCTACGTCAGTTAGCGATAGACAAAATCATAACTACACCATTTTTGAATGATTTTAAATATCTGAAAAGCAGAAAAGGTTTGAAAAAAGAAACCAAGGAATTTATATTAGAAATTTGTTTTGGCGCAACCAAATATGGTGCTTTAAAAGTTTACATAACCGTTGAATCCAAAGAAATAAAAAAGAAGTACGGTTCAGGGGCTTGTTTTCACAGCGAACTGATTGCTCTGACCAAGAAATATACGGGAAACAGGGATTACCGCATCGAAAACGCTTTGATACGTTTAATCCGTTAACAAAAAGATTTATTGATTTTTATTATCAAGGGGAGTAATGTAGCCATTTGTGTCATTTTCGTTCTCACCATTTGGTAATAGATAAGAAGCATTTTTATAAGGAAAATGATTTCCATAGAGGGGATATTATCGTTTTTCAGAAGAATGATGTACAATTTGTAAAAAGGGTCATTGGACTTCGATGTTGTACCGGAGGGTATGATTTTTGTATTGCTGAGACAGTCGGATGAACAGCACGACAGATAGACGTAAGCTCGGATATATTTTAAAGCAAAGGTAGGGATGAGAGCATGTGGAATAGTCTGACTTGGGTGATCGTCGGCGTGTTGTTGGTGGCGTTGGGTTGGATTGTTATGGTATGGCGCGGTCGTAGCAGCAACAAACAAGTGAATGAACAGCGGGGCAGTAATGTCGTTTTATTTCGTCCTCGTAAGCCCGCCCGACAATTTCGCACCGGAAATGTATCTAAGTCTAAAATATCTTCCGGTCCGCGCGCGAATACAAATGCAGCAGGTATTCAGGCCCCAGCTGGATTTGGACTGTCCGACTCAATCCAGGGCACGGGCAAGCAAAAATGCTCCTTTTGTAAAAAAGAAGACAAATTAACCTTCTATGCGGATGATAATGGTTCGCTGTATGGGGTATGTAAAGAGTGTAAGCATAAGGCGGAAAGACAGGATATGCTGCCACTTTAGTCTATACAGACTAATGAGGACCACCATTAAAGAATTCTTATAATTAACAAAACTCCCAACCGTATGTAAGTGAAATGGTTGGGAGTTTTTTGTTTGTGCCTTACATTGTTATCGAATCTGCCTGTCAATCAATTCCTCCAGCGCATCTGCGATGTGATCTGGTCCATAGGATAGCTCTTCCCGGCTTAAGCTCAACCAGGCATGACGCTCATCCATATCAAAGGCAGTCTCCAGCCAACCGGACAACCCTCTGCCCCTGCGGTCTACTTCTACAAGCACATGCACACCCTCGGGTTCCAACTGCATAATCAGCTCCAACTCCTCGATATCTCGTGCATATTCCGATCCGGGCGTAAATTCAAATTCTTGTACATACGGAACACCGCGTCCAAGCTTGGGGTGTCGTTCGCAGGTGGAGGAACGGAATCGGAAGCCTAACAGGTGAACCGCCTCAAACACCGTATTCATATAGGGATGCGGCTCGATTTTGAGTGAGTCACGATCGGTTGGGTCCAAAGCCATGCCAATATCTAATGCTGTTTCCAGCCACACGGGCTGTTTGGCATGAGTAACAGGGGTTTCCAGCGGCAACCTGAAGGAAAAAGGAATTTCAAGCTCCTGTCCTTGCTCTAGATGAAAGCCGTCAGACACCTTGGTCCGTGCAATGCAGCAGGTGGTGGTAGTTTTTTTATCATCGTGCTCTACGATATATTCCGTCTTGAGTTCGATGTCAATTTTGCCGATTTCCTGATCAATTTTACCGCCTTTGATGCGCATGATGCCACTAAGCTCTTCTCCAGGTACATATACGGCTTGATCCACCAGCGTATCGACTTTGGCTGAACCAATTCCTGCGCTTGCTAAGATTTTGTTGAAAAAACTCATTATTCCGTCCCCCCGATAATCTCATGGTTATGATATACAAACGAAAACTAAAAACTTGTACAGCTTAACCGGATATACGGGGCAATGGTTCGATTCGTTCCAAAAAAATGCAAGAAAAAAATCACGGGTACTCACGTAGGCATATTGCAGCTTGTCGATCTATCTGTCTACTAATCGCAGTTCACTTTATGAGGAGGTATAAAGCAATTTCGACAGCGAGGCTCATAAGCCTCAGAGTCCCCGATCATCACAATAGGTCCCACAGTGGAAGGTTTAGCATTTACCATACGTTGCGTAAATACTGCTTCCGAGCTACCGCATACAGCGCAAAAGGAAGTCAGCTTCTCGATGTCATCCGCCATGGCGAGCAGACCACCGACATAGCCGAACTCCTTGCCTCGGTAGTCCAGATTCAGCCCATCGGCAATTACATGCTTGCCGCAATAAGCTAGCTCTTGTACAAGCGACATAATATGACGACTGAAAAACTGGACTTCGTCAAAGGCAACCACGTCGGCATCTTTTGTTTCTTGCAAAATACGCTGAACGAGCTCATCTGTAAGTTTTCTTGGGATAGAGATAGCGGGCAGCCGATATCCGATCCGGCTTACTATTTCGTCCTCGGCATAGCGGTTATCTTCAGCGGGTTTGTAAGCTACCACTTTACGATGCCCGTATTGGATTAGTTTTTGACAGCGGCGAATCAATTCGCCAGATTTTTCACTGAACATGGGGCCTGTAATAATCGTAATTCGTCCTGTAGGCAAAGCGAATTCCCCTCTCTGTAACATGTACATAACACTGTAAATCTTCTTCTCCGAAAGAAAACGCCATTATAGATTACCATAACCAGCCGTATACAGACTAGAGAAAATATATTGATTTTCGACATGTTTTTGTATGTCTATTCCTAAAACGTAAATGTGGTCGTCATTGCTCTGCCGCCGCGGGCATGATATGGTGAAGCGTAGTGGAATGAAGGGAAGAGTGGAAGGCATGGACGAAAAAGATACGGATTATAGTGCCAAAAAAGGAGCATTACTGGAGCAAGGGCTGATAAGCCCGCAAGCACAGGAGTTAATCAATGAGCTGGAGACAGAGTTGAGTCTGCTGCGCAAGCAAAATGAATCGTTTCGCAAAGCGTTGCGAGCCAAATCAGCACAAAGTCCAAGGATGTCTACCAAATTACGAGACGCGTTGTATGAATGATATGGAGAGATATCTGGACTGAAGATGGTTTGTAGCCTATGCATAAACGCTATATTTTGTACAGTGAAATAAAGAGAGTACAATAAGCTATATATAATCAATTGTGAATGGAGGAGAAACATGACTATACATTGTGATGTCGCTATTTTGGGTGGAGGAACCGGGGGGTATGTAGCAGCCATTCGTGCCGCCCAGCTAGGCAAAGAAGTGGTTATCATCGAAAAGGACAAGCTTGGCGGAACCTGTCTGCACCGTGGTTGCATTCCGAGTAAGGCTTTGCTACGCAGTGCGGAAGTATATGCCACGATTAAAGAAAGTGCACAATACGGTATCGAGACATCGGGAGCACAGCTTGTATTTCCCAAGGTTCAGGAGCGTAAGGAAGCCGTTGTGGAACAGCTGCATCAGGGCGTTCAATTTTTGATGCGTAAAAATAAAATTACGGTACTGAGCGGTAAGGGACGCGTGATTGGGCCGTCTATATTTTCTCCAAAAAGCGGGGCAGTTGCTGTGGAACTAGAAGATGGTGAGATGGAAATGATTGTTCCTGCACATCTCATTATTGCAACGGGATCACGCCCGCGTGTGCTGTCCGGCCTAGAGCCAGATGGCGAATTTATTCTGAGCAGTGACGAAGCGTTAACGATGGAGGAGCTACCAGCATCTCTGATTATCGTGGGCGGTGGTGTTATTGGCGTGGAGTGGGCTTCTATGCTAATTGATTTTGGCGTGGAGGTTACGGTGGTTGAAGCCGCGAATCGACTTATTCCCACGGAAGACGAGGACGTTTCGCGTGAAATGCAGCGCCTGTTAACCAAGCGTGGTGTCAAGGTGCTGACAGGGTCGCAAGTGCTGGCTGAAACGTACGGCAAGGATGAGGAAGGCGTACAGATTGACGTGCAAAAAGGGGAAGAAACCGAAACCCTCAGCGCTTCTAAACTGCTCATTTCTGTAGGGCGTCAGGCGAATGTAGAAAATATCGGGCTGGAAAATACGGATATCCGTGTAGAGCGTGGCTTTATTTCGGTTAATGAGCATTTGCAGACGAATGAACCACATATCTACGCGATCGGGGATTGCATCGGCGGCTTACAACTGGCGCATGCGGCGAGCCATGAAGGTTTGCAGGCGGTTCATCATCTGGCGGGCGAAGAGTTTCACAGTGTACCAAACCATCTGATTCCGCGTTGTATTTATACACGTCCTGAAGCTGCGAGCGTCGGCTTGACGGAGCAAGAAGCCCGTGAGCGTGGTCATCAGGTGAAAACAGGGAAGTTCCCTTTTCAAGCCATCGGAAAATCGCTGGTATATGGCAGTCGGGACGGCTTCGTCAAAGTGGTTGCCGACGAGGAAACGAATGATATTCTCGGTGTACATATGATCGGTACGCATGTGACGGATCTGATCAGCGAGGCCGCTCTTGCGCAACTGCTGGATGCTACACCGTGGGAAGTCGGACAGCTTATTCATCCGCATCCGACGTTGTCGGAGATTTTGGGAGAAGCGATGCTGGCAGTTGATGGGCAGGCGATAGGTATATAAACGTTTCAAATAAATCGGTGCTTTTCTTTTTGGGGAGAAAAGGATTATAATGAGGTTAGTCAGAGTTTAGTACCAGGTTTTAAGACAAGATGGTACTAGGTACTGAAAGAAGGATGTTTGACACTTAAGGAGGTGCCTCAATGAGTTCTAAAGGCGCTGTAGACGCTGGCTTCAGACATGAACAGCTGGGACTTACTAACGGACAAGTTATTGATATGTACAGATATATGCTGCTCGCAAGAAGGTTTGATGAGCGCAACATGCTCCTGCAACGGGCAGGGAAAATTAATTTCCACGTTTCCGGCATTGGTCAGGAGGCGGCACAAGTAGGTGCAGCTTTCGGACTGGATCGGGAGAAGGACTATTTTCTTCCCTATTACCGGGATTATGGATTTGTGCTGGCTGTGGGAATGACACCGCGCGAACTGATGCTGTCGGCATTTGCCAAGGCAGATGATCCTAATAGCGGCGGTCGCCAGATGCCAGGACATTTTGGTAGTAAACGGTTACGTATTGTGACAGGCTCCAGCCCAGTGACGACGCAGGTTCCGCATGCAGTGGGTGTAGCGTTGGCTGCCAAGATGCAGAAAAAGGATTTAGTATCGTTTGTTACGTTTGGGGAAGGCTCCAGCAATCAAGGGGATTTCCACGAAGGCTGTAACTTTGCAGGTGTACAGAAGCTGCCAGTCATCATTATGTGCGAGAACAATCAATATGCGATATCGGTTCCGATTCATAAACAGTTGGCGGGCAAGGTGAGCGACCGTGCATTGGGATACGGATTCCCCGGGATTCGAGTCGATGGTAATGATGCGCTTGCCGTATATGCGGCTGTGAAGGAAGCACGTGAACGTGCTGTTCGCGGTGAAGGTCCTACGCTGATCGAAGCAATGATGTATCGTCTGTCTCCTCACTCCACCTCGGATAATGATCTGGCTTACCGGACCAAGGAGGAAGTGGATGAGAACTGGGCCAAAGACGGCGTAGCCCGCATGAAAAATTACTTGATAGAATGCGGCATTTGGGATGAGGCCAAGGATGCGGATCTGTCGGCTGAGCTGCTGCTCGAAATCAAGGAAGCGATTGAATATGCAGATAATGCGCCTTTTCCAAAACCTGAAGATACGCTGCTGCATGTGTATGCTGATAGCGATGGGGAGGGCCGGTAACTATGGCGATTATGGAATATATTGATGCGATTCGTCTTGCCATGAAAGAAGAGATGGAGCAAGATGAAACGGTTTTTGTATTAGGTGAGGATGTCGGCGTGAAGGGCGGCGTCTTTACAACGACCAAGGGGCTCATGGACCAATTCGGTGAGCAACGTGTCATGGATACGCCATTGGCAGAGTCAGCCATTGCCGGGGTTGCGATTGGTGCGGCCATGTACGGAATGAAGCCGATTGCCGAAATGCAATATTCGGACTTTATGCTTCCGGCGACGAATCAGATTATTAGTGAAGCGGCTAAAATCCGCTACCGCTCTAACAACGATTGGAACTGTCCTGTTGTGATCCGTGCACCCATCGGTGGTGGGATCTTTGGTGGTTTGTATCACTCTCAGTGTCCGGAATCTATCTTTTTTGGTACACCGGGTTTGAAAATTGTTGCTCCATTTACCCCTTATGACGCAAAAGGATTGCTGAAAGCAGCCATTCGTGACCCTGATCCGGTGCTGTTTTTTGAAAACAAAAAATCCTACAAGCTGATCAAGGGTGAAGTGCCTGAGGATGATTATATCGTTCCGATTGGCAAGGCTAATCTATTACGTGAGGGTGACGATATTACGGTCATCGGATATAGCCAGCCGTTGCATTTTGTCATGCAGGCTGCTGAGGAACTGGAGAAGGAAGAGGGCATTACCGCACATGTTGTGGATTTGCGCACACTCCAACCGCTGGACCGCCAAGCCATTATTGAGGCTGCACGACATACAGGTAAGGTATTAATCGTGCATGAGGACAACAAAACGGGCGGCATCGGTGCCGAGGTATCGGCTATTATTAATGAGGAGTGTCTGTTCGAGCTGGATGCGCCGATTGAGCGCTTGTGCGCTCCTGATGTGCCAGCCATGCCGATCAGTCCACCGATGGAGAAGTTTTATATGTTGAACAAGGATAAAGTTAAGGAAGCCATGCGCCGTCTTGCAATGTATTAATATAGGGCAGATTGGACGAGAGCATTCCAAAAGTGTAGCGGGGCAGCGACAAAACGCGCCCTTCTATGATGTTAAGGAGTTGAAAAAATGTCAGACCAAACACAATGGAACGACGTGACCATGCCACAATTGGCTGAATCGCTCGTATCGGCGACAATTGCCAAATGGCTGAAACAACCTGGTGACACGGTAGAGCAATTCGAACCGATTTGCGAGGTCATTACAGATAAAGTGAACGCAGAAATCCCATCCACGTTGGACGGTATTATGGGTGATCTGTTGGCGGAGGAAGGTCAGACGGTAGCGGTAGGCGAGTTGATTTGCCGGATCCAGACGAAGTCGGCTGCACCTGCGGCATCAACAGGAGCGACAACTGCTGCACCAGCATCCCAAGGCAACGTACAAGCACAATCTCAGCAGGGAGCCGCATCGGATCAGTCCATGCGAGGACGTTTTTCCCCGGCGGTGCAAACACTGGCTGCTCAGCACGGCATAGACTTGAATCAGGTGACAGGCACGGGCATGGGCGGACGAATTACCCGTAAAGATGTGCTGAATTATGTACAACAGGGCGGTTCCGCTCCAACTGGAGTGTCTGAACAGCCGACTGCGACGACATCTGGACAAGGCTCTCCTTTTGCCGGAAGACAGCAGTCTGCCGCGCAGCATAGTATACCGATTCAAAATATGGACCCTGCTATTCCGGTTCGTAACAGTGGCATTCATTTGACGGAGGCTCCAAAAGCTCCTGTGATCGAAGTTGAGGGTGGCAACAATAACAGATCCGAGTATTTTATTGATGTTACACCCATTCGTAGTGCAATTGCCCGCAATATGCGGCAAAGTGTTTCGGAAATTCCACATGCCTGGACGACGATTGAAGTGGATGTGACCAACCTGGTGATGCTTCGCAACAAGATCAAAAACGAATTCAAGCAAAAAGAAGGCATCAATATTACGTATCTAGCTTTCCTCATGAAAGCAGTCGTGAATGCAATCAAGGAATATCCGATCATGAATTCGGTGTGGGCAGTGGATAAAATTATCGTGAAAAGAGACATCAATATTTCATTGGCCGTGGGTACTGAGGATTCTGTTCTTACTCCTGTTATTAAAAAAGCGGACCAGAAAAATATTGCTGGATTGGCTCGTGAAATTGACGATTTGGCACGTAAAACTCGAGAAGGCACACTCAAACTGGACGACATGCAAGGCGGAACGTTCACCGTTAATAACACAGGCTCCTTTGGTTCAATTCTATCTTATCCGGTGATTAACTATCCGCAGGCTGCAATTCTTACCTTTGAATCCATTGTCAAAAGACCAGTGGTTATTGATGATATGATTGCGGTTCGCTCGATGGCTAATCTGTGCTTGTCGCTGGATCATCGCATTTTGGATGGAGTGATTTGCGGACGATTCCTGCAACGGGTAAAAGAAAATCTAGAAGGCTACACCTTGGATACGAAGCTGTACTAAACATCCGAACAGTTGGGTAAATGGACGGAGAGGAAGTGACAGGCCGTGAACAGACGACCGCTTGATGTAACCTATACGAATAGGATGGAATATGCCCATGCATGGGATGTCCAGAAGGAGATTGTGGGAAAGCTGGATGCGGGAGAGACAAGAGAAACGCTTATGCTTCTCCAGCATCCACCGACCTACACGATTGGTTCCCAGCGGCATCCTGAGCACTTGCTCCTCACACCAGAGCAACTGAAGGAGCAGGGAATCAGCGTCTTTCAGATTGACCGTGGGGGAGACATTACATATCATGGGCCGGGGCAACTTGTCGGATATCCCCTACTTATGCTTGGCAACCGGGAGGCGCTGAATCTGCATGGATACCTTCGAAGTCTGGAAGAAGTGATCATTCGGTTGTTGGCATCTTATGGGATTGAAGGGAGCCGTAAGCCTGAATATACGGGGGTATGGATCGGGAATCTTAAAATTGCGGCCATTGGTGTCAAATTCAACAAGTGTAAGCACCGTCGGGGCTTCATAACCAGCCATGGCTTTGCCTTTAACATCAAGTCAGGGATACAGCATGAGGGCTTTGAAGGCATTGTCCCGTGCGGAATTCAGGAATACGGTGTGACATCATTGGAGGACTGCACACAGCAGCCTTTTTCGGTGGAGCAGATTGCGAAGGAAATTGTACCGTACTTTGAACAGCAATTTTCATTTGCTGCGCAATGGCAAAAGCATTCCTTCCAATAAAGGTCAGGCGGGCTATTGTGTGATTTACACGGAAGCCCGCCTGTTTGCTTACGCAACAGCTCGTCCACTCATAGCTTCAATGGACCTTGGAGCGGCCAATACCTTGAGCGAGTAGTTATTATAGTGGCATAATAAACGGCTCAATCACCATGAACAGCGTAGAACCAATCATAGCTGCGAGCATAATGTAGACGAAAAAACGAACCCATTTTTTGTTCGGCATGTGTAACTCCTTTAGGATAGGTTTAAGTCATAGATAAGAACATCTATCCGTATTGTAGCGTAATCGGGAAAGAGAGGAAAGTTTAATGACAGTAAAAGTAGTAAAAGACCGAATCGTACAGGAATTTATGGAACTCGTACAGGTGGATAGTGAAACGAAGTATGAGCAGGAAATATCACGTGTTCTGAAAGAAAAGTTTAATGCACTCGGGCTGGAAGTAATGGAAGACGATTCTCGCGAAAGAACTGGACATGGCTCAGGCAATCTGATCGTCACCTGGAAAGCGGAAGGTGTGGAGAAAGCGCCTAAATTATTTTTTACCTGCCACATGGATACCGTTACCCCAGGCAAAGGCATTAAGCCGCAGTTGGGTGAGGATGGCTGGATTCGTAGTGACGGTTCAACGATTCTGGGGTCGGACGACAAGGCGGGAATTGCTGCTCTATTCGAGGCGATTCGTGTCGTGCGCGAGCAGAACATTCCCCATGGTCAAATCCAGTTCGTGATTACGGCTGGTGAGGAATCGGGTTTGATGGGTGCACGGGCGATGAAGCCGGAAGTGCTGGATTCTGATTTCGGATATGCTTTGGATTCTAATGGCGAAGTCGGCTCCATTTGTATAGCTGCCCCAACGCAGGCACGTATTGAAATGAAGATTACTGGGAAGTCCGCTCATGCGGGGGTAAATCCTGAAGATGGCATAAGTGCCATTCAAGTCGCTTCTAAAGCAATTTCTAATATGAAACTGGGACGGATTGATAAGGAAACGACCGCTAACATCGGCAGTTTCGAGGGCGGCGGCGCGACGAATGTTGTATGCGATTTTGTGCTGATCCGTGCAGAGGCACGTAGCATTGTGCAGGAAAAGGTTAATCATCAAATCCAGCATATGCGTGAAGCGCTGGAAACCACCACGCGTGAATTTGGTGCACAGGGAGAGTTCCGCAGTGAGGTCATCTATCCGGCATTCAGCTTTACGGAGCATGATGAAGTTGTACAGGTTGCACAGCGTGCAATTCAAGGACTGGGACTGGCAACGCCGACCTTCCATTCCGGTGGTGGCTCAGATGCTAATGTATTCAACGGGCTTGGAATTCCAACGGTGAATTTGGCTGTGGGCTACCAGAACATCCATACAACAGAGGAAAAGATTAAGGCCGATGACCTGGTGAAGGTTGCTGAAGTAGTCGTAGCTCTGATTCAAGAAACCATAAAGTAAAACTTTCATCATACACTTGCAGCATACCGAAAAAAGGTTCAGGTTAAAGACAGGAACGGTGTTCCTCGTCTTTAAACCTGAACCTTTTTTGGAACAGTTAGCGAAGCGATGGTGGCAGTAGGTCCGTGTTCCTTTTGCCATTGACGCAAGAGTGCTTGAATCTGCCAGGCTTTACCGACGATATGGAGGGCGGTTTCGGTACGGTAGCTTTTCATTCTGCATCTCCTTATAACAGGAAGTTTGTTATCCTACCACCAGCATATGTCCGAAGTGGACAAGTTAGACTAACGTTGGCGATAATTAATAAGGAAAGATAGATACGAAGGAGGAAACATACCTGATGAACGACCAAACGAACGAACAAGTGAACCATCAAACAAACGATGCACATCGCAAACCTTATTCCAACCCTGCGCTGGAGGAAAAGACCGTGTCCACACAGCCTATCTTTGAAGGAAAGGTCATTACGTTACAGGTAGACACGGTAGAGCTTCCCGATGGCTCCACTGGAAAGCGTGAAATCGTAAAACATCCAGGTGCGGTGGCTGTTTTGGCTCTGCATAAGGGGAAAATGCTGGTCGTGGACCAGTACAGACAAGCTATGGGGCGCTGTGAGGTTGAAATTCCTGCAGGCAAGCTGGAGCGGGGCGAAGACCCGATGGAAGCAGCGGGACGTGAGCTGAGAGAAGAGACAGGTTATACTGCCAAGTCGCTGAAGCTACTACACTCCTTTTATACATCCCCTGGCTTTGCGGATGAAATCATTCATCTGTATGTGGCCGAAGAACTGGAGTTAGGTGAGATGGAACCGGATGAGGATGAATTTCTGGAGCTGTTTGAGGTGACGCTGGAAGAAGCACAGACGCTCATTCGTGAAGGACGGATTAGTGATGCCAAAACGATTCTGGCCGTCTATGCATGGCAACTCCGCCAACATACAGGGAGCTTCTAAGCGGATGGATGAAAATATAGTAGAACTTAACGACTACTTTGCAGACCTGCATATTCATATTGGCAGAACAGAGAAGGGAGATCCGGTCAAAATTAGCGGCAGCCGCGATCTGACCTTTGCCAACATAGCCAAGGAAGCCTCCGGTCGCAAAGGGATTGGGCTGATCGGGATCATTGACTGCCATGCGCCTAATGTACAGGAAGATATCCGTACCTATTTGCACACAGGTGAAATGAAGGAAATCAGCGGCGGCGGCATCGCATACCGGGATACGGTTATTCTCCTTGGCACGGAGCTGGAAATACGGGCTGAAGGTCGTCCCGAGGCGCACGTACTGGCCTATTTTCCTGATCTGGCGGCGATGGAGGATTTTACACAATGGCTGACCCGGCATATGAAAAATGTTAATCTCAGTTCACAACGAATCTACGCACCGCCACGCGAGTTGCAGCAGCAAATTTACGGACGTGGAGGCATTATGGTGCCTGCGCACGTGTTCACTCCTCATAAGGGCATTTATGGCAGTTCTGCGGCCCGTATGGAGGAACTGCTGGATATGGATCTCATTAGTGGAGTGGAGCTGGGGCTGAGCGCAGATTCATCTATGGCTGGTTTAATTTCGGAGCTGGATCGCTTCAGCTTTCTCACGAATTCAGATGCCCATTCACTTGGGAAAATCGGACGAGAATACAACAAATTATCGCTGACGAAGCCGTGTTTTGATGAATTCAGAATGGCTTTGGAGCGGAGGGAAGGACGACGGGTGTGTGCCAACTACGGATTAAATCCGAAACTGGGCAAATACCATCGTTCTTACTGTCAAAGCTGCGGTACGATTATTGACGAGCAACAGATGGCAGACGAACGTTGTCCTGACTGTGGTCATACCAAGCTGGTGCGAGGTGTGCTGGATCGAATATGGAGCATTGCCGACCGTGAACAGCCGGTGATTCCCTCCTATCGTCCGCCGTATATTTACCAGATTCCACTGGAGTTTATTCCAGGTTTGGGCAAAGCCAAGCTGAACCAGCTATTGGCAGCATTCGGAACAGAAATGAATATTTTACATGAGGTTACACAGGAGGAGTTGGTAGCAGTCGTTGGAAAAGTGCTGGCAGAGCAAATCGTGCTTTCACGCGAGGGGCGTCTGGCGCTTGTATCTGGTGGTGGTGGAACATACGGAAAAATATCCAAATCCTAGTAAAGTCTTGTCCCTATAAAGGCATATCAGCGTCTGCTTGTTCATAACCATAAAATATCTATGCCGTTGGCTTGGCACATCATTCGTGATGTTTGATCTGCAGCGAAAGCTGCCCCATTTCTAGCCATCAGCCGTCGGATTACGGTTGTTTTTTGGACAAACAAGCAGATGAAAGGGGCAGGACGCCGATGCAATGGTTTCGTCATACGTTAAAGGATCAGACGCCGTATTATGTTTTCTTGGCTGTGCTGTTTCTGGTGGGAGTCGTCTTTGGCGCACTCATGGTGAACGCACTCTCGCTGGAGCAGTTACAGGATTTGTCCCGTTACCTGAAGGATTTTTTTGTGACGGTCAATCAAAACGAACAGGGCTTTGCTGATTCACAGGCGGCCTCGACCTTTTGGGATAGCGTATCTCTACATCTGAAATGGGTCGGCCTAATTTGGGTGTGCGGCCTTTCGGTCATCGGTCTCCCGGGCATTCTTGTATTGAATTTCCTCAAGGGTGTGCTGATCGGATTCTCAGTAGGTTACATGGTAGGCCAATATTCGTGGAAAGGACTGCTATTTTCTTTGGTTTCAGTTGCTCCCCATAACCTGCTCGTGATTCCGATACTGCTCGTCTGTAGTGTGGCTGCGATGACTTTTTCCATTCATATGATCAAAACCAAAATACTCGCTACTCGGCCGTCGGACGGGATGTTGCGTCCGTTGCTGTCTTACGCAGGATTGACTGCAGTGATGATGGTGCTTCTCATCGGTAGCGCGTCTTTTGAAACTTGGATCACCCCGGTTATGATGCAATGGGTCACTCCCATGCTGACAGCTTCCGTGTCATCTTGATCCGTTTCAAAATGTTTGACTTTATTTGTATAGACCCCCTATAATAATAGGAGTGAAAAAAAGTGCAGTAGGCAGTAGCTTTGCAGGGGGAGGGAGACACATGGAAGCACGGATCGAAAAAATTAAGCAGCAATTGCAATCCCAGGGCTACAAACTAACGCCTCAGCGGGAAGCCACCGTCAGAGTTTTACTTGAGAACGAAGATGATCATCTGAGTGCGGAAGATGTATTTATGCTCGTCAAAGAGAAAGCTCCCGAGATCGGTCTGGCAACCGTATACCGTACCCTAGAACTGCTAAGTGAACTGCATGTCGTGGAGAAAATTAATTTTGGTGATGGCGTTGCGCGTTATGATTTACGCGGCGATACGACCAAACATCACCACCACCATTTGATATGTGTGCAGTGCGGCAGTGTAGATGAAATACTGGAAGATTGGCTTGGACCGTTGGAAGAGCGTCTGGAACGGGAATATAATTTTACCGTAGTGGATCATCGTTTGGACTTCCACGGTATTTGTTATCGTTGTAAGGCGAAGAACGATACGACCGCTCAGAAATCTTTGGGCAAAACTAGGAAAAACAAATCTCAGGACTAATAAGCTGACTACCCAAGCTCTCACCGACGAAGACGCGTTCGGGAGAGCTTTTTTGGTTCGGAATCTGCTGTATGGGATCAAGCGGTATAAAAAGGAATAGCTTGTCATACCCTTCCATAGAGAGCCCTAATAGGGACTATATTATGGGAAAAGGCGGCTGATCCACATGGTACTATCGTTACGGAGAGGACTAAAATGGCTGCGTTTGGTGATATTGTTCGGGGTGTTGGCATGTATGTTCTTTTATAGCCTCAGGCTGTTTACAGATTGGATAACACCTGTAGATCATTACCGAATACCGGAAGGACATGCAGTTAAGGTATTTGGCGGACAAAAAATGAATGAAGGGTCCGAGCATCGAATGGTGGTGTTGGAACGTTTACGTTTCTTTTACTGGTATGGTGAATAGCCTATGTAATCGCTCTTGAATGCAGAACAAGGAGACTTTTGGAACTCATGAAAATGTATATTCAACCTTTCGTTCAATACATGGAAGAGGAAAAGGGCTTATCGCGCAGCACATTGGAAGCGTATCAACGAGACGTACAGCAGTTTGCCGAGTTCGCAGAAAGCTGTGGCATTGACCAGCCGGACAACGTCCAACGGTCACATCTGGTACTGTATTTGGGACGTTTGAAGGAACAGGGAAAAGCCACGGCGACGATTTCACGTAGCGTTGCCTCCATTCGCTCCTTTTTTCATTTTCTCATCCGGGAGGGAATTACGATTCATGATCCGTCCGTTCTGCTGGAGCTGCCCAAAGCGACTAAAAAGAAGCCCTCGGTGCTAACGCAGGATGAGATAGAGCGTTTGCTGGCAGCGCCGGATGTGACTGCCCCGCAAGGGGTGCGAGACAAGGCGATGCTGGAGTTGCTGTATGCGACAGGCATCCGCGTATCGGAGCTGATTGCCCTGAACGTGCGTGATGTACGCACCGATCTGCGCTTTGTGCACTGTGGCGGCAAGGCGGGCAAGGAACGTGTTGTACCGATCAGTCGAGAGGCATCACAGTGGGCACAAGCCTATATGGACGAGCAGCGTCCATCGTTGCTGCGATCCGGGCAGGGTGAAGAAGCTCAGGCAGAGCAGGAAGCCTTGTTCTTGAATGTATCTGGCCAGCGTCTCAGTAGACAAGGCTTCTGGAAAATGATTAAGAAGTACGGTCAGGAAGCAGGCATAAGCGAGGATATCACGCCCCATACGCTACGGCATTCTTTTGCGGTACATATGCTGGAGGGCGGAGCGGACTTACGCTCTGTACAGGAAATGCTGGGTCATGCTGATCTGTCAACGACGCAGGTATATGCGCAGACGGCCAGACGGAATATGAAGGAAGTATATGAAAAGCATCACCCGCACGGCGGCAACCGCACTTCTCATGAAAGCAAGGATCGAACGTAACGACGCTTTGCTGTCATAGAAAATGTGATAATGACTATAACTTTACGATTGTACAAGTCAGGAGAGATATTAATGTCAACAGCCAACCAAGCTACGATTCAGGAAGCAGCAGATTATATCCGTGCTAAGAGCGGAATTCGTCCAGAGATTGGTCTTATTCTGGGATCGGGTCTCGGTATTCTGGCCGATTTGATTCAGGATGGAATGAGTATTCCTTATCAGGATATTCCCCATTTTCCCGTATCGACGGTAGAAGGCCACGAGGGGGAATTACTGTTAGGCACTATTGAAGGTCGCGCTGTAGTCATGATGAAAGGGCGCTTCCATATGTACGAGGGCTATGGCCCGCAACTGACGGCTTTCCCTGTTCGGGTTATGAAGCAGTTGGGGATTCAAAGTCTGCTGGTAACGAATGCGGCAGGTGGTGTAAATACTTCCTACGAAGCGGGCGATCTGATGGTCATCTCGGATCATCTTAATCTGACGGGACAAAATCCGCTGATCGGTCCGAACGATGCCGGTCTGGGTGTTCGTTTCCCAGACATGTCGGAGGCGTACAGCCGCCGCTTGCGTGAAATTGCCAAACAAACGGCTACCCAACAGGGATTCAGCCTGCAGGAGGGTGTATATGCCGGATTGCTGGGGCCTAACTATGAAACGCCTGCTGAAATCGTCATGCTGCGTACACTGGGTGCAGATGCTGTAGGGATGTCGACCGTGTCTGAGGTTATTGTAGCCCGTCATGCGGGTATTGAGGTACTGGGCTTCTCCTGTATCACGAACATGGCCGCAGGCATTCTGGATCAGCCTTTGTCCCATGGTGAAGTGATGGAAACCGCAGAGAAGGTACGTGAACAATTTTTGAAACTTGTACTGGCGATTATTCCACAAATGTAGATTGGGCATCATATTCAATCGAAGCGGTGGACATATATCCAAAGAACCCCATATCCGAGCGCCTTTTGATGGCGTGGGATACGGGGTTCTTTTTACATACAGCGGTTGAACTAAGTATTATCTCTTAATGAAGAGGGCGTGTGCTCATTGCAATCGAATTCGCTTGTTCAGCTACAGCCAGTCTATGTCGTTCTTGTACTTTAATCACAATAACCATAAAAATAACCCAGTAAATGGATAGTGAGTTCAGAAAACGGCTATCCGTTATATTGTTCAATACGATGAACAGGAAAAAAACCGCTGCCGTCAGCCATGTATACATATCTGTTTTGCCAATTCTGAATTTAAATAAAGTAGTTATGGCGAGTGTAATCGTTGCGAGTAGTCCTATTAGGCCCACATCGATCCACAGATCCCGGAAACCGCTATGGCTGCTTGTCAGATCAAATCGGATACCGTTGGCATAGATGCTGGGCCGGGCTGCCCAGAAGGAGCCGTAACCATGGCCGAACCAGTAATGGCTCTGAATAGCACCATCAATCCCTTGCCAGATTTCGGTTCTTCCAGTTAAGGTTGTTGTTTTTCCGAATTCCGATGCAATCGCATCTCCATAAGTAAAGGTCAATACCAAACTCAAAAGAACGAGCAAGCAGGAACAGCTAATGAAGAAACCGCGCAACGCGATGCTTCGAATTCTTTTGAATAGCAATATAAACAGAATAAATACGAAGAGCGAAGATGTCAGCACCAAAGAGGTGGTAGATTGGCACTCGATGAGCAATAAGGCATTGAGCAAGATAAAACCAATATGCAAAATTTTGCGTGTTCCCCTGAAAAAGTAAATGACATGTGAAACAAAACTTAACAGAGAGAGAGTTCCAAGTGTATTTTTATGACCGGAGATGCCCTTCCACAGCCCAGTATGTTCTACGCCACCATGAATGGCAAAGGAGGGAACGAGCAAAACGGCGAGTAGATTGAGTATGCTCAAAATACTTAACGTAACGACTAAGAGGCGAATGCAGCCCTGTGTTGTATAGTGGGTGACCAGATAGAGCCCAAAGGTAGAGAAGGCAAGGAATTTGAGAACCATTAGCAAGGAAGAGGTCTGCTCTTGTTCAGCCCATAAGAAGGAGGCGGCGATGTACATTATGAGTAAAGTCAGCAACGGATTGTCGGCTAAAGTTGCGATCAATGCCTTAAGTGAAGGCAGCAGCATGGTATAGCTGAACAACAGGATAAGCAGGGAAATCGTTATAACTCTGGGGGAGAACCCCTGACAGGCATAGGGAATCGAAAAAGCCAGTAAACCAGCTACTGTGAGTACGTGTTTCACGGTTTCACCGCCTAGATACGTTATGTATCTATAATATACAAAATGTATCTTCTTGTACAATAATAATAAAATATTTATTTTCATTTTTCTTAAGCCTAGAGCGAGCCCTAATGTGCATATACTCAGTCCATGCTAAGAAAATGAAGAATTTTTCAGCTTTGTCTGAAAGACGCTTTTCACCGTTTTTAAAAATGGGGGTGTTCGGGTGGCGGATCATTTTACAGATCGTTTGAAGTTGAATTTGAGTGGTACGGGCAAAGAGTTAACGCCGCAGCAATTGAATGACAATTTTAAAACCATTGAAAAAGAATTCATTGAACGCAGTGTAAGCGTAAGTTGGTTTGGAGCTGTTGGTGATGGTATTCAGGACGACACGGCGGCTTTGCAAGATTTGATTAATAAAACCCCCGATTATTCTATTCTTCGCATCCCCAGTGGACGATACAAAATAACCTCTACCCTACAGATTCGCAAGCAGGGTGTACGCATTTTTGGCATTCATAAAGGCAGATACCGACAAGGTAAGGGAGTAACGTCGATTGAATATTATGGTGCGGGTCCTTGTTTTCAAATTGGAGACGAGAGTCTACCATCGTTTAGCGGCTTTCAAAATGTGCAGTTTCATGACTTGTCGATCCGGTATGAGGGGGCCGACAGAGCCACATTAAATAATCCGTTTTCTCAGTCGGTGAAGCGCGGGTATTATGGCAAAGGCACATTGGGGATTCAGGATTGGAAGGGCGGCGGAGTTACCCTAGATAACGTGCTAATTGAGCATTTTGAAACGGCTTTTTGGGGCTACGAAAGTGATGTGAATTTTTTTAAATGCACTGAAATTAATTACAATAAAACAGGGATTCACTTGCAAAACAGAAGTTCACAGTTTACAAGCATTGCGCTTTTTACATTGGGGAACGATACGGCGCTGGATCTGAATAGCTCCAACGGGGCCAGATTTATGGCTAGCCAGCACATTAAGGATGGGAGTTCAAGTGATATTCCCATTCTAATTAATGATTTTATGAACGCTGAATTTATAGGCTGCTGGTTTGAGGGATTAAGCAGACAGCATAAGATGACGGTGCCTTCTTTTATTCAAATTGGTGCTACCAAAGAAACAAAAAATGTTGCCCTGCGCGACTCCATTTTGGCGATAGCGGACAAATACGATGACACCCAATCCGTATGTAACTATTTTGTGGATGTGGTCATTGGCAAAAAAGTTTTGGTGGATGAGGTGGGCGGGTATCCCCGTAATCTAAAGCAGCTTATTTCTTTCTCTGGCAGCTCTTCCACACAGCAGGTGACCCTTCGCTCACATTTGGATTTTAGCTACAGCAATAATCGTTATGACGAGAATAATGGGACAGGGCAGGCTTTGTTGCTGGTGGAGAAATATTCGAACAACGGTATTGAGCATTTGGATGAAACCTTTGTCAAAGCCTACCTGGGAACAAGGCAAAATCTCCCCGCAGGTAGCTGGCAGAAGGTGAAGTTCAATCAAATCAACCAAGATGAGCTGACCGAATTCGATGCGGCGAATAGCCGATGGCGGGCCAAGCGGGCTGGGAAATATAGAATACAAGTCTACATTTCGACCGATCCCCAAGTGGATGGTAACCGCACACGGCTGGCGCTTCACCTGAATGATGAACAGGTTGCCGGGAGTTCCGCCTATGCTTATCTCGATGACAGGGTAATTGGTGGACTGAACTATAGTGCATTGAGTGGAGCAATGGAACTTAGACTGGAAGCGAATGCTTTTATTGATATACGGGTGTTCAGTCAAAATACAATGGATATTCTACCGGGTGGAGGTATTACATATCTCACCGTTAGCCGAATTTAAACGATTATTTTACAGACGATTTCACAGAACGATAGATGTACTGTCATTTTATATATTGGAAAATACGCACCATGCTGACTCAGCGTGGTGCTATTTGATGTTTTCAGTCATATGGAATATTTTTCTTTCATTCTGACGACAATGGTTAGCAGCACGCGAATAGGCCGGAGGGGTAAGTAAATGGGCTCCGGTGCTTTACGCCAATATGTTGAGGAGGGAACCGATTGTGAAGAAAAAAGTGGTGGCGTTCATCCTGGCTTGCCTGGTAGCCTTGACTGCCGTCCCTGTCGGCGGTTGGGCCGAAGAAAGCAGACCTGAAAGCAAAACCAAAGAGGGATCAGCGGCTGAGCTGGCTCCCGAGGCTCTCTCGGCGATCCTGATGGATGCAGATACGGGCACGGTCATCTATGAAAAAAACAGTCGTGAAAAGCTTCCTCCAGCGAGCATCACCAAGATTATGACGATGTTGCTGACAATGGAGGCCATTCATGATGGCAAGCTCAAGCTGACCGATAAAGTGCGGGCCAGCGAGTATGCATCTTCAATGGGGGGCTCGCAAATTTTCTTGGAGCCTGGAGAAGAAATGACGGTCGATGAGATGCTGAAGGGAATTGCGATGGCTTCCGGCAACGATGCCTCTGTGGCGATGGCTGAGAAAATTGCAGGGTCTGAGCAGGCTTTTGTCGATATGATGAACGCTAAGGTGCAGCAGCTCGGGCTCAAGGATACGCATTTTGCCAATTGCAACGGTTTACCGGTAGAAAATCACTATTCTTCTGCGCATGATATTGCGGTTATGAGCCGGGAGTTGTTGAAATACCCGCAAATTACGAAATATACGGGAGCCTATCAGGACTATTTGCGCAAATCCTCGGTCAAACCCTTTTGGCTGGTGAATACGAATAAGCTTGTCCGTTTCTATACCGGAGCAGACGGGCTGAAAACAGGCTATACGGCAGAAGCAAAGTTCTGTCTTTCCGCTACTGCCAAGCGTGATGGCTTACGCGTCGTAGCGGTCGTGCTCGGTGAGCCGAATACGAAGATACGCAACAATGAAGTATCTTCCATGTTCGACTACGCATTTTCTCAATATACAATGAAATCCATATACAAGCCGGGTGAATTGCTGGGAAGTGTAAAAGTTGAAAAAGGCGTATTGCCAGAGCTGAAAATTCAGGCTGACCGTTCTTACAGTGTGCTGGTGAAAAAAGGTGGCAACAAACAAACGTTGCGTCATGAGCTGCAACTGGCCCCAAGCCTTAAGGCTCCTGTCCGGGCTGGTGACCCAGTCGGTAAGCTGGTCGTCTATCAGGATGGACAACGGCTGAAGGAGTTTAATATCACTTCGCCTGTGGCTATAGAAAAGGCCGGATGGTGGAAATTGTTTAAACGTACCATGTCGAACCTATTTTCTTTGTAGATTTTACGGGGTTTTCTTCTAGTTTTGTCGGAGGGCAGGAATCGTCTGCGGCTACGTAGAAATCCTTGTCCAAGACCGGGAGGAGAGTGAGTAAGCATGAACCTGCAAATTGAAATGGAGCATCACCGGGGGGTACTGATTGTAAGGCTGTCTGGTGAGCTTGATCACCATACGTCGGACATGGTCCGTATGCAAATGGATGAGGCGATTCAGCGCCAGCAATGCGAGCATATCGTGCTCAGCCTGAAGAATCTTCAGTTCATGGACAGCTCCGGCCTTGGCGTTATCTTGGGACGGTACAAACTGATCAAGCAAAAGGGCGGGAAAATGGCAATCTGTGATGTCAATCCGCCAGTACACCGACTGCTGGATATGTCAGGGTTGTTTAAAATCATGCCCATATATGACAATGAGGGAAATGCGCTCACGGAACTGGAGGTTGTGTCATGAGAGAAGGCACGGGAAACAATTTCATGAGCTTACAGTTTGCCGCCAAATCCGAGAATGAAGCATTTGCCCGCGTGGCTGTCGCGGCCTTTATCTCCAGGCTTGATCCCACAATGGATGAGCTAAGCGATTTGAAAACCGTGGTGTCTGAAGCGGTGACAAACAGTATTATTCACGGCTATGACAGCGACCCGTCAGGTGTCGTAACGATTAAAGTGGGGATTGAAGCGGACGTGATAACGTTGGTCGTTGAGGACGCAGGACGGGGAATTGAGGATCTGGAGCTGGCCAAGCAGCCTCTATATACGTCCAAACCTGAATTGGAACGCTCCGGCATGGGCTTTACTATTATGGAAAATTTCATGGATGAGTTTGAAGCAGTCAGTGAGCCGGGCGGAGGCACGTCGGTCCGGATGAAGAAAAGGATTGAATCCAAGAAAGCTTTATATAATTAGGAGTTGATCCTATGGAAGCAGGAGGAAAAAAAACTTCGCACAGCTATTTGGAGGATACAGAAGTCAAGCGGCTTATTGCACTGAGTCAATCCGGTGATAATGATGCTCGTGAGACACTGGTCAATAGTAATATCCGGCTCGTCTGGTCTGTCGTGCAGCGCTTTATGAACCGGGGATATGAACCTGACGATCTTTTTCAAATTGGTTGCATCGGCTTGTTAAAATCGGTGGATAAATTCGATCTCAGCTACGAAGTCAAATTTTCAACATATGCAGTACCGATGATTATCGGTGAGATTCAACGGTTCCTGCGTGATGACGGTACACTTAAGGTTAGTCGTTCCTTGAAGGAAACGGCCAATAAGGTCCGCAAAATGAAGGACGAGCTATCCAAACGGCTCAACCGCCTGCCTACAGTCAAGGAAGTTGCTGATGAACTGGGAGTGACACCGGAGGATGTTGTTTTTGCGCAGGAGGCGAATAAGCCGCCTACCTCAATTCACGAAACGGTGTTCGAAAATGACGGTGATCCCATTACACTTATGGATCAGATTGCTGATGAAACACAGGAAAGATGGTTCGACAAGCTGGCACTTAATGAGGCCATTGGCGGACTATCTGAGCGAGAGCGGCTGATTGTGTACCTGCGTTATTACCGGGATCAGACTCAATCGGAGGTTGCAAGTCGGCTCGGTATTTCTCAGGTGCAGGTGTCACGGTTGGAAAAAAAGATTTTACAACTGATCCGCGATCAGATTGCCCAATAATAGCAGTCAGGATCTTAGTGAAATCCTTATGCTTACGTAATTCTAAAGGGTATTCCAAAGCCATTTTAATGGTCAGGGGTACTCTTTTTTGCGTGGAATAAAAGACAATGCACAGAATAGGTTTCCTTGCTTCGTTCCATACTAATCGGTAATTACGAGGATAAGGAGGGGATCGGATGACTCATAGTCCGGCTCCTACAGTAGCTCCTATTGTCTACTTGCGGCTCCGCAGCCGTGTGCGAATGATACAAGGGCAGGATTTACATTTGGGTGATGTAGCCCATCTGCTGACTAATCCCGAATGGGAAAAGGATCTGCTTGAGCTTGTTCTCAAGCGGCCGCAGCAGCAGGACGGTAATCTAATACTGATAGACATGCTGCAGATCATAGCAAAAATCAGAGATCATATTCCGGGGGTCGTAGTTGAATCTCTCGGGAAGCCGCATGTACTTGTGGAACTCGTGGAGAAACCCCGTAAGCCGTCCAAAATACTGTTTGTTTTGGTATGGGTACTTCTGTTTTTTGGCTCTGCGCTGACGATTATGAATTTTCATGCCGACGTTAGCATGATGGAGGTACAAGTTCGGATTGTGGAGATGATTACGGGACATAAGGATGAGCATCCGTATCTGTTCCAAATTGCTTACTCGATCGGCATCGGCTTTGGCATGATCGTATTTTTTAACCACTTGTTCAAGAAAAAATGGAACGAGGAGCCGACGCCGCTGGAGGTGGAAATGTATCTGTATCAGGAAAATGTGGATCAGTATGTTGTGGCAGAGGAGTATGAAAAGATGGCCCGTCTGCAGACAAAGGATAAGAAACCATGATATTTGTACAGGCTACACTTCAAATTATTTTGGGCATCGCTGGGGGCCTGGCGGTAGGTAGCGGCGTAATTGCTTTTTTTATTGTGCTGGATATCATGCCGCGATTAGCACAACTCACCCGTACGTATAAAAAATCACGTGCATACGAAAAGGCGATGATTTTAGGTTCAGTGGTGGGAACCGTGGTCGATTTTTGGAACATTTGCTTGCCACTACCGAGCATACTTACATGGATACCTGGGTTGTTTTGCGGAGTGTTTATTGGTTTACTCGCCGCAGCTTTAACGGAGGTATTGAATCTCCTGCCCATACTCGCCAAACGACTCCATATGACTGTGTATATGTTCGGCCTGTTAATGGCAATGGTGCTTGGCAAGGTGACGGGGTCCTTATTTGACTGGTTTGTATACAACCGTTAACAACGAATGTAAAGGGGGCAAGAGATATGGATCACAGAGCGGATCAAGAACATCAGGAGCAGCATCAAGAAGACGGGGCAATTGGAAAGGAAAATCATACTGGCGAGGAAGAGTTGAGTCCATGGAAGAAAAAGCAGGCGCAGGAATCTGAACGCTTTAAGCACAAAAAAGAGAGTGAGCGGTCTGATAACGTAGAAGAGTCCGTTCGCTATTGGCAGGCCGAAGATGATATATCCCCGAGGATGAAGGATAATAAGAATACACTTGAAACGGTATTAGGTTTGGGAGAGACCTTTGATGTCGTATTCAGGGAAATGACAATGGGTGGGCGTCATATCGGATATCTGTTCCTAAATACCTTTGCGAAGGATCAGATCATGGTTGAGGTTCTAAAACGGCTTACCTATTTGACAGCAGATGATCTATCTTCGGATGGACTACAAGCGTATTTCGAAAATTTTATTCCACATATTCAGGTGGAGAAGACGGAAAAGATGTCCGTTGTCATTAACAAGGTGCTGACGGGGATGAGTGCCTTTTTCATGGAAGGCGAACGTTTTTCCGTTATTCTGGATACCCGTAATTACCCGGTGCGTAGTCCGGAGGAACCTTCCCTGGAGCGGGTGGTGCGCGGTGCCCGTGACGGATTTACCGAAACGATGCTTACGAATGTAGGTCTGGTGCGCCGACGTTTGCGTGACCCCGGACTTAAATTTGAGGCTATGCAGGTCGGACGCCGAACCCGAACAGACGTATGTTTGGCCTACATTGATGATATTGTGGATAAGGTGATGGTGGATACCGTACGAGACAAAATTAAAAATGTTAATCTGGATGGTATTCCACTGGCCGATAAGCAATTAGAGGAGACGATTATCAATAAAGGTTGGAATCCATATCCATTAGTACGATATTCGGAGCGACCAGATGTCGTAGCTTCGCATATTATGGAAGGAAGGCTCGTTATTTTCGTCGATACCTCACCCAGCGTGATGATCTTGCCCACTACTTTTTTTGACTTGTGTCAACATGCAGAAGAGAATCGGCAAACCGCTTTTATGGGAAGTTATTTGCGCTGGGTACGCTTTTTAGGCATATTCGCCTCGATGTTTCTGCTTCCGATGTGGCTGCTAATGGTCATCAATCCCGAATTAAAACCGGCTTTTCTCGATTTTATCGGTCCTCAAAAGGAAGCACATCTTCCGCTGATCGCCCAGTTTATCATTGTGGAACTAGGGGTCGATCTCATGCGAATGGCGGCTGTGCATACACCGACACCACTGGCTTCCGCTATGGGCTTGATCGCAGCCATTATGGTCGGCGATATTGCGGTTCAGACGGGACTTTTCGTGAACGAGGTCGTGCTGTACATGGCTGTCGCTGCGATAGGAATGTTCGCAACACCGAGCTACGAGCTGGGGCTGGCGAATAGACTGATCCGACTATTCCTACTGATTGCTGTAGCTATTTTCCACGTACCGGGCTTTGTCGTGGGTACGACACTGATCATTTTGATGTTGACGCTGCATCGGTCATACAATTCTTCGTATTTGTGGCCGTTCATTCCTTTTAATGCCAAAGCGTTAGCCTCCATCTTGTTCCGTATGCCTGTACTAGATGCGCCTAACCGCCCGTCATCTAACAAAACGAGGGACAATACGCGTATGCCCCATACGGATGCCAACACAGATTCGAACTCAGGCAATGGACAGGAGCATTAATATAAATGATTTGCATAAAAATCCATTGTTCTTGATGTCATTTTTGCTATACTGGTGTAAACATTCGATGGAATATGACTAGCTTGTTCCAGAAAGAGAGGCGCCAGAACATGTATTTGCATGGAAGTAGTAAAATTAACAGCACTGGACATTTGGAGATTGGCGGATGTGATACAACGCTTTTGAAGGAGCGTTTTGGCACACCGCTATATATTGTAGACGAACAGTTAGTCCGCCGGCGCTGCCGGGAATTTATAGAAGCTTTTCATGAAACCGGTTTGAAGTTTCAAGTTGCTTATGCAAGCAAAGCGTTTTGTGTCATGGCGATGTGCGCTTTAGCCGCTGAAGAAGGGATGTCGCTCGACGTTGTTTCCAGTGGAGAGCTGTTCACTGCGCTACAAGCAGGGTTCCCGGCAGAGCGAATCCATTTTCACGGCAATAACAAAACACCGGAAGAAATTGAAATGGCGTTAGATGCGCAAATTGGCTGCTTTGTCGTCGATAGCGAGATGGAATTGCATTTGTTGCAGGCCCTTGCCTCTGAGAAAGAACAGCAGGTGAATATTTTACTGCGGGTTACGCCGGGGGTTGAGGCGCATACGCATGAATATATGGCCACAGGTCAAGAAGATTCAAAATTTGGTTTTGACATTGCGAACGGTACAGCACGTCAAGCGGTGGAAAAGGCTATCAAGCTGGACCATCTTAACCTGCTGGGGGTACATTCTCATATCGGTTCGCAAATATTCGAAGTGAATGGCTTCCAAATGGCTGCCGAGCGGGTTGCAGCTTTTTCCAGAGAGATTAAGGAACAGCTTCAGTTTTCTTTCAAGGTGATTAATCTGGGTGGGGGATTTGGCATACGCTACACAGAGGAGGACACACCGCTGAAAGTATCCACCTATGTACAGGCTATCGGCGAAGCGGTAAAAACTCATTTTTCAGGACTTTACGATGAACTTCCAGAAATTTGGATTGAGCCGGGACGCAGTATTGTGGGTGATTCAGGCACGACTTTATACACGGTAGGAAGCATCAAAGATATTCCGCAGGTACGTAAATATGTCTCGGTAGACGGCGGGATGACAGATAATCCACGTCCTGCACTGTATCAGGCCAAGTATGAAGCGATGTTGGCTAATCGAGCGCAGGATGCGAACGAAGAGACGGTGTCCATTGCGGGCAAATGCTGTGAAAGCGGCGATATGCTGATTTGGGATGTGGAGCTGCCTCGTCCGAATAGCGGGGACTTGCTCGCTGTTGCCTCAACCGGAGCCTACAATTACTCCATGGCGAGTAATTATAACCGGATACGCCGACCGGCAGTTGTATTTGTCAACAACGGTGAGGCCGAGCTGGTGGTGCGTCGGGAAACCTACGAGGATATCGTACGCAACGATGTTGTGCCACAGCGCTTGGTTCGTGACCAAGCCAGTCCAGCGATTCAACCTAACGCCAAGATTACGGTTTCGTCCTGATTTTGGATTCGTAAGTTCAAGCAGGCCATTGAACCGGTAATAATACACCGGGGACAATGGCCTTTTTTTGGACAAGGCTTTGCTAAGCGCGGCAATTCATAGTAAACTGGAACTTGATGTTATTTAGTTTTCAAAACAGGTTGAAAAGGAGATACAAACAATGAAAAAAGGTAGAATAGATCTTGAAAACGGCGGTATCGTCGAAATTGACTTTTTCCCAGAAGAAGCTCCAAACACCGTTGCTAACTTTGAAAAGCTGGCAAACAGTGGTTATTACAACGGTTTGAGCTTCCACCGTGTCATTCCGGGCTTTGTTGCTCAAGGTGGTTGTCCTATCGGTAACGGGACAGGCGGTCCTGGCTACACGATTGACTGTGAAACAGCTACGAATACAACGAAGCATGCCAAAGGCGTTCTGTCCATGGCTCATGCAGGTCGCAACACAGGTGGCAGCCAATTCTTTATCTGCTACGCTCCACAGCCGCATTTAGATGGAGTACATACTGTATTTGGTAAAGTAACCAAAGGTATGGAATTCATTGATGCTGTAAAACAAGGCGACAAGATGAAAGAGGTTAAAGTATTTGACGTGTAATTTACCGTTACATGCATGATCCTTTTGAATAGCGTTACACCTAAGCCGTTCTGTCTTTGGACAGGGCGGCTTTTGTTGTCTTTTATTTGACGGTTTGCTGTTTTTTGCAATCACGCAGGTGTTTCAGTGAGTAAGATCACATTCGAAAAGTAAGCGTTGTGATAGCCTTTTCATTAGAATGCAGTTTCCATTTTTTTTTTATGAGTATTCAAGCTTAGTAAGGTTTGCAAAAGAAGGGGGCTTATCACATTGTCTATTTTAACGCGCACAAATCGACTCGGATTTTTTGAAATCCGGCTGGAATCCATTGGTGGACTCGGCGCTAATCTGGCTGGTAAAATGCTGGCTGAAACCGGGGTGCTTGGTCTGGGGCTGAATGCTTCAAATTTTTCGTCCTACGGTTCGGAAAAAAAGGGAACTCCGGTTAAAAGCTTTGTCCGCTTCTGTGAGCCAGAGGTCGATATTCGGGATCACAGTCCGATCGAGCAACCGCATGTGGTAGGCATTTTCCATGAAACGTTATACAAAACGGTAAATGTGATCAGCGGACTACCAGCGGATGGGATCGTTGTGGTCAATTCTACACGTCCGGCAGAAGAAATACGGGCTGATTTAGGACTGGTATCCGGTACATTAGCAGTGGTGGATGCGATGGGCATCGCACTCGAGGAGCGAACCAAACTAAATACGTCCATGCTTGGGGCCTTGTTCCGCGTCTGTGATTTCTTGGATCCGGAAGCGATGAGATCGGTTATACGCAGTACCTTTGAAAAGAAAAATCCACAGTTAGTGGAGCCTAATCTGCGCACATTTAACCGTGGTTTTGAGGAAATGGAACTGCACGTATATCCGGTTACTGATGACGTGCAAGATCGGGTTTTTGAACGTCCGCAGCCTTTGCTTGGCTACGAAACGCAACTATTGGGTGGCGTTATTGCTACGCAGGGGAACAGCATGACAAGAGATCTTAGTGGTTCACGTCAGGGTTATGTGCCTGAATATGAAGCTGATAAATGTACCCATTGTGCCAAGTGTGATTCGATTTGCCCCGATTACTGTTTTGTATGGGAAGAGCAAGCAGACAAACGCGGAAGAATGATGCCATTTTTGCAAGGGATTGATTACCAGTATTGCAAAGGATGTCTGAAATGTGTAGATATTTGCCCATCGGGGGCATTAAGCTCGCGCCGCGAGCAATGGGGATGGGCGGAACAGCATCGGGTTACCCACCAATTTCCGGTATATGAAGGAGGGCGTGCGTAATGGCAAAACTGGAGGAGGAACTCAAACAGACAGGCGCCGCACAAGTGACAACGTTCGAATCCGGTAATGAAATGGCGGCTACGGCGGCCGCGCAGATCAATTATCATATGATGGGATATTTCCCGATTACTCCATCGACCGAGGTGGCACAGTATCTGGATCAGATGAGAACGAGGGGTCAGCATGATATCAAGCTGGTCGCAGCGGATGGAGAACACGGATCGGCAGGAATTTGTTATGGAGCTGCTGCGGCGGGGGCACGGGTTGTGAACGCCACCAGTTCGCAAGGTTTCCTGTACATGCTGGAGCAGTTGCCTGTTCAGTCGGGTACCCGTTTTCCTATGGTTATGAATCTGGTGACACGAGCCGTCAGTGGCCCCCTAGATATTCGCGGGGATCATTCGGATTTATACTATGGTCTGAATACGGGCTGGGTCATTTTGACGGCAAGTACACCGCAGGCAGTGTATGATATGAACATCATGGCACTGAAAATCGCAGAGCATAGCGATGTTCGGTTGCCTGTAATGGTCGCATATGACGGTTTTTATACGTCTCATCAGAAACGTAAAGTGCAATATTTTGCCGATGCAGAGACCGTGCGCGGTTTTGTAGGTCCCAACCCGAACCTAAATTATCCGAATATTACGGATTTTGACCATCCTGTCACTGTCGGTGCGCATATGAACGGCGATGACCTTACGAATAATCACGCCCAGCTGTCCGAAGCACTGAAGCTGTCAGAAGGAGTATATGAGCAGGTAGCAGCAGAATATGCCGCTTTATCCGGTCGGGAATATCCGATTTTGGATCTTTATCATATGGAGGACGCCGAGGTTGCAGTATTCCTGCTGAATTCGGCGGCTGAATCGGCCAAGGATGTGGCCGATCAACTCCGCGCGCGCGGCATTAAGGCCGGTGTGATTCGTCCGAATATCATTCGGCCGTTCCCAGCCGCACAACTACGGGAGGCATTGCGCCATGTCAAAGCGCTGCTGGTGGGTGAACGTGCAGATTCGTATGGGGCAGACGGCGGTAATTTGACGCACGAAATCAAGGCGGCCTTGCAGGAGGACCCGCTGAACCAGACGCTTGTGTTGAGCCGTATCTTTGGCTTGGGCGGTAAGGATTTTTATGCGGAAGATGCAGAGGCGTTCTTCCAGCTTGCGATTGAGGCGGCAGAGGCCGGACGAGCGGAGAAACCCTTTGATTACTACGGAATTAATCCAGGTTCACCGGACAAGGTGATGCCGCAAGTCATGCAGCCGCCACGTGGTAATGCATACCGTACGGGCCTGATTCAGGTTACGCCGGACGAGGCGACCGGGAAGCTCAAAGTCAAGGTACCACCTCTGCGGTCGTTGACAACCAAACCACGCCGTCTTACACCAGGTCACGGGGCTTGCCCAGGATGTGGGGCATTGTCTGCGCTGGAACTGTTTTTCAAAGGTATTGAAGGGGATATTGTCGTGCTGTTCCAGACAGGCTGCGTATATGTGACGACGACAGGGTATCCATATACATCACACAAGCAACCGATGATCCACAATCTTTTTCAAAACGGGGCCGCTACACTTTCGGGAGCGCTGGAAGCTTACATGGAGATGAAGCGGCGTAATGAAATAGAGATGTCGGATGATCCGACCTTTATCATGATCAGTGGTGACGGTGGAATGGATATTGGAATGGGTTCCGCAATTGGTGCGGCTCTGCGTAATCATAAGCTGATCATGCTGGAATATGATAACGAGGGATACATGAATACAGGCTCACAGCAATCGTACTCCACCCCGGTCGGTCACATGACCAGTACGTCGGGTGTAGGGAAAATGCAAAAAGGGAAGCAAGGGCACCACAAGGATACCGTGCAAATCATGGCCGCCTGTAACATTCCGTATGCCTTTACAGCAGCTGAAAGTCATCCGCAGGATATGCTGCGTAAAGCGGCCAAGGCTCAATGGTATGCGAGCAACGTGGGTACGGCCTATGGTAAGATCCTGTGCGCCTGCCCGCTGAACTGGAAATCCGAAGACAGACTGGGCACCAGCATCGTGGGCGCCGCAGTCGAGTCTTGCTTCTTTCCTTTGTACGAAATTGAGCAAGGTAGTACGACGATTACGTACAATCCGGAAGACAAGGGAAAACGGATTCCAGCCGCAGAATGGCTAAAATTAATGGGTAAAACGAAGCATCTTCTCAAGGAGGAAGCTACGCTGGCTACCTTTGAGCAGGAGATTGAGCGTCGTTGGACTATCCTGAAAAAGAAACATGAAATTTCAGAGCTATAATTCTGTTTTTTGCATAATCATCGATTAACATTGTTAGCCGCTGTTACTGTAGTGGTTCGATTAAGATTCTTTGCGTTTATTGCGCAAAGAATCTTTTTTGTCGTTTATGGGTTGAAGCATAAAAAAACAGGTAATGATTTCCGATATAGGAGTGAAGGCCTATAGGAGGCATGAAAATAAAAGTCTTCTTCTGAATTTTAAGACGCAATGAGGTGCAGGTAATGATTAAGCTGAATACAGTTGAAATAATCGAAATTATAAAGAAGCAAATCCCCAAGGTTATGAACATCACACCAGTGGAACTAAAATTTACGGATGATTTTGGACGGGCATCGCTGGCGGCGACAGAACACAAATTCACGCTGACGAACCAGCATTATTCCGCCAAGGTGATGGATTGCGTGTTAGAAACACAGGTGCGTCCCATTTTAATGTGCGAAATTATTTATTTTCTGAAATGCGAGTTTATTGACGGGCATGTTGATGTACGACTGGATTATGACGCATGCTCTGAAGGTGGTCGAGGACCCGTCGCTTCAGCGGTCATTACCTTCGACCATGCTACACAGCTCGGAATCGAAGAACTGGCCGATCTGATTGATTTGGCGCTTCATATGAATGATAAAACCTGGTTTGAAGAACTCTCCAGCCAATATGTCAAAACAAAAGCAGAAGCGTCTATTAGATAACTTGCTTTTTTTAGAAGTCGGTGCTAATATACGTAACAAGTTTAATGTTAATTCAATTGAATAAGAGCAAGATCCTTCGGGGCGGGGCGAAATTCCCCACCGACGGTGATGACATGTTTGTGGATCGCTTCTGTGAGAAACAGCATGGCTTAGTCCGTGACCCGGATGCTGATGAACGATCAGCAGAAGGTGGACCTGGTGCAATTCCGGGACCGACAGTATAGTCTGGATGGGAGAAGGATACGAAGCGCATGTGCATGACGTGACATGTGCCGATTTTTAGCATACGTAAATGTACGTACGGCTTATTTCGTTGTAGGACAGCATCGGGCGATAGCTTGCTTAAGCTTTCTTTTTGATGGGTGTTCTGAGCGTATTTGGTTGTATCCTCAGTCATGCTTTCTATTGGCAAACCTATGATTTCATGTCGTCTTAAGATGCATATGAACTGCGCTTGTATACTACAAATGTGACTCTCATCACCCCCATGACGGATTGAATCCGAACTGGGGGTTTTTTGCGCTTATAGCTGATGAATTAGGGATAAACTGAAATGTAGTGGAAAGGAGTGAAGGCATGTTTACCGGATTGGTCGAGGAAGTGGGTTGCATTCAAACTATTTCCAAAAGCGGTGAAGCGATGGTGCTGGGGATTTCGGGTTCCGTGGTGTTGGGCGATTTGAAAATAGGAGACAGTGTCTCAGTGAATGGCGTTTGCCTGACGGCGATACAGATTGGTACTAAAGACTTTAAGGTTGATGTGATGCCGGAAACCTTTCGCAGCAGCAATCTGAAGGAACTGAGATCCGGTAGCCGAGTCAATCTGGAGCGGGCGATGGCGGCGAGCGGAAGGTTCGGAGGACATATCGTACAAGGACATGTGGACGGGACGGGTACGATTCGCGGGGTGACATCAGAACAGAATGCGGTTGTGTTCGAAGTTGAGCCTAAAAATCAAACATTATTCAAATATATTCTTCTCAAAGGGTCAATCACAATTGATGGTATTAGCCTCACAGTCGCGCAGCGTACGGGAGATACCTTTGCCGTATCCATCATACCCCATACCTTATCCGAAACAGCCTTAAAAGCCAAACGTGAGGGAGATACCGTCAATATTGAATGCGATATTTTGGGCAAATATGTGGAACAGCTTTTAAATTACAGAGGTTCAGCGGCGACGGAGGGAGTAGAAAAAGCTCCTCTTGGTTTGGACTATTTGGCGAAACACGGCTTTGCCTGATATAGAAAGGTAAACCGGTTAGGAGCATTCGTGGCACAGCCATAAGGAGGAAAGGGTTATGGATAGAGATAGCCAAACAAGTGCAACGGCGAACGTCATGGAGCATGGCGAGGTGGAACATGACGAAGAGATTCGTTTGGATTCCATCGAAGAAGCGTTGGAGGATTTAAAGAACGGTAAAGTCGTTATTGTAGTGGATGATGAACAGCGGGAAAATGAAGGCGATTTTATCGCTTTGGCTGAAAAAGCGTCGCCCGAGGTTATTAATTTCATGATTACAGAAGGTCGCGGGTTGGTCTGTGTGCCGATCACACGGCAGAGAGCCGAGGCATTGGAATTGCATCCTATGGTAGAGCAAAATACGGATTTCCATGGTACCGCCTTTACGGTATCAGTAGATCATATGGAGACAACAACGGGGATTTCAGCGGCAGAGCGCTCCTTGACCGTACGTGCCTTGGCCGACGAAGCAATCACAGGAAGCGATTTCCGCAAGCCTGGTCACATGTTCCCGCTGATTGCTCGCGATGGTGGTGTCTTGCAGCGTGCCGGTCACACTGAAGCGGCTGTCGATCTGGCCCGACTCAGCGGCTTCAAGCCTGCCGGGGTCATTTGCGAAATTATGAAGGAAGATGGCTCGATGGCCCGCCTGCCTGATTTGGCCGTGATCGCCAAGCGACATCAATTGAAGCTAATCAGTATTCAGCATCTGATGGACTACCGTCGTCGTTTGTCATTGTAAATACATCTCGTTTCCAAGTAAACCTGAAGCATTATCCAAAGTTCTAAATAATTTTAAAAAAGAGAGGTTGATTAAGCATGGCACGTTTTCTAGAAGGTAATCTCGTATCGAACGGTTTAAAATATGGTATTGTGGTGGGTAGATTTAATGAGTTTATTACGAGCAAGTTGTTAAGCGGCGCGATTGATGCACTTCAACGACATGGTGCACAGGAAGATGAAATTGATGTAGCATGGGTGCCGGGTGCATTTGAAATTTCACTTATTGCACAAAAAATGGCCGCAAGCGGCAAATATGATGCTGTAATTACGCTGGGTACGGTCATCCGTGGTTCTACTTCACATTATGATATCGTCTGCAATGAAGTGGCCAAGGGTGTAGCGGCAAGCAGTCTGAAAACGGGCGTACCGGTTATTTTTGGTGTAGTGACTACAGAAAATATTGAGCAGGCTATTGAACGAGCAGGTACGAAGGCTGGTAATAAAGGTTGGGATTCTGCGCTGGCTGCGATTGAAATGGCCAATCTCGGCAAGCAGTTTTAATTATATAAATAGCTGAATAGAACGGCATAAACTGCAAAGTGAAAAAGGGATTGGATTGTTAAGCAAGGCGATGACGTATATACTACAGAAAGAGGGATTGATAACGTAGAGCATAAGTGCTATGGGGAAAGGTATTGTTGAATGATGATTGGAGTAAGGCAGGGGGAAGCACATTGACAGTCGTAAATTACAAGCTGGAAACATTCGAGGGTCCGCTGGATCTACTGTTGCATCTGATTGATAAAGCCGAGATCGACATTCAGGATATCCCGATTAGCGATATTACTGATCAGTATATGGCTTTTTTGCACAGTATGCAGGAGCTGGAACTGGACATTACGAGCGAGTTTCTGGTAATGGCGGCGACGCTCTTATCCATCAAGAGTAAATTGTTGCTTCCCAAGCCACCTGTGATGGAATATGACGATTTAGATTTTTATGAAGAAGAGGATTATGATCCACGTGAGGAACTGGTCCGTAAGCTGGTGGAGTATCGTAAATATAAAGGGATTGCTCGCCATCTGAGTGAACGTGAGTGGGAGCGGAGTCTGATTTATGGCAAGGAACCAGAAGATCTGAGCGCATTCCTGCCAACCGAACCCTCAAATCCGGTGCATGGGCTGCATGCAAGCGATTTGGTCGCGGCCTTTCAGCGTGCATTACGTAAAGCAGAACGACGTACGACGGTAACCCGTGTTCATCGGGACGAAATTTCAGTCAAGGACCGTATCCGGCAAGTTATCGGAGCGTTAGAGATGCTGGGGAACGGGGGACGGCTGCTGTTCTCCAAGCTAATGCATGAGGATATGTATCGGCATGAGGTGGTAGTGACCTTTTTGGCTATCCTTGAACTGATGAAAATGAAGCAAATTTTCTGTTATCAGGAGAAGCTTTTCGATGATATTGTAATGGAGTGGAGAGGGGATTTACGGGTTAATGGATTATCTGAAGCTGAAATCAATTATTGAGGGGCTGCTGTTTCTCGCGGGAGAGGAAGGGTTGTCCACCAAGCAGATCGCCGACATTGTAGAGCAGCAGCAAGAGCTGGTTGAGAAGTGTCTGGAAGATATGAAGCATGACATGGAGCAGGGGGGAAGAGGTCTGCAACTTGTCCGTATCGCCGGTCATTATCAGCTTGCAACTTTACCCGAACATGCACCCTATTTTGAAAAGCTCGCCTACTCTCCGGCACGTGCCTCACTGTCTCAAGCTGCTTTGGAGACACTGGCCATTGTGGCCTACCGCCAGCCCATTACAAGAGTCGAAATCGAAGAGATTCGGGGTGTCAAATCCGAGAGGGCCATACATACATTGGTCAACAAGGAGCTCATTGAAGAGAAAGGTCGAGCTGAAGCCATTGGACGGCCGATATTGTACGGAACGACGAAATCATTTTTGGATTATTTCGGTCTGGGCTCTCTTGCAGATCTACCACAACCGGAGCTGTTCGAGGATTCGGACAATTTGGAGGAAGAGACACAATTATTGTTCGAGCGTCTGGAGAGCAGCCAGCCTGCTGCGAACGATTTGGATCTTGAATCCTGATAAAGTTCATCCGGATCTACGGCGCTTTTATGTAAAAGTTTCAAGATTTAAAAAGACAGCCAGTCCTCGCGTAGTTGGGGGCTGGCTGTTTGGCATTTTAAGATGCATGATTTTCCGGCGAAGGGTCATACTATTTTTGCCATGATATATCTATAGCAAAAAGATAGGGAGGACTCGCCAGTGTGGAAATGGATCAGTATCGCCATCATCGTCATTATATTACTTGTGCTGGCTATTCTGCTCTCTCGCATTCAATTGAAGCTGGACATTGCCAAGCATGACAATGATGATCGGGCGCGTCTAGAGATCAGATTTCTGTACGGGTTGATCAAAATTAATTATGATATTCCGGCCATTCTCATAACAGGTCTGAAAAAAGGGCTTCTCTATCGGCTTGACCGTAACAAAAATATACATAAAACCGATGCTTCCGTGGATAGCGGAAATATTGATGCAGAAAAAATTAAGCGATTTATACATGATGTACGAGTTTTACTCAAAGGAACGGAGGCCTTAAACCGCTGGCTACGGCATACATTGGCCCATGTGACGATGTCCAAGATGGAATGGTCTACCAATATTAGCCTTGCGGATGCAGCCTATACGGCTACCTCGACCGGTATTCTTTGGGGGTTAAAAGCGACACTGATCGGTTTTGCTTCCAGCTTTGTACGCATGAACTGTACGCCCAAGCTGTTTGTTGTACCCTATTGGGTGGATCGCCTGCGTTTTACCACCACCTTGACCTGTGAAGCGAATGTGTCGCTCGGTTATTTAATGTTTTCTATGCTTACGTTGGTTTATCGCATATGGCGCGTTCCGGGTGGACCAGAGGCATGGAAACGGGTTTTTTCCAAGAAACCCATACAGCATGAGGGATGAACGATACATATTTTCTTGGTGCTCTGCGCACAATAGCGAAAGAAAAGGCAGTCTACGCTTGAGATAAGCAGAGGAGGAATAATTATGTCAGATCACCCGATTCAAGGGCTTATGCAAACCGCGATGGAAAACATCAAAGCCATGGTAGACGTGAATACGATTGTGGGAGAAGCGGTGGAAACACCCGATGGTTCCGTTATTTTGCCAATCAGTAAGGTGGGATTTGGCTTCGCCGCAGGGGGAAGTGATTTTAATGTAGATGAAGAGGTGCTTCATACTTCGTCGACATCGGGTAATCATAACGGGAAGGAAGGACATCCCTTTGGTGGTGGTAGCGGTGGCGGTGTATCTATTCAACCGATTGCTTTTCTGGTTGTTGGTAAACAGGGTGCACAAATTGTTCCTTTGGACAATCAAACGCATCTGATTGAGAAACTTATCGACTCCACACCATACCTGATTGATAAGGTTCAGTCCATCTTCCGAAATGCAGGCGGTGGCGACATGCAGAATCCACCTCCACAGGTACCTGTAAATGTCGCTACAGATCCAAGCAATTCTGGTCCCGCTTACTTGTAAAGGTTATTCAACTAAAATGTTTCTTCAGGAAGGTATCCCCAAGCCGAGTATAGGCCAAGGAATACCTTCTTTTCTGCTTATACTTAGTCTTATCCCCGAATATACTGCCTTCCACCTATGACAGCATGTATGCGGTCACTGTGTTCCTGGTGATAAAAAGTATCCAGCGATAATTCATCTTCTCGGTTTCCTTGAGGAGCGAACTGTGATAGGTAGATGAAGTCCGGATAGATCATTTCATTCGTCAAATAAGCAGATACCGTGGCTTCCGGCCGACGATGTTGATTAAGGGAATCGATAATACCTTTCGCCGGCAGGATGCCAATCCCATGTCCATAAAACAAGTCTTCCTTCAGCTTAACGACATTTTCTCCTTTCCATTCCAGTTTATCGGATGACACATCCGGATTGTTGAAATACAGGATATCGCCAGAAGTCGCTTTATGGCTTCCTTGCTGCTGTATGATCCTGAGGTCACTGTCATAGTGCCAAGTATACAGCAGCATATCTGCGAAAATCCGGTTAAACTCACTTTCCAGAATGGAATCCAATACTCCTTTGTACAGCACAATAACCATAGCCGTTGCACATTCAAAAGCATATTGATGACCGTTTGTAAAAATATCTCTGATCCCCTGCGCCGGAGTGACACCTGCTTTGATCCGAAAACCGCCTTTTTCCGTCAACTCCCAAAATTGCTGGTTGCAACGTGCGGTAGCAAAAGTAGCAAAGGATACGCCACTTCGATGTAATGCTTCTGCGGACTCTACAATCCTCGATCTTAAAATCATTTCAAACTGTAAACGCTGCATGTTGTGACCCCCGATCCATATTTAACGTTTAGTAACTAATATATATGTGTTCAGGGGTGCAAGTTGCTTGGTTTAGGTAGAAAGAAAGCAAAAGAGGAGCGGCTAATGGCTAGTTCTGTAAAGGAATTTTCTGTTATAAAGGTGGACATACTTTGAACAGCTTGGACATAGAATGGTACAAGACTTGCTCAAACCGGAGGAATCCAAATGTTTAAAAAAAAGCAACACATCCACGCGGATCACAGCCAGTCTTTGAATAAGACACGCGCATTTGTTTTGTCGCTGGTGCTTCTGCTTATTGTGTCATTGCCGCTTACGTTGCTGAGTCCACAGCCTGTTCGGGGAGCGACGAAAACGGAAGCAACGCCGCCCGCATTAGGAACCCATGCACAGGCTGCTTCTTTAATTGATGTCACATCAGGAAGGATCATATATTCTGCCGAGGGTGACCGAGAGCTACGTATTGCCAGCCTAACCAAAATTATGACTGCGATCGTAGCCATTGAACATGGACGCCTGCAGGACCGGGTAAAGGTGAGTCCAACGGCATATGCCAAAGAAGGGTCCTCGCTTTTTCTGCAAATGGGTGAGCAAATGACGCTGGAAAATATGCTGTACGGCTTAATGCTCCGTTCTGGTAATGATGCCGCTTCTGCCATTGCCGAGCATGTGGGGGGGACAGAAGAGGGATTTGTCCATTTGATGAATGACAAGGCGGTTCAACTAGGGCTAAGCCACACACATTTTGCTAATCCTCACGGGCTGGATGCCGAGGGACATTATTCCTCAGCCAATGATATGGCCCGGCTTACCGCGTATGCGCTGCATAATCCAACTTTTGCCCGTATCGTAAAAACAGAACTGAAAAAAGCACCAAATCCCAACGATTCCTGGGACTACTCATGGCATAACAAAAACAAAATGCTGCGGCTGTATGAGGGAGCTGACGGTGTGAAAACAGGCTTTACTAAAAAAGCGTTTCGCTGTCTGGTCAGCTCGGCCACACGGGACGGTCGCCAGCTCGCTGCCGTTACCTTGAATGACGGGGACGATTGGAACGATCATGCCCGTATGCTTGATTACGGGTTCCGATATTATCCACTTATTCCGCTTACGGACAAGCAGCAACCTATTGATGGCTACCCACTATTGACGGGTACGAGCTTTGCCTATCCTTTACATGATGGTGAGAAGACCCAGTTGCACAAAAGACTGGTGTTGTATAAAAATTCTGCTTCTGCAGACAGAGCGGACGTATCTTTTGGTTTACGAGGACGTGTCGAATTCCTACTGGAAGGTAAACTTATCGGTTCCGTTCCTGTGTATGAAAAAGGTAGTAAGCTGCCTGCTCAAAGTACCGTACAGCCACAGCAGGAGGTTCCGACTGCACAAGATCCTGCAAACAATACTCAGCAACGAAGTTGGACGAGCAGATGGAATGAAATCCTTAAAAATCTGTTTGGAGCATAGGGCAAGCAGGCTTGCTGCTATAGAGCTACATGTGTCACATCATTGGGAAAAGGAGGAATCAGTCATGATTCATCTCATATGGGTGGCTTTGATTTGTATTGGATTTGTATTTGCTGCCGCGCAGGGAAATATTGAGGTGGTGACGAAAGCGGCTTTTGACGGGGCAGCTACGGGGGTTACAGTATGCTTTGGACTGATAAGTGTGCTGGTGTTCTGGATGGGCATGATGAGGCTGGCTGAAGACGGAGGGCTCTTGCAGAAAATATCCAAGCTGCTTTCTCCTTTGGTCGCCTTTCTCTTCCCTGATGTTCCGCGTAATCATCCCGCTATGGGTTACATTTTGTCCAATATGAGCGCCAATCTGTTAGGTCTGGGGAATGCAGCGACACCGATGGGGATCAAGGCGATGCAAGAGTTGCAAACGCTCAATCCAGATAAGCAAACCGCCACACCTGCCATGTGTACGCTGCTGGCGCTAAATACAGCCAGTATTACGCTTATTCCTACGACGTTGATCGCGATTCGGCTTAATTTTCATTCCGCACATCCGGCAGAAATCGTCGGCACGACACTGGTGGCGACCGCAATAGCAACCTTTGCCGCAATTGCGGCGGATCGTTGGTACCGTAGCCGAGAATTGCGCCGCCGTCCTCCAGCGATTCCGCCGTCCCAGACATCCTTGGCGCCATTCACCCCACCAGCACCTACATCTGCGCCCTCTTCAACTACGTCGCCCGTATCTTCACCTGCCGTTCCTCGAACGGGAATCACGGCTGCCAAGGGCAGGGACACCACTTGGAAAGGATGAGGGAGGATGCTTTATTTTATTAACCTCGTTTCGACTTGGGCCATTCCGGTTATTCTCGCTTTTATTCCTTTATATGCATATGCCAAAAAGGTGCCCGTCTACGATTCTTTTGTGGATGGAGCCAAAGACGGGTTTTCTACCGCCATCAGCATCATCCCTCATCTCGTAGGCATGATGGTGGCGATTAGCATTTTTCGAGCATCTGGCGCTTTGGACTATATGATATCCTGGGTAACCCCATGGATTAAAAACTGGGGCGTACCCGGCGAGGTACTGCCTTTAGGTTTGCTCCGTCCATTGACGGGCACTGGTTCACTTGCGTTCACGACGGACCTAATTCGCACTTATGGCCCGGATTCCATGATCGGTCGGATCGCTTCAACGATTCAGGGCAGCACAGACACGACGCTGTATGTACTAACTGTATATTTTGGTGCGGTAGGTATCCGCAATGGACGGTATGCTTTGAAGGTAGGACTATTTTCAGATGTGGTTGGTTTTGTGGCGGCAATTGCAATTTGCCTGCTTGTATTTTGATTTCTGCATCGTTTTTTGAACGGGGGTTGTGATTTTGCTCATGGATGGGTATCATTAGCATGAGGTGAATTAGCGAACATGGAAAGATTGCAGAAAATATTGGCCCAAGCTGGTGTAGCTTCCAGACGTAAATGTGAGGAGCTTATTCAGGCGGGCAGCGTGGAAGTGAACGGGGTTATCGTAACTGAACTGGGAACGAAGGCAGACCCTGACCAAGATATGATTACGGTAAAGGGACGCCCGATCAAAACCGAGAAAAAAATCTATCTGATGATGAACAAACCCAAAGGGGTCATTACGAGCGCTTCCGATCCGGAAGGCCGTAAAATTGTGTCTGACTATCTGAAAGGCGTTAAGGAACGCGTATATCCGGTAGGACGTCTCGATTACGACACCGAAGGGCTGCTGTTGCTTACCAATGACGGCGAGTTCGCCAATCTGCTCACCCATCCCAAGCATCATGTGCCCAAGACATATGTGGCAACAGTCAAAGGCGTTCCGCATGGTACTGAGCTGGACAAGTTGAAAAAAGGAATCGTGCTGGAGGATGGCATTACTGCACCAGCCGAGGTGGAATATAAGGATGTAGACCCGAACGGTAAGGAGTCTGTGATCCAGATTACCATTTATGAAGGCAGAAATCGCCAGGTAAGACGGATGTTTGAGGCCATTTCACACCCGGTCATCAGACTCAAGCGGATTGCCTTCGGAGATCTTTTGCTACAAAATTTGAAGCGCGGTCTGACCAGACCCCTAACCAAGGACGAAATCAACCGTCTTATTCAACTTGCCAAATCAGACAACACGAAAAAGAAACGGACAGGACGGGGGTCATAACCCCGGCCTTTTTGGTGTAAAGAGACTGTTGTATGAGAGTAAAGTTTGACCAAGCACGGGAAAATAGTAAAATAGAGAGAATGCTTTTTTTAGCGAAGGGACTGGGAATATGTCAGAACAAAGCAACCGCATATTAATTGTAGACGATGAAGAACGCATTCGCCGCCTTCTGCGGATGTATCTGGAAAAAGAAGGATATGAAATTGATGAAGCTGAGGATGGCGAGATTGCCCTCCAAAAAGCGACTGCAAGCGATTACAGTATTATTTTGCTCGATGTGATGCTTCCGGGTATGGATGGGATTGAAGTGTGTACACGGCTGCGTCAGACCAAAGCTACACCTGTGATTATGCTGACTGCCAAAGGCGAGGAAGTGAATCGTGTACAAGGCTTTGAAGTCGGAGCCGATGATTATGTGGTCAAGCCATTTAGCCCGCGAGAAGTCATTTACCGGGTGAAGGCGATTTTACGCCGTTCGTCGGAAACTGCCTTTTTAACGAAAGAGACGGTACCGAGCAATAGTATTGTTTTTCCGAATCTTATTATTGAGCATGATGCACACCGTGTAACTGCAGGCGGAATTGAAATCAGTCTCACGCCTAAAGAGTACGAGCTATTGCATTATTTGGCGGTGTCGCCGGATAAAGTCTTCTCGCGCGAAGAACTGCTGAAAGATGTTTGGAATTACGAATTTTTTGGTGATCTGCGTACCGTAGATACGCATGTGAAACGGCTTCGTGAAAAGCTGAATAAGGTATCTCCAGAGGCTGCGGCTATGATTACGACCGTGTGGGGCGTAGGCTATAAGCTGGAGGTTCCAAAATAACGTGAACTTCTGGAGATCGCTGGTAGGTAAGCTGTGGATCACCATCATTTGCCTTGTAGGCTCTGTGCTTATTTTTCTGGGTCTTTTTTTGTTACCGTATATCAACAGGAATTTCGCGGCGTATGAATCGACGGAAATCAAGCATTTGTTCACCTATACATGCATAGTCGGATTTTTATTGACGACCTTTTTTGCTCTATTTCTTTTTACTAAAATCACACAGCCTATGCAGCTGTTGATTCAGGCGGCGAATGCTATTCGTGAGGGAAGGTATGATACTCGGCTTTCGCTGGTGACCAGTGATGAGATTGGAGAGCTAGCAAAAACTTTTAATCATATGTCTACGGAACTGGAAGCGACGATCCGCAGTCTGAATGAGGAGAAAAACCATTTATCCAGCGTACTGCGAAGCATGTCTGATGCAGTAATCACCTTCGACAGAAGCGGACAAATCATCTTGACGAATCCGCCTGCACAAAGTCTTTTGGATATTTGGAAAAAGCTGGAGTGGCAGGAACGTGATCTGGAGGAATTTGGAGCTTCTGTGCCTGAGCCTTTACAGCCCCTGTTCCATACCGTTATGGACAGGGGAGAGGATGTCGGAGACTATATTCATGTCAAGAAGGGCTCCTGGTCGGTGCAGATGGCACCTCTGTACACGGATAACGCAATTCGCGGTGCGGTAGCTGTGCTTAGAGATATTACGGAAGAAGTGAAGCTGGAGAAGATGCGGAGCGATTTTGTGGCCAACGTATCCCATGAAATCCGTACACCCTTATCCATGATGCAGGGCTATAGTGAGGCGTTGCTGGATGGTATGGCGGGTTCACCGGAAGAGTCCGAGGAGCTTGTACAGGTCATCCATGATGAATCATTGCGTATGGGAAGGTTAGTCAAGGATCTGCTTGATCTGGCCCGAATGGAGGCAGGTCATACAGACATGCACCGTCAGGAAGTGGATGTGAATGAGCTGATCGAGCGTGTTCACCGTAAATTTACGGTACGTTCGAAGGAACAAGGACTCACACTCGATTATCATGAGCAAGGCCAAAACTTGCTGTTGCCTGAGGCAGATGAAGATCGACTGGAGCAGGTGTTGACCAATTTGCTGGATAATGCGTTCAGACATACACCTGGCGGGAAAAAAGTTACCATTGCGGCGGATCGAATTTTGGGAGAACGGCATGAGTTAATCCGTATTCGGATTAAGGATGAAGGTGTGGGCATTGCCAGCGAGGATCTGCCTTATATTTTTGACCGCTTTTACAAGGCAGACAAGGCCAGAGTACGTGGTGAGGATAAAGGGACTGGATTAGGGCTTGCTATTGTCAGAAATATTGTAGAGGCTCACGGAGGCTCTGTCTCTGCTGCCAGCGCATTGGGAGAAGGGACGGAGTTTACTATTTTGCTTCCGATCTCCAAAAAAACAAAGCTGGCTCTGTAACAGGCTTTTAAGTGACAACTGAAATACTCTGGTTTGCAGGCATCCTCGGAAGAGGGTGCTTTTTGTTGAAAAATCAACATTTATCTTGTTCAACGTGGAACATTCTGTTTCAAGATGAATGCACTTATGATAGAAAACGGTATATGAAAAAGACGCCTGGGTAGCCAGGCGCCTCTCTTTATAAATAAAGCCAATTGACTCTCAACACTGCCTGGAACTAATCAAGCACAACTTCTTGGGCAGTATTCAGTTCTGGTAAACCAACGAGTTGAATCAGCACGTCTTTAGGCACGGCTTTATCAACGGTGAGGATCATGATGGCTTCTCCGCCGACAATTTTACGTCCTACTTGCATGGAAGCGATATTGACGCCGTTCTCCCCAAGCAAGGTGCCGACACGGCCGATAATGCCGGGTTTATCATTGTGGGAGATGAGCAGGAAATGAGCTTCCGGTGCCACGTCTACCGGGAACTGGTTCAATCGAACAATACGTTCGCCATAGCCTGCGAGCAGGGTGCCAGATACACGTTGTTCTTCGCCGCTTTGCGTTTTGAGCGTAACGGTGATCAGGTTGGTAAAGCCCTTGGTGGCCGGCGCCTGAGATACGACAAGATGGATGTCACGTGTTTTGGCTAGATGTACAGAGTTTACAATATTCACATCGCTGCCCAGATGACGGCTAAGTACACCTTTCAAAATATAGCGTGTCAGCGGTTGTGTATCCACAGTGGACAAATCGCCAGCGTAATCCACCTGGATTTCACGTACAGCCTGATTCGTGATCTGTGCGGCAAAGCTGCCCAGCTTCTCTCCAAGCGAGAAATACGGCTGCAACTGCGTCATGACGCTGGATGGCACTGGAGGCATGTTGACCGCATTTTTAAACGGCTCATCACGCAAAATATGCAGCACCTGCTCGGACACGTCGATGGCCACATTCTCCTGAGCTTCGACAGTCGAGGCACCCAGATGTGGTGTAACGATAATTTTCGGATGGCTCAGGAATGGGTGATCCTGTGCTGGCGGCTCCGACTCGAATACGTCAAAGGCTGCACCGGCAACGATTCCTTCATCAATGGCTTCAACGAGAGCCATTTCATCGATAACTCCGCCTCGGGCACAGTTGATGATGCGCATTCCTTTTTTCATCACTTCAAACTGCGGACGAGCAATCATATGTTTCGTTTCCGGTGTTAATGGTGTGTGTACGGTCATAAAATCTGCGTTGCGGATAATTTCGTCCACACTGGCCAGCTTGATACCCAGCTTCTCAGCGCGTTCTTCCGTCAGAAACGGATCATACCCGAGGATGCTCATGCCAAATGCTTTGGCACGTTTAGCCACCTCACTGCCGATACGTCCCATACCGAGGACTCCAAGTGTTTTGTTACGCAGTTCGACACCGAGGAATGTTTTACGATCCCAAGTACCACCGATGGTTTTGGCATACGCCTGTGGGATATGACGCGCTAGAGCCATCATCATCGCAAAAGTGTGCTCACATGTCGTAATCGTGTTGCCGTCAGGAGCGTTAATAACGATAATCCCGCGTTGCGTTGCTGCTTCAAGGTCGATGTTGTCCACTCCGACCCCAGCACGTCCTACAACCTTGAGGTTCTTACCTGCCGCCATGATGCGTTCGGTTACCCGGGTTTGGCTACGGACGAGTAGTGCGTCATAGTCACCAATAATTTGAACCAATTCATCCTCGCTGAGACCTGTGTTCTTGTCCACCGTGACATCGTCTGCATCCATCAGCTGCTGGATGCCCAGGTCACTGATTGGATCGGATACTAACACTTTAAACATTTGGTTTCCTCCTCAAAGTTAACTTCTTTTATGGACAGGATGTACTTCAAACTGAAATACATTCCATAAAGAACATGAAAAAACTTGAAATGCTTCTAAAAGTACAGGAGAGCGGTGTAAACACTAGTGAGATAACGCATTGACGCAGAAAAGGAATAAAATAGTATTATGCACCAAACTGACGACCAAAAGTCTTATGCGGAGCCGCTTTACGGTTTCCGGGCATCAAAAAAACTCCCGAATCACATACTATCTCCATAGTAAGGGACGAGAGTTATCGTGGTACCACCCTAATTCGCAGCCATTTCGCAATGGACTGCCTTCAGCGGTCATAAAATGACCGAAAGGATAACGGTTTTCTGCCGATTGCATCTAATGCCGGGAAATGATTCCCCAGACCTCGGTGCAATAACTCAGGAGCGCTGAAAGTAGTTACTTCGTCACCGGCTTCCACCCAAGCACCGGTTCTCTGAGGACGAAATCAATACCTTTTCTCCATCAATGTTGTTGTCGCTAATAATTTTTTCATAATGTATCATGGCTTACATGGGCATGTCAATAGGACATGCGACATGTGTGGATAGCTGGCTAGATACATAGCTACAGAATGTGGAAAATTAAGATTTAAGTCTTCTTGAATCCGCCCGACTTTTTGGCTATGATGCTAAAGAAGACTATGCAGAGGACTAACTAACTATGAAAAAGCTTAAAGTGAAATGGAAAAGAGCGCAAATTCATGAATTGAATGACCGCTTGCTGCTTTACAATTTGTATCTGACTCAGGGGCTGACCCTGCTGATAGGCGCAATCTGGATTATTTTCCAGAAAAGAAATGTGTTAGAACTGTTTGCATTGCCGAACACTCTGCACGTCTTATGGTGGGGCTTGGGATTGGCTGCGGCTATGCTATTGGTGGATCTGTTGCTATCCCGGATTATGCCTGAGGATGCTATGGATGACGGTGGTATTAACCAAATGCTGTTTCAAAATCGCCCGGTTTGGCATATTATTTGTATAGCAGCGATCGTCTCCATCTGTGAGGAGCTTTTGTTCAGAGGTGCGATTCAGTACAGCTTTGGTCCTTATTGGACAAGCATTTTGTTTGCGGTCATTCATATCCGATATTTGCGGCATTGGATTCCCACTGGCTGGGTTTTCCTTAGCAGTTATGGATTGGGCTACATATACGTGCAGACCGGTAGCTTGTGGGCACCGATCATTTGTCATTTTGTGATTGACCTTATATCTGGTTTAGCGTTACGTTTTCGGAGGTATGAAGAATGAATCAGGAACTTAGCAGAGTGCAGACCTATGGTAGCCGACGAAATGGTCGCAAAGACAAGGAGGAGGACAGGTCAAAATCAAAACCAAAACCAGTCCGCTCCCGTGCTTCACGGCCCGTGCCAGAATTGGCTCACGTTGCCGCTGCACCAGAAGTTGCTGTGACGATGGAGGAGGACACTCCTATCAGTGAGTACCGAACGCGGGCAGAAATGTTTCCGTCCCGCCGTATTCGGGTGAGCAAGTGGTTTTTAAATTTTTTGAGCACTCTTTTTGTGCTCATTACAGCAGCGTTACTGTGGTGGGGCATCAAGGGTGCACCGCCCATTAGTGAAATGCTTTGGTGATATAAAGTTAGTATGACCGTCTGCGCTTAGGTACAGGCGCGCAAGGGTACGGTAAAAAGGCCTCCATCTCCCACGGTATATGCGGAGAATGGAGGCTTTATTGCATCATCTACTGTTGATCCTAGGAACGTATGCGCAAGTGCCTATTAGCTGGCAGGAACCTCAATACTTTGCGGATCAACAAATTGGTAACCCTTTTGCTCAAGGCGCGTCAATAGACTGTCCAGCGCCTCAGCTGTCCATGGCAGTTCATGCATCAAAATATTGCTACCTGGATGAAGTTGTTCCGTTACGTTTTTGAGAAGTGCATTCGTTTTATTAGGCTGACTCTTTTTCATTGTCCAGTCTAGAGAACCGACGGACCATGTCATGTACAGAAGTCCGTTTTCTTTAGCAACCTTGCGACCTACGTCTCCGCCTGCACCATGAGGGGGGCGGAAGAATACGGGGGCTTGGCCTGTAGTGTCCTTGACAATTTTTTGCACCGTTTCAATCTGTTTTTTGACCTCGACCTCAGTCTTGTTCTTTAACACGATGTGATCCCAACTATGGTTGCCGATAGGCTGTCCACGGTCATGGATAAGCTTGAGCAACTCAGGATGCTCTTTTACACGGTAACCGTTTACGAAGAAAATCGCTTTGGCTTTGTGCTTATCCAGTATATCTATGATTTTGTTAATCATGACCGCTTCCTTGGGACCATCATCAAAGGTCAGCAACACCACTTTTTTTTCTGAACCTTGTTGGTTAGGGATTACATTATAAGCTTTGTCCAAGTGATACTTTTTGACGGTGGTAGCCACAGAGGCCGAAACTTCAGTTTCGTTGCTCTCGACGACAGTTTTGTTATTTGGTGCATTGGTTTTACCCGCTGAGTTATGATCATCGCTGCCTGCTTGCTTACTGCTGCTATTTGAGGAAGAGACGCTGCTCTGATCTTTGGCGTTGTTACTTGAGTCAGACGCTACCGAATCCTGATGGTTGCTTGTAGCCGCAGGTTCCGACTTGGTCGCAGTGCAAGCACTAAGCAGCAGACATGCGGTCAACAAAATGGCTGCTGTTTTTGTACCCATTAATTCATCTCACCTTCCTGTATTTATACCGTATGAGTTTGTCTCTGCTGACGAACACTATGCTTGATTCTACCACAAAGGGAGGTTCTAATTGTGAAAACATCTTCATTTTTCCTGGGAATCGTCTTGGGCGCTGTCGCAAGCTCTATGATCTCCCGTAACCGAAACATGTTGGGCTTATCCATGGACATGGGTGGAACAAAAGGCGGTAATTTGGTGCAGAAAGCCCGTACTAAAATGATGGACGCGGCATTCCCCGGAATGGGTGATATTACGCTTAATAAACAAGACACCCATAAGGATCATGACCATCGTTCACAAACAGATAAAACCGTTCAAAACGCCCATACTGTCAAGAACAAAGAAGAGAACATGAAGTTGATTAAAGACTTTATCCGCACAAGTCCCGATGTTAAACGTGAGGTCGAGCAAATATTGAAAGAAACTCATACAGCCGTACCGGGATTGTAACCCCAAAACCTCTATTCCGAATCATTTTGCGGCTTTTTTGTAAAAGCCGTTCAAATGATTCTTTTTTTTATCATTTTTATTGCGTGCATTTACGATTATAAAATGATAACATGATTACATAGAACCATTTTCATCACAGGCATCATAATTGCATCATATTCTGTTAATAACACTCGGCTGCCAGGAGGAGGGTCCAGTATGAAAATAGAAAGATTAAGTCAGGACAAGATACGGATTTTCCTTACCTTTGACGATTTGAGCGAACGCGGTATTCAAAAAGACGATATGTGGCAAGAAATTCCAAGAGTTCATGAGCTGTTTACCGAAATGATGGATCAGGCATACAGCGAGCTGGGCTTCGACGCCACGGGACCGTTAGCTGTCGAAGTCTTTGCGCTTCCTGCTCAGGGAATGGTTGTTATCGTCACTCGGGGAAAATACGACCACCAGCATTATGGTTCGGGTCCCGATGAGGAGCTTCCAGAGGAAGTCTACGAAATGGAAGTCACGTTGGAGCACAGCGATTCCATCGTCTACGCATTTAGCGATTTCGAAGTACTCATAGAAGCGGCTCATATGCTCCGTAGCAACACTACGGAAGCAGGTAAGCTGTATCATTATAGAGGAAAATGGATTCTGCATTTGGAGCCAGAAGAAGTAGAAGAGTCCAAGCTTGCGGCCTTAATCGCGGTTCTTGCTGAATTTGGGGAAGGCTCATCCGTAACACCAGCTATGCTGGAGGAGTACGGCAAGCTGGTCATTCCTGAACAGGCAGTTGCTGTCATCTGCACTCATTTTGACAGCCGTTCTTGATTCGGCTTATAGAAAGTGATATCGAAGTGAATTTGTCGGCTCTGCGCTGAAAGCAGGGCCGACTCATTTTTATGGAGGGATGATCGGTGCTTCTGTTTTCGGTTTTAGCGGCAGCCACAGCGCCGGGTCTCGCCTTACTGATGTATTTTTATTTGAAGGACAGATATGATTCGGAGCCACTGTACATGGTTATTAAAGTGTTTTTGCTCGGTTTTTTGGTGGTGCTTCCTGTTATGATTTTTCAACGCGGGCTGCTGCTTTGGCTGGGAGATCACACGTTAATCCAGGTGTTCGGCATTTCGGCTGGAGTGGAAGAGTTCTTTAAATGGTTTTTGTTGTATCACATAATCTATAATCATACCGAGTTCGACGAGCCTTATGATGGTATTTTGTATGCGGCCGCAGTCTCACTCGGATTTGCAACGGTTGAAAATCTGTTATATGCCTGGGCGGGGCATGCTTCTGTTAGCATGATGCTGATGAGATCATTGCTACCGGTATCCGGTCATGCCATGTTTGGCGTAATGATGGGCTACTACATGGGGAAAGCCAAGTTTTCAGAGGGCTTGAAGAGCAAATACATGCTGCTTCTGTCATTAGTGCTCCCATGGTTCTGGCACGGAGTATATGATTTGATTTTGACGAAATTTTCGCATGACTGGATCTGGTTTATTATTCCACTTATGGCATTTCTATGGTATGGAGGAATGGCGAAGATCAGTCGAGCTAATAACCGTTCTCCTTTTCGATTGTTAAAGCGGGAAGAAAAGGTTAATATGTAACGAAATGGGACACACTGATCTGACAAACCTGTTAGAGAAAGAGGTGTCTTTTTTTTGCGTATAAAAGTAAGAATTCATTGTAAAAGATGTGGGGAACGCTTTGTGCTGAGAGGACGCATCGAGCAAGGACAGATTCAGACCGGTTTTAAACGCTGCATTTGCGATAACTGTGAGTTTATTGTTGAAGTCATGGAAAACCATGCATAAGAGAGCTTTCTTCTTGTCACACTATCGGTAGTGTACTTGAAGAAAGGAGACTCCCAATATGTATAAGCGACTTAGTGCCGTATTGTTCCCGGTTGTTACCCTGATTATGATAGGAGCATTTGTGTGGGGTTATCAGCAAAGCCAGATGAGAAAAGAGGTGTCTCTTCAGGCAGATAAGGTGTCGATTAAAGCGGAAAATCAATATCAGCGTGCGTTTCACGATTTGTCGTTTCATATGGATCAGCTGCATTCACAACTCGGTAACGCGGTTGCTGTCCATACTACTTCACACGCGATGCACCGCAAATGTTTGATGAACGTGTGGAGGATTGCAAGTGAGGCCCAAAATGAGGTTAATCAGTTGCCTCTCAATGTAATGCCTTTTAATCATGCCAAGGATTTACTGTCACATCTATCTGCATTTTCGTACCAGACCGCTGTTCGTGATCTGGATCACGAGCCTTTAAACGAGAAAGAAATATCGAATCTGAAAACGTTATATAACAATTCCAAAGAAATTTCGAAAAACATGCACGAAGTGCAGCAAAAAGTTATTAGCAAAAATTTGCGATGGATGGATGTGGATATGGCGGCAGGTTCTCAAACTGAGCCGAGGGACAATACCATCATTGATGGCTTCAAAACCGTGGACAAAAAGGTAGAAAACTACAAGGAACTGGATTGGGGACCGTCTGTAGCCAGCATCTATGACAAGCGCTCTGTGAAAAAATTGAGTCTCCCGGCAGTGGATGCAGGACAAATTAAGCGGAATGCCGCTGAATTTACAGGAAAACCGGAAAGTCAGATTCGTGTGAACGAAAACGGTAAAGGAACGGAATGGGCATCTTATACGGCTACCCTGTTGAATAAGCAGCAGCCTGTGGCCACTATGGATTTTACGAAAAAGGGCGGCAAGCTCATTTCTTATCATGACATGAGGACGGTAGGTCCTAAAAAAGCAGCCCGCAATGAAGCGATTCGCTATGCTAGTGAATACCTTGAACAAAAGGGTTACAAAGGGATGAAACCCGTTGCATATGATGAAAGCGGGAATTTAGCTAACATTACATTTGCGAGCCAACAAGGGGACGTGATTATCTATCCAGAAAAAATCACAGTCAGATCGGGTCTTGATAACGGACAAGTGATTGGTTTTCAATCCAGTGATTATGTGTATGAGCACAGTCATCTTCGCCGTATTCCGCAGGCGAAACTGAATTTGAATGCAGCACGAGCAAAGTTGAATCCTGAGTTTCGTGAAACTTACCACCGTAAAGCATTAATTGAAAATGAACTGTCGAATGAAGTTCTGTGTTATGAATTTGGCGGTAAAATCAACGGTTCCATTTATCGAATTTACATTAACGCCAATACGGGGATGGAAGAAACGATTGAAGAGGTGAAAGATTCAGATGAACCTCAGGTTACTGCAAGTAATGCGTAGTTGATTACATGAAAATGAATCAATAGTCACTCTAAACCTCCTTCATAAAGGAGGTTTTTTGTGCTTTAGTCATAGTTCAAGTAAATATAATGCTTAATATAGGCACAAAGTCGTGGTATTATATACCTTAATTATAGCTTTTAATGGACAAGGATGGTGGATCGTTTGTTTCCGAAAATTAATGATGTGTTATACATACAAGTGGCTGGTACCGACCACAAGGACGAAATTTTCGAATTTAAGTCGCGTATTGCGGAAGAGGAGTCACAAAACTTTCTAATTGAAATTCCCATGTCACAAACAAGCGGACATTTGAAGAAGTTGTTTCTGGGGGAAGAACTGTCTATATTTTTTATGAGCGAGGGCGGGATTAAAAACTATTTTAATACCCACGTTACGGGCTTTAAAGAGGACGTGCTCCGGATGGTTCGCATTCACAAGCCTACCCCAGACAGCATCAGCAAAATTCAGCGTCGAAACTTTCTCCGGGTCAAGGCCAACCTGGAAATTGCGGTGAAGCATGGTGCAAATGAATCCAGATTTGTAGCAGAGACGCATGATGTGGGAGGCGGGGGCGTTTCTTTTCACACTCAGGGATCGCATCATCTTGAAGAAGGAGAATCATTGTCTTGCTGGATTTTGGTTCCTTATAAAAACGGTACTCAGGAGCATGTTCCGTTCCAATCTGAAATTGTACGTATTCAGCAAATGGAAAACGGCCGCAGACTCATTATGCTGAAATATGAGAAAATCGCTGATCAGGAGCGTCAAAAACTGATTAAATATTGTTTTGAACGACAGTTAGAATTCCGGGAAAGATCGTAATCATCCGAAGGTTTTCTTTTTTAGTAAGCCTGCCGCTTATTTTGCATCGCTTATAAATGTGTGGTATAATTTTCACGTCGCAGGCAATGCCTGCTTTTTTCTTGAGGTTAGGTTAGGAGGAATTCCCTGTTGGCAAGGCAACATGTATATTCAAGTAATAAAATAAATGTAGCCATTGATGGACCTGCTGGTGCAGGGAAAAGTACAGTGGCCCGCCTGGTGGCGAAAGCACTTTCCTATGTATATGTAGATACCGGAGCCATGTACCGAGCAGCAACGTGGTACATGATGTGTAAGGAAATTTCTGCAGAAAATGTACAAAAAGTGCTTCAATATGTACCTGAGCTGGTGATTGAAATAGTACCGAACCCCACAGGCCAAAAAGTTTATTGTAACGGGGAAGATGTAACCACTGTGATCCGTTCGATGGAAGTGACTAGTAATGTGTCACAGTATTCGAGTATTGCCGGTTTACGTGCACGTTTGACTGAAAACCAGCGTGAAATGGCTGCGCGCAAGGGTGTCGTTATGGACGGTCGCGATATTGGAACAACTGTGCTTCCCGATGCGGAAGTCAAGGTTTTCATGACCGCAAGTGTTCAGGAACGTGCCTCTCGCCGTTTTAAAGAACTGAGCGAAACTGATGATATCACTCTAGAGCAGCTCGAACGTGACATTGCGGCACGTGACAAGTTTGACGAGGAGAGGGAGGTATCCCCGCTTCGTTGCAGTGAGGACGCCATCGTGCTCGATACGACCCATATGGGCATTCAGGATGTCGTTGATACGATCGTATCTTATTGCTTAACGGAGAAGGATGGAGAGATCAGCCAATGATATATACTGTATGCGCCAGTATTTTGCGTCTCATTTACCGCCTTTTGTTTAGACTTGAGGCGGTAGGCAGGGAAAATGTTCCTGCTGAGGGCGGAGTGCTGTTGTGTTCTAATCATATTAGTAATCTTGACCCTCCTACTGTCGGTATCTTGCTGAAGCGAAAGGTTCACTTTATGGCAAAAGCCGAGCTGTTTAATGTTCCCGTACTGGGCCCACTAATCGGGAAACTGGGAGCTTTTCCAGTCAAACGCGGTGGTGTGAGTAAGGAATCCATTAAGCTGGCATTGAACATTTTGCGTGATGGTAAGGTTATGGGGATCTTCCCCGAAGGCTCCAGAGGAGCTGGAGGAATTGGTAAAAAGGGTGCTGCCAGCTTTGCGTTGCGCAGTGGAGCGGCTGCCGTTCCGGTCGCCATTATTGGTGATTACAAGCTTTTCCGTAAAACGAAAGTGATATACGGCAAACCTGTCAATTTGGACGCTTACCAAAAAGGTGCCGATATCGAAGGAGATCCGCTTGAACTGGCAACAGAAGCAATTATGTTCCGTATTCGCACGATGAAGGAAACTGGCAAGCCTACGAATGACTGAAAGGCTTGCATGAATTGTGTCTAAGCTCGGAAAACTAGAACAAAAGTTTATTTATGTTTTGAACTCTGCCATGCGCAGGTTTAAATAAATGGTTTTTTTTGAATTGAGGAGGGTATTGACATGTCGGAAGAAATTAAAAATCAAGAAGCTGCTGAAGCGGCAAATCAAGACGAGCTCGATCAAATCGTCTCTCTGAAAAAAGGTGACACCGTTAAGGGTACAATCGTGAAATTGGAAGATAACCAAGCGGTAGTAAGCATTGGATATAAATACGATGGAGTTATTCCAATTCGCGAGTTGTCTTCTGGTCTGGATAATGCAGAAGAAGCAGTACAAGTAGGCCAGGAGGTTGAAGCTAGAATTATCAGCATCGACGATGGCAAGGAAAAACTTGTTCTGTCCAAACGTGCAATCGACAGTGAAAACGCTTGGGAAAAGTTGGAGCAACTGTTCGAAAGCAAAGAAGTATTTGAAGTCGTTGTAAATGATGTCGTTAAAGGCGGCATCGTGGTAGACGTGGGTCTGCGCGGATTCATCCCTGCATCCATGGTAGAACGTCATTTCGTTGAAGATTTCAGCGATTACAAAGGCCGCACATTGCGTGTTGTTGTAAAAGAACTGGATCGTGAAAACAACAAAGTGATTCTTTCTCAAAAAGACGTTCTGGAAGCAGAATTCGAAGCCAACAAGCTTAAAGTAATGGCTGAGCTGAAAGAAGGCCAAGAAATCGTAGGTACGGTTCAACGTCTCACTCAGTTCGGTGCTTTCGTAGATGTTGGCGGCGTGGACGGTCTGGTTCACGTATCTGAAATTGCTTGGACTCATGTCGATAAGCCTTCTGATGCAGTTTCTGAAGGAGATCAAGTAAAAGTAAAAGTCTTGAAAGTAGATCCTGAAAAAGGAAAAATCAGTCTGAGTATGAAAGCTGCACAGCCTGGTCCTTGGGAATCGGCTGCTGGACAATTCAACAACAATGACATCGTAACTGGTGTTGTAAAACGTCTGGTTAACTTCGGTGCATTCGTTGAAATCGCTCCTGGTGTGGAAGGTTTGGTTCATATTTCCCAAATTTCCCACAAACACATTGGAACTCCACAAGAAGTTCTGGAAGAAGGACAAGAAGTGAAAGTTAAAATTCTTGAAATGAATCCTTCCGAAAAACGTGTTAGCCTGAGCATTAAAGAAACTGAGGAAGCTCCTGAAGCTGCTCCAAAAGCAGAAAGAGCACCACGTGCATCTCGCGCGCCTCGTGAGGAACTGAATAATCCTAACGTTTCCCTCAACAATTCCGGTCTGAGCATTACGCTTGGCGAGCGTTTTGGAGATAAGCTGAACAAATTTAAATGAGTTTAAATCAATACATTTTATAATAAGCATAACGTACACCATCGGCGGACCCAGAGGGTTCGCCGATTGTTGTTACGTGACCATATCGCCAATAAGTATGTTTTTTGCTATGATGATAGCGGAAGAATTGACAGGAGGAGTGAATTTATGGCAAGACCCGTTGTGGCTATCGTTGGTCGTCCGAATGTGGGTAAGTCCACTATTTTTAATCGGATTATCGGGGATCGTTTGTCCATCGTGGAAGATAAACCCGGAATCACTCGTGACCGTATATACGGTATATCGGAGTGGAATGGCAAATCCTTCAGTATTATTGACACCGGCGGCATTGAGATTGATGGTGAGGATGTCATTCTGAAATCCATCCGTATGCAGGCCGAACTTGCAATAGAAGAAGCAGATGTTATTGTATTCATGAGCGATGCGAAAGCAGGAATTACGCAGTCGGATGAAGAGGTAGCTCAAATGCTATATCGTTCGGGTAAACCGATCATCGTAGCTGTAAACAAGGTGGACAACCTCAATCGCGCCGATCTGATCTATGAGTTTTATTCTTATGGATTTGGTGATCCAATTCCTGTTTCTGGTAGTCATGGCACAGGGATAGGTGACTTGTTGGATGCAATTACGTCCAATTTGCCTGAGCTAGAAGAAGATCACTATGATGAAGACGTTATTCGTGTCGCTTTGATCGGCCGCCCGAATGTAGGTAAATCTTCACTCGTTAACGCCATTCTGGGAGAAGAACGGGTTATCGTTAGTGACATTGCAGGCACGACGCGCGATGCAATTGATACGCCTTTTGAAAAAGACGGTCAAAAGTATGTACTGATTGATACGGCAGGTATGCGTAAACGTGGTAAGGTATATGAAACGACAGAAAAATATAGTGTAATGCGTGCCATGCGTGCCATTGAGCGTGCAGATGTTGTACTGGTCGTTATTAACGGCGAGGAAGGCATTATTGAGCAGGATAAGCACATTGCTGGCTATGCTTATGAAGCGGGTAAAGCGTCGCTGTTTGTCGTTAACAAATGGGATGTCGTGGACAAGGACGATAAAACGATGCACCAGTTTGAAACGAAAATTCGCGATCACTTTCTGTTCATGACATATGCTCCGATTGTGTTCTTGTCTGCAAAAACGAAGCAACGCCTGCAAAAGCTGCTTCCTGTTGTACAGCATGTGGCACAGCAGCATGCCTTGCGTATTCAGACACATTTACTGAATGATGTGATTTCCGATGCGGTTGCCATCAATCCTCCACCAACAGACAAGGGACGTCGTCTGCGCATTAACTATGTGACCCAGGTTGCTGTTAAGCCGCCTACGATGGTTGTATTCGTAAATGATCCAGAAATAATGCACTTCTCTTATGAGCGTTATCTGGAGAACAAAATTCGCGCCGCCTTCAATTTTGAAGGAACTCCAATTCGTATCTTTACACGGCGCAAGTCTGACGAAAGTTAGGAGCGAATAGGTTGATTTTACAGATCGTTGCCATCGTACTCAGTTACTTGCTTGGCTCTGTCAGCTTTAGTTTGCTGTATGGAAAATTAAAAGGAATCGACATTCGCCAGCATGGAAGCGGCAATGCCGGTGCGACGAATACGCTGCGTGTGCTTGGAAAAGGCCCAGCTATTCTGGTACTGCTGCTGGACGTACTAAAAGGGGTTATTGCAGTGCTGATAGGGCACTGGTTAGGCGGAGAATCATCCTGGGTACCGGGTTTGTGTGGCATTGCGGCGATTGCGGGCCATAACTGGCCGGTATATTTTCACTTCCGCGGAGGAAAAGGGATTGCGACCGCTATTGGTGTATTGGTATCGCTTGCCTTATTGCCCGCATTATATGCCGGAATCATTGCGATACTTGCAATCGTAATGACGCGTTACGTATCCCTAGGATCACTGATTTTTGTCATTTTGACCCCTTGGATATTACTCGTGCTTGGTTATGCATGGCCGTTATTCTGGACGGCTCTAATCATTTGCCTGTTCGCTGTGTGGAGACACCGTACCAACATAGTCAAGCTAGCGCGAGGGAATGAGAATAAGCTTGGCTCCAAAGGAGGAGATCGTCTTGTCTGAGAAAATAGCTGTGCTGGTCGCGGGAAGTTGGGGAACTGCCCTGGCTTCTGTTCTTGCGGCCAATAACAACGATGTCTCTGTCTGGACGAGAAATGAGCAGCAAGCAGCTGAAATCAATGAGAAGCATACGAATGAGCATTATTTACCGGGATCCATTTTGTCTGACCGCATTTCAGCTACAACTGATATGCAGACAGCGGTATCTGGTGCTAAAGCAGTGATAATCGTATCTCCTTCGGCTGCTGCTCGTCAGGTAGCACGTAGTCTGAAAGTTCATTTTACCAAGGATATGTTGGTAGTGCATGCCATTAAAGGCTTTGAAACAGAAACCCTCAAACGTATGTCCACGGTGATCTCGGAAGAACTGGAAATCGCGGAGGGTGATATTGCTGTGCTCTCTGGTCCGAGTCATGCGGAAGAAGTGGTGAGGAAATGTCCTACAACGGTCGTTGTAGCCTCCTCCAATGAGAAGGCTGCACAGGCTGCACAGGGGCTGTTCATGAACTCCTATTTCCGCGTCTATACAAACCGTGATTTGCTCGGTGTGGAACTGTCCGGGGCGCTAAAAAATATTATCGCACTGGGTGCGGGAATGTCAGACGGACTTGGCTTCGGTGATAATGCCAAAGCGGCTTTGTTGACTCGTGGATTGGCTGAGATTACCCGTGCCGGAGTTGAAATGGGAGCTAATCCATTAACCTTTGCCGGGCTAGCTGGCATTGGCGATCTAGTTGTCACTGCAACGAGTCGTCACAGTCGCAACTGGCGTGCAGGGTCATTATTGGGACAGGGCCAACAGCTTGATGCTGTGCTGGAATCTATGGGCATGGTCGTTGAGGGTATTCGTACGACAAAAGCGGCATACGCTATCTCGCAAAAATTAGGCGTTCAGATGCCTATTACAGAGGTGTTGTATGGGGTACTGTTTGAAGGACGTGACGTCCGTAAGGCCGTTGAGGCGCTGATGGGTCGCGATCCTAAGACCGAGATGGAAGTCATGCCGCTTCAAACGTGGGAGCAATGGCATTCCTAAAGGCTTTAAAAAATATAAAGGCTGTCTCATGAGTAGATTTTTCTATGATGAGATAGCCTTTTTTTAGTTAGGCGTTTGGCATGTCTTATGTACGCTTAATCACCTTTTGTCTCCGCCACTCATAGACTGATTTGAGCAATGGCGGAGGAGGGGAGATTGTGAATAAAAACTTTCCGAAAGATGCATTGAAGGCCATTAACAAAAAAGGCGGCAAAAACATATCCGAAAATGCAGTGAAAAAGCTGGCAGGCACGGTAAAGGCGGACACGCTTCAAAGTGAAGCGCAGTTGCGTCAGCTTATAAAGCAGGTGTCTGCGATGGCCAACATTCCGGTGTCGGAAGATACAGTAAGGGATATTGTCGGTGCCGTCAAAAAGAGCGGAATGAATCCTTCCAATATGGAAGCGTTGATGAAAATGATGATGAAAAAATAAAACACTGGCCGCACGCTGGCTAGTTTTATTCACCGTGAACCGGGAAGGTTCGCGGTTTTTTTTATATTTTGAAGCAGGTAACCTCTTTTTCAGTACACAAAATATCGAACTGCGATGTCGAACATGTTATAATGATGCCCATCAGGAAACGGGAAGAAAGAGAGTAAAGGAGGAAACGATGTTGAAGGAGGCAATATCATCAGTGTTAGTAGACAGGCTTCCTCACGATCTGGCAGTTGCGCTGAGTAGCTTGGCTGAGAGTTGGTCAACGGTGTCGGTTCCGTGGATGCTGGGAGGGAGCTGTTCGCTACTTGTGCAAGAAGTTGAACTGGATCGCCTGCCTCGGGACATTGATATTTATGCGGATATTCATGCAGCAAAGCTGCTTCATGCGCACCCCCTGGGTGTGAATATAGACCGGCAGCAGGTTGACCGTAGCGGCTCTTACATTTCATTGCTGAGTCACTATGAGCTGGAGGGATTTCCAGTCGAGTTGGTGGGGGGATTTGAGGTATTATGTGGCGGAGCTTTATACCGCTTAGAGATCGAGCGGCTACTTTGGTCGGCTGGGGTTCAGCTTGAGCTGGGGAGTGCTTCACTACGTCTGATGCCGCTCAGTCATGAGCTGTTATTCAATCTGTCGCGAAATCGACCCGACCGATATAAAGCGATTGCAGATGTCATGAAGCGCGACCCGCAACGTCATATAGTAGTACTGAAGCAGCTACTGGTCAGTAACATCTGGAATGAGGAGCAGTTGGACAAGCTTGCAGAACTTCTGCCTTGGCCAGAGTTGCACTGCATAATCTAGATGAGCAATGAAATATAAGCAGCGTGTGTGTTAAGAAGAAAGACGAATGGAGGACCGTTCATGAATGTGCAGATTACATTCAAGCCGTCAGGCAGGCGCGTACAGGTCGGTCAGGGTACGTCATTGCTCCAGGCTGCCCGTAAAGCAGGTGTATATATTCCCACTCGTTGTGACGGAAAAGCAGCCTGTCTGATGTGTAAGGTACAGATATCACCGGAATGGGCTGAATTTGCAGGCCGTCCCAACGATGCAGAGCAGCGTAAGCTGGGACCTTTACTGGATGAAGGAATACGCTTATCCTGTCAGGCTCGTGTTCAAGGTGATGTGGAGGTAACCATACCGGAGGATCGGCTCAAGGCGGCTATCAGGCGGCAACTGGAGCGACAGGCGATGGATGACGAACTGTGGTAATGTCGATTATATCAGAAGAATAAGAAAACAAAGGATGTTTTCCGACGACTAGAAACAGTCAGGGAAACATCCTTTTTTTTGTTAAGTCTAGTGACGAAGTCATGGGAGAGCCTTGCCCCGCATATATTAGGTGAGTGGACCCAAACGTAAAATATCGTTTCTGCAGTGATCGCTGTGACGTAATCTATTTTTCAAAAAACTAAACATATTTTACGGAGGGGATACATATGATGGTATCAGTCCAAATGCATGTACGAGTTTACGCCGTTTCGCCGATTCCATCAGTCTCCTGAATCTCGGCGGCGGACGACTTCCGGGCATTTTAAAGGCTGTTCTGCCGCATCTGGGATCAAGCAGTTGGTTGAACACGAAGCGGATGCTCTTTAAGCATTTTTCCTTCGGAGACTTTTGAGGAGGGGATTTCATTGGAGAAAGTGGACATTTTTAAAGACATTGCCGAACGCACCGGAGGAGACATTTATCTTGGGGTCGTCGGCGCAGTCCGAACAGGAAAATCAACGTTTATCAAGCGGTTTATGGAGACGATTGTACTGCCAAACATTACAAGTGAGGCGGACCGTGCCCGTGCTGTAGACGAGTTGCCGCAAAGTGCGGCAGGGAAGACGATCATGACGACGGAACCTAAATTCGTACCGAATAATGCCGTCCAGATCAAAGTAACGGAAGGACTGGACGTGAATGTACGTCTGGTTGATTGTGTAGGATACGCAGTAGAAGGAGCAAAAGGTTACGAGGATGAAAATGGCCCAAGGATGATCTCCACGCCATGGTTCGAAGAACCAATTCCTTTTCAGGAAGCGGCGGAAATTGGTACACGCAAGGTTATTCAGGAGCATTCGACGCTCGGTGTGGTAGTTACCACAGACGGCACCATTGCTGAAATCCCGCGTAGCTCTTATGTAGAGTCGGAGGAACGCGTCATTGAGGAGTTGAAGGAAGTTGGCAAGCCATTTGTTTTGGTTATCAACTCCACGCATCCGCGTAGCGATGAAACACTCCAACTTCGTAGTGAGCTGGCTGCCAAGTATGATATTCCAGTCATGACACTCAGTGCGGCGACCATGACGGAAGATGATGTTACAGGCGTACTTCGTGAAGTATTGTATGAATTTCCGGTGCACGAGGTGAATGTGAACCTGCCGAGCTGGGTCATGGTACTGAACGAAGAGCACTGGCTGCGTAGTAATTATGAAAATTCCGTTCGCGATACGGTTAAAGATATTCGACGCCTGCGTGATGTAGATCGGGTGGTCGGCCAGTTTATGGAATATGAATTCATCGACAGGGCCGGATTGAGCGGGATGAACATGGGGCAGGGCGTAGCTGAGATTGATCTGTATGCGCCCGATGAGCTGTATGACCAGATTTTGGTTGAAGTCGTCGGGGTAGAGATTCGCGGCAAGGATCATTTGCTGCAAATGATGCAGGATTTTGCCCACGCTAAACGGGAATATGACCGATTTGCCGAGGCGCTGGAAATGGTCAAGACAACGGGATATGGCATTGCTGCTCCGTCGCTGGCCGAGATGGCCCTGGACGAACCGCAGTTGATTCGTCAGGGCACAAGGTTTGGTGTGCGGCTCAAAGCGACGGCACCTTCCATTCACATGATCCGTGTCGATGTGGAATCGGAATTTGCTCCGATTATTGGGACGGAGAAGCAAAGTGAGGAGCTTGTGCGCTATCTGATGCAGGATTTTGAGAATGATCCAATCAAAATTTGGGAGTCAGACATTTTCGGACGTTCGCTGCATTCCATTGTGCGTGAAGGTATTCAGGGCAAGATCGCCATGATGCCGGACAATGCACGCTACAAGCTTCAGGAAACGCTGGGTCGCATTATCAATGAAGGCTCCGGTGGTCTCATTGCTATTATTCTTTAAGCGTAATCAAATGAAAAGGGGCAAGAAAAATACCGTGGAGAGCAGACTGCTCTCTACGGTTCGCAGAAAATAAAGTATTAGACTAACCCCCAAAACGAGACAGCGGCAGCTAAGGACGAGAAAATAATGTCCTAGACTGCCGCTGTTTTATTGAACGAACGTTTCTCGTTAGCGGAAAGTAGTTTTTATTGCAGTGATTTGATATCTAAGGTATGGGTGACGATCATTGCCGGAAACGGCAAATACTCATGATCTGGTGCGCTTGCTCCAGCGCCTTTAAAAAGACACCTTTATACAGCAACCGTTTCCCGGAATTCAATCGGGGACGGTTGTTTAATTTTTTCTAAAATCTATTTAGATTATAAAACGAAATTTAATCCCAATTGTCGTGTTTTGTCATATAAAGTCGGAAATTTCCCTATATTTCATAAAACCTATTTACATACTTGGTTTAACGCGATATATTAAGTATCAAATTTGAATCATATTGTGGATTGAACGAGGGGGAACAAAATCATGAATATCCAAAAAGAGCTCCAAAAAAACAAGAAGGTAGGGCTGGGTGCCATCATGCTACTCGTGCTGGTTTTGCTGGTCACTGCATGCGGCGCGCCGAAAACAGAGAGCGGCGCTCAAGGGACAAGCACTGAGGGAACGAACACAGCAGACGGAAAAACGGATAGTTTAAGTCTAAAGGGTAAACGGGTTGCGTTGATCATGGAGTTTAACACGGGCACGTTCTCGCAGCAGTATGTTCAAGGTGTGGAAGAGGAAGTTAAGAAATTTGGTGGTACGCTGACCAAGTTTGTGGCAGATAACGATAAGGCTAAAATGGCTTCTCTGCTTGATAGTGCGATTAACCAGCAGTTTGATGTCATTTTGACTGATCACGGTGATGCGTTGCTTGAGACAGGACTGAAAAAAGCAATTTCCCGCAATATTCCGGTTATCGTATTCGATGCTGCGGTCAATGTTCCGGGCGCGGTAGTGCTCTCACAGGATGACCAAAGCATGGCTGAGCTGACGCTGGAGCAAATGAAAAAGGATATCGGTGGCAAAGGCAACATTGTGAAAGTATGGGTTGCAGGGTTTGCACCGATGGAACGTCGTCAGGTTGCTTATGATGCATTTTTGAAATCCAATCCGGATATTAAAGAAATTGCGACTTTTGGTTCGGCTCAGAATCCTGCTTTGGATACGCAAGCCAAAATGGAAGCTGTGTTAAAGCAATATCCTAAGGGCGAAATTACAGCAGTCTGGACGGCTTGGGATGAATTTGCCAAAGGTGCAGCCCGTGCGATACAACAAGCTGGACGTACGGAAATTAAAGTCTACGGCATTGATATGAGCGATGAAGATTTGCAAATGATTCAGGACCCTAAAAATCCTTGGGTGGCTTCAGCAGCCGTAGATCCAACAGATATCGGGCGTGTACAAGTGCGCTATGCATACCAGAAGCTGCACGGAGATAACCCAGAGGAGAAAGTCGTACTGAAGGCGGTATATGTGCAACGCGAAGAGTTGCCGGATAAGCAAATTTCCACATCCGAGTTGTCTCAATATGTGAAAGGGTGGGGCGAGAGTGAGCAAGGCTACAAGGATTGGATGAAGGAATATGAAACGTCCAAATAAAATTGATGCACTATGCAAAGGCGCGCTTCGGCGCGCTTTTATCATAAGCAGGCGTGAGGGGGGCACCATGAGTTCACAAGTATATACATTGGAGATGAAGAAAATCAGCAAACAGTTTGCTGGTGTAGATGCGCTGCGAGCCGTGGATTTTACGGTGCAGGGTGGCGAAATTCATGCTCTGCTGGGCGCCAACGGCGCAGGTAAAAGCACATTGATGAAAATTTTGTCCGGTGCGTATCGTTCCGATCAGGGAGCTATCGTAGTTGGTGGCAAGGAACTGAAGATTAGTTCGCCGTGGGAGGCCAAAAGAGCCGGAATTCACTGTGTGTATCAGGAGGTCGATTCGGCGCTTGTGCCTCAGTTAACTGTCGCTGAAAACATTGTAATGGACGATTTGTCTGCACCTGATGGTCGATGGTGGGCTGCACCGGCTTCCATGCGCAGACGAGCACGTGAGGCATTAGCACGTCTGGAGGTTGATATAGATGTACGACGATACGTGTCTGAATTGACGTTGGCAGAAAAACAGCTTGTACTTATCGCACGTATGCTGACACAGCAAGCGAATACCATCATTTTTGATGAGCCTACGGCTCCGCTCAGCGAGGAAGAAACGCGGCGTTTGTTTCGCACAATCCATACACTCAAGGATGAGGGGGTTGCATGTATCCTCATCACGCACCGATTGCCTGAGGTCATCAAACACAGTGACCGTGTTACGGTGATGCGTGATGGTGAGCGCGTGTTCACGGGGCCTGCCTCTGATTTAAGTGTAGGAGACATCGTTACGCATATGCTTGGGAAAACATTTGAAGAGGAATTTCCAAAAACAGAGGTACCTATTGGTGAAACGGTATTGGAAGCGAGAGGGCTCCGCAAGGGCTTACGAGTTCACGGCGTTGATTTACAGGTCAGACGCGGCGAAATTCTCTCTATTGTGGGCTTGGTCGGTGCGGGCAAGACGGAGCTGTCACGACTTCTTACAGGAGCAGACAAGCCGGATAAGGGGGAGCTGACCTTTAAAGGTCGCTCCATTCGTTTGAGAGAGCCTGCGGACGCAGTAGCTCAAGGAATTGTGTCCATACCCGAGGAGCGGCGTAAGCAGGGTGTGCTGATTGAGGAGAGTGTGGAACGAAACCTAAGTCTTCCGCTCTTGGGCAAGCTGAGTGTCCTTGGCTTCATCAGTCGGCATAAAGAACGTAATAACGGTAATGGGATTGTCGCCTCTCTCGGTATTAAGACGCCATCGCTGCGCCAAAATGTTAAATATTTGAGTGGTGGGAATCAGCAAAAGGTTGCGATAGGGAAATGGCTTCATTCCGGAGCGGATGTATTTGTTTTTGACGAGCCAACCAAGGGTGTGGATATAGGGGCAAAAAGTGATATTTTCCGTATCATTGGTGAGTTGGCAGCGCAAGGAAAAGCGATCATTTATTTAACCTGTGAATTTGCTGAAGGGATTGGCATTGGTGATCGAATTGCAGTGATGTATGATGGCAAAATTATAAAGGAATTTGCGCGGGGCGAAGTGGAACAGGAACAGCTTCTGTTGTATGCCAGCGGCGGTGAAGAGGTGCACTCATGAAGGAAAAATGGTTAAACGTCTCATTTCGTTACGGTGCCGTAGTTGTCATTTTAGGTGTGTTGGCGTTTTTTTCATCCACATTACCTTATTTCTGGACGTATGATAATTTAATGGACATTCTTGGCTCGATTGCCATTGTGACTTTTGTTGCCATTGGTGTGACGTTGTCACTTATCGTGGACGGTTTTGACCTGTCGGTTGGAGCTACGGTATCTTTGACGACAGTCGTTTCAGCTTCTTTGATGGTCTGGTATGAACAGCCTGTTGCGGTGGTCATTATTGTGTCTCTGGTCGTCGGGGCTTTGGTTGGACTATTGAATTCATTATTGATCATTAAACTGCGTATCCCCGATTTGCTCGCAACTCTAGCAATCATGTATATTGTAAGTGGGATTCACAAAACGTACGCACAGGGCTATACCATATACAATCATATGCAGTTTCCCGATGGCAGCAAGGCGCCGGGGGAGATATCTCCTGCATTTCTTTTGCTGGGGCAAGGTAAATGGTTGGGTATCCCGATTTCGGTTATTTTACTGTTGCTGGCTGTGGCGGCGGTGCATGTTTTCTTGACCTACACGAAGCATGGGCGTCAAATGTATGTAACTGGTGGGAACGAGGAAGCTGCTCGTCTGTCGGGCATACGGGTAAAAAAAGTCCGTACACTGGCCTATGTTGCTTCAGGTGTATTTGCGGCGATTGCCGGTATTTTGTATGCCTCGCGAGTAGGCTCGGGCCAAATTGACGCTGGTTCCCCCTTGCTCATGGAGGCGGTAGCTGCAGTTTTCGTCGGTTTTTCGGTCTTTGGTGCCGGTAAACCCAATGTCATTGGTACATTTATTGGTGCGGTGTTGATCGGCGTGTTGGTTAATGGACTGACGATGATGAATGTGCAATATTTTGCCCATGATATTGTCAAGGGAGTAGTGCTGGTGCTTGCGCTGGCCGTTACTTTTTACGTGTTAAACCGTCGTCGTACTTGAAATTGTCTGTGGACTGTATTACTATAAACCTTGTTCCACGCAAGAAGGGTGCCATAAAACGCCAGTTTCGGCCTATATTGCGGAGGTTAGGTATATTCTATGTATATTTAACGACGAAACGGAAACAGATGATAACATTATGGAAGGCAGTATGCCGCCCGGGTTATTTTATACAGGCGACTTCATATCGGTCAATAACACCGATAACCTTAATGCTGGACTACACTTGAATTGGGAGGTGAATATTATGAATAAAACGGATTTGATCAATCAGGTTTCTGAAAGCACTGAATTGTCCAAAAAGGACGTAACCAAAGCAATCGATGCTGTATTTGAGGCAATCTCTGGAGCGCTGCAAAGTGGAGACAAGGTGCAACTGGTAGGTTTCGGGAACTTTGAGGTTCGTGAACGTTCCGCACGTAAAGGACGTAACCCGCAAACAGGAGAAGAAATCGAAATCCCTGCGAGCAAAATTCCGGCATTTAAACCGGGTAAAGCGCTCAAAGACGGAATTAAATAAGATTTCTTACATATTCCCATTGCGCTGGAAAGACCGTGAATTTGATTCACGGCCTTTTCTTTTTGTCCTGTTTACTTCGTGGTAGAGGTGCTATGGATTGAAGAAGAGGAAGTTGTCCTGCCGTTCCGCGAGGCATAAGCGATCAGCACTAGGGGTTCACCTGTCAGCTCGGCAAATTCATGCTCCAACTGTTGAAGCCTTTCGATCTGGGCAGGACTGAGATTAGCGGGACGATAGTTTTTCATCAGAGTTGCTCCTTTCGTTAACGGATGGGGCTGCACGGATAGTATGGCTCGGGACGCGCTAATTGTTGCAGGTAGCGCGGGAAGCATGTGGTTGACAAAACAAGCTTGAATCTCCATCATAAAAAGTATAGCTTCGGCTCTCAGGGAGGAAAAGGACATGGAAGATAACGTGACGGGTAGTAGTGAGTACGTCGTAATTAAAGCGAAAAGCAACGGATGTCAGGTTTTTGGTCTGACCAGAGGTCAGGATACACGCCTGCATCATTCAGAAAAATTGGACAAGGGCGAGGTACTGATCGTCCAATTTACGGATCATACTTCTGCCATTAAAATTCGCGGCAAGGCCGTTGTGATGACCAAGCACGGGGTTGTAGATACGGAGGATTAAAATGCAGGCATAGCCTGCTTTTTTTTGTTGTACAATGAGAGTGAGGACCTTTACCGTAGCAAACCCACATTATGGGGTAGAGGTCAGGGGAGGCTCTGATGAAACCTTGGATTGTACTCGGTGGCTCCATTCTTATAACCACCGCAGTAGCTGTATTGCTGCCGTCCTTACAGGTGCTGGACTCGGGAACCGCAGCAGTTCGTGAGACACAGGCGACGATTTCGACCCAGCAACGGGTGTTGCTGACGGATGACAATCTGGTGGATACGCTGAACGAGCTTCCATTGACCACACCGATTGTAAGCGTAAGCTGGGAACATTCAGTCCTGACCCTGGATGTCAAGCTGTCCAAGGAAGAGACCACACCGCTAGAGATTTATCAAAACATGGCAGAGCTTGCCGCTTTTAGCTTTTACGGAACGACGAATGTGCGGCAATTGCTGCTTCGGGTGGTGACGCAGGACGAATGGTCAGGAGAACGTCATTTGCTGCTGGCATCCGATATACGCCGGAACGAGTGGACGAACGAGGCATTGGAACAGCTGAGAAGCCGGGAAGGCGCGGAATTGCCAGAGGATTTGAAATCCCGCTTCCGCGTTACAGTAACGCCCATGTGGCAAAACAGGTTTAACGGTGTATATACAGACTAGATGTTTCTGCCGCTGGACCTACAGTACTTTAGTCGCGAATCATTTTAAATTGTGATATAATATAAGGCATTGCAATTATTTGAGTATACCAGAAAGTCATGGCTCGGAGGCTTAGGATGAAACCGTATCGCGTACCCCAATTAGCAAGGAAATATGTGGAATACGACATGATTCAACAACATACGGAAATGCCGGCTTTTCCTGACAGCCGTACCCGTTTGCTGTTTGTGTTTTTGAACCGGAATGCGCAGGAGCTGCATGCCAGTGAGGACGAACTGTACGCATTGGTTACCTCACTTGTGCAGATGGGGCTAGATACGCATGATATGATTGATACTTTATCCGGTATACGGAGCCCGGAGGAGATGCGTTCCAGACAGCTGAAAGTGTTAGCCGGGGACTATTTCAGCAGCCGTTTTTATCAGCTGCTCGCACTGGCAGGCCGGATCACAGCCATTTCAAAGCTGAGTGATGCTGTATGTGAGGTGAACGCAGGGAAAATGAGTCTGTACTGGGGAATGAAGCATTTCCGATTGGATGCAGCTCAGTATTTATCTCAGATGGTTCGTTTTAAAAAGGAGCTTTTTTTATCATTTACTTCACTTGTAGCAGAACAGGATCAGGAAGTTTGGAAGCAGCTTCTCAACGAATTTGCCCTCTGTGATACGCTAGTGGAAGAATGGGACAAGCGGGCAGAACCGGACAAGTCCCGTTTCGGATATATGTTCTGGCATGTTCACGGTAACGGGGACCGGAATGAGCAGGCGGAGCTTTCAGAGAGTGGTACTGACACTGAAGCATGGCGTAAGCTTGTTCTGAAATACAAAGCCGAGGATGCGATACTGGACAAGCTTCGCACGGCTGTTACACACATCCGGCAGATCCTGTCAGATGATCAAAATACGGGGATCGAGGAATTTGAATGCATGCTTGAGCCTTTCCTGAAGCTGCTAAATAGTCCGCACCCGGTTGTGAGGGAAGGTTAGGTGAACGTCATGGGATCAAGCGACACCAAGCCGAAAGAGCAATTCGTTCATGGCGTGTTTGAAAGTATAGCAAGCAAATACGATTTGATGAACGATATACTGAGCTTTCGCAGACATAAGGCTTGGCGGAAATTTACGATGAAAAAAATGAACATGCATCGCGGCGATACGGCAATCGATCTTTGCTGTGGGACATGTGACTGGACGCTTGCGATGGCGCGTGCAAGTGAAAGTGGTCACATCGTAGGACTGGATTTTAGTCAGAACATGCTTAATGTTGGCGAGCGTAAGATTACATCAGAATCCCGCGAAAAGCAAATTAAGCTTGTTCGGGGCAACGCGATGGAACTACCCTTTGAAGACAATTCATTTGATTATGCGACGATTGGTTTCGGTCTGCGCAACGTGCCTGATCTTCGCCGCGTGTTACAGGAGATGCAACGAGTCGTCAAACCTGGCGGGCAGGTCGTATGTCTGGAATTGTCCAAACCTACTTGGCAGCCGTTCAAGGGAATTTACTACACATATTTTCAACACATCTTGCCCATGCTCGGCAAATTGTTCGCCAAACGTTATGAGCAGTACAAATGGCTCCCTGATTCGTTGGCGCTTTTTCCAGGAAGGGATGAGCTGGCTGGTATCTTCCGTGAAGTCGGATTGAAGGATGTTCAGGCTCATTCTCTCACCGGAGGCATTGCGGCATTGCATATTGGAATCAAGGAGAGTCAGCATGTTTAAGAAAATTGCTATTTTTTTGGAAATGATTAAAATTGAACATACGTTATTTGCGCTCCCATTTGCATTCATGGGGGCTGTATTAGGGTCAGTTGTCGTAACAGGCAACCTTCCCTCATGGCCGCAGATCGGCTGGATTCTGCTGGCTATGGTTGGTGCGCGTAGCGCAGCTTTCGGCTTCAATCGTATGATTGACCGAGTGATTGACGGAAAAAATCCACGCACTGCAGGACGTGCCATCCCGGCGGGGCTGCTCAAATCGAGCGAAGTGGTGATTTTTATTATCGTCAGTTTGGTGTTGTTATTCTGGGCATCATTCAAATTAAGTCCGCTGGCGTTCAAGTTGTTCCCGCTGGCCTTTTTTATGCTTGTTTTTTACTCTTACACCAAGCGCTTCACTTGGCTTTGCCATATTGTACTCGGTCTAACAATTGGTTTGGCGCCGCTAGGCGCGTGGGTTGCAGTAACGGGACAAATGGATTTGACTGCTATCGTATTATATCTCACAATTGCATTTTGGACGGCTGGATTTGATGTCATTTATGCTTGTCAGGATATTGATTTTGACCAGAACGAGGGAGTTTATTCTATTCCTGCCCGTTTTGGTGTAGCAGGGGCGCTAAACATCGCTCGGGCATTCCATGTCATTACGGCGATCGGATTTATTGTGCTGTTCTTTATTGCAGATTTAAGCTGGTGGTATCTGGCGGGCATGATTATTTCATATATTATTTTATTTTATGAGCACTATATCGTATCTCCGAAAGATCTGAGTCGTTTGCAGACGGCATTCTTTACAATGAACGGTGTACTTAGCATTGTCGTATTTGCTTTTACATTGATTGATTTGGTGGTGCGTCAATACTAATGAATAATCAGGTGAGCGACCATCAAGGCAAACGAATCGTTATTGGCATTACAGGCGCGAGCGGAAGCATTTATGGTGTACGACTGGTAGAGACACTGCTGGACTTGCAATACACAGTTCACCTGATCGTTTCCAATGCTGGCTGGCGGGTACTGAAAGAGGAGCTGGGCTGGAATGTGACTGACCGGGAAGGGGCTTTGAATGATAAATTCGGAGGCCGTCCCGGTTCTCTTGTATACCATCCGTTCACAGATATCGGAGCTTCGATTGCGAGTGGCTCCTTTCTAGTGGATGCGATGATTATCATGCCTTGCTCAATGGGGACGTTGTCTGCAGTAGCGCACGGTTCGTCCGATAATCTCATGGCGCGTGCAGCGGATGTGATGATGAAGGAAGGTCGTCCGCTGATCCTTGTGCCTCGTGAGACGCCTCTACATGCCATTCATTTGGAAAATATGCTTAAGCTTGCGAGACTCGGCGTCAAAATGATTCCGGCTATGCCGGCTTTTTACTTTCATCCGAAGACGCTGGATGATATTGTGCTGTTCCTCGTAGGCAAAGTATTGGACAGCTTGCGTATAGAACATCAACTGTTTACGAGATGGGGGGATTCCGATGCCGACACCGGACACCAAGACAATCACAATCGGAAAAATTAAATATACAAACGCTTGGCCTATTTTTCATTATTTTAATCCTTCTGAGCTTCTCCATTCTGCGGAGATGGTTTCTAAAGTTCCGGCTGAATTGAATCGAGGTATGCTGAATGGGAGTTTGGATATCAGTGCGATGTCCTCCTTTGCGTATGCATCAGGTGCTGAGGAAATGCTATTGTTGCCGGATTTATCCGTCAGTGCAGACGGTCCTGTGCAATCCATTTTACTATTTTCACGCAAGCCGCTAAACGAAATCAAAAACGGAACAATTGCACTGACGAATACGTCTGCTACATCCGTGAATTTGTTGAAAATTTTGATGCAAAAGGCATGGGAAGGCCAGCCTTCCTATTTTGACTGTGAACCGGATCTTGACTTAATGTTGGAACAGGCAGATGCAGGGCTACTGATTGGAGATCACGCGATCAAGGCATCTTGGCGAAGTGAAGGTCTGTATGTAACGGACCTCGGCGAAGAGTGGAAACGCTGGACGGGGTACAGTATGACTTTTGCTGTATGGGCAGTACGACGTGCTGTTGCTGCTCAGAATCCCGCTGCGGTGGCTGAAATTGCGAGTGCGTTCCGCGCAAGCAAGCAACGCAGTCTGTCGGACCTGACGTCTGTTATTTCTGAAGCTTGCAAGGAAATTGGAGGTCTGCGAGATTATTGGGAGCGCTACTTTACTAATCTGTGTTATGATTTTGGAGAGAAGCAACAACAAGGTTTAGAGCTTTATTTTCAGTATGCGCATGAACTGGGATTGCTTGACCGACGAGTGAAGCCGCTTCTCTGGAGTGACAATACGCTGACACGGGTGAAAGAATGAAACGATTGGATTTGTTCGGTTTATTAAAGAAGGATATGAACTTCATAGAAGAAGAGTTGTACCGCAGTATCGACAGTACGGAGCCGTTGATTAATGATACGTCGCTTCATCTGCTTAAAGCAGGGGGCAAGCGTTTGCGTCCCGTATTTGTATTGCTGGGAGGCAAGTTTGGAGAATACGATCTGGACAAGCTCAAGCGCATAGCGGTACCTCTGGAACTGATTCATTCTGCCTCTCTCGTTCACGATGATGTGATTGACGATGCGGAAATGAGACGCGGTCAACCCACCGTGAAGTCCAAATGGGACAATCGGGTGGCTATGTACACCGGAGACTACATATACGCACGTGCGCTCTCTATTGCTGCTGGACTGCCGAATCCCGACATTCACCGGGTACTGTCTAAGGCGCTGGTGCAGATGTCCATTGGTGAAATGGAACAAATCCGCGATTTTTTTAATGTGGATCAGAGTGTGCGTAATTATTTGCTTCGCATACGGCGCAAAACGGCATTGTTGATTGCGGTTAGTTGCCAGTTGGGAGCTATGGCTGCAGGGGCAAGGGAAAGAGTCAATTCCCTGTTGTACAGCTATGGCTATAACGTAGGTATGGCATTTCAAATTCAGGATGATTTGCTCGATCTGTGTGGCACGGAAAAAAAGATCGGCAAGCCGCCGGGCAGCGATATGAGACAGGGGAATATTACGCTTCCGGTTATTTATGCGCTCGAACAGCCTGAGCTGCGCGCCGATCTGCTGGCTGAAATCCGCCGCATTCAGGATGGGGACGGGCAAGGAGATGCACGTAAAGCGGTGGATATGATCAAAAAAAGTGAAGGAATCACTAAAGCAGAAATTCTCGCCGACCGATATATTAATAAAGCGCTGAACGCGCTGGACTTACTTCCAGATGTCAAAACAAAAAAGACGCTACGCGATATTGCTCATTTTGTAACACGCCGCTCCTACTAAAGTTGTGTTTTGGGTTTGCTGTGACAAAATACTTTAACCGTTTCCAACCTTTCTGTTACAATACAGATTAGTACTGTATAAATACATTAGATTGGATTGGGAGTGAGCCGATGGATCGTACGTTTTTGATGGTTAAACCGGATGGTGTACAACGCGGACTGATTGGACGTATCATCAGTCGTCTGGAAGACAAAGGCTTCAAAATGACGGCTGGCAAGCTTGTGCAAGTATCTAGAGAACAGGCGGAACGGCATTATGCGGAGCATGTGGGCAAGCCTTTTTTTGAAGAGCTTGTAGGTTTTATCACATCAGGCCCTGTATTTGCCATGGTTTGGGAAGGGGATAACATCGTTACGCTTTCCCGCTTGTTGATCGGTAAAACACAAGTAACCGAAGCTCTTCCGGGCACAATTCGGGGAGACTTTGCTGCTCATACACCGTTTAACCTCATTCATGGTTCAGATTCACCGGAGAGTGCGGAGCGTGAGATTGCAAATTTTTTCACGCGGGAAGAATCGATTCGGTATGAAAAAAGTGTGGCAACCTGGATGTAAGTTTAATTACGTATGAAGAAGGATGGTAGCATGACGGATATGGAACTGGGTCAGACGGACCCCGATTACACAGCGTTTATCCGCAAAATCAAGGACAGTACAGGTATTGATCTTGCACAATACAAAGAAGCACAGATGAAAAGGCGGTTAACGACGCTTCGCAACAAAAACGGGTTTCCCAGTTTTGTTTCTTTTTATGATGCCATGATGAAGGAAAAACCTTTATTTTATGAATTTCTGGATCGTATGACGATCAATGTTTCGGAATTTTGGCGAAATCCCAATCGGTGGGAAGTGCTGCGGGATACAATTTTGCCACAGCTGCTTGTGGGGAAGCAGAAGCTTAAGCTGTGGAGTGCGGCCTGCTCGACTGGTGAAGAGCCTTATAGCCTGGCTATGGTTCTCGATGGTAGAGGGATCTTGGGGAATTGCTCCATAACAGCTTCCGACATTGATGATGGTGCATTGGCTAAAGCCAAGGAAGGCAAATATTTGGAACGTTCGCTCAAGGATGTGCCTGAGCAGGTAGCTAGCAAATATTTTAAGCCGGATGGCGCAATGTTTCGGATTGATGACCGTTTGAAACAGGCCGTTAAATTTCAAAAGCAAAACTTGCTGCTGGATCGGTTTGAGGATGGCTATGATCTTATTATCTGTCGTAATGTTATGATTTATTTTACAGAAGAGGCCAAGCATAAGTTGTACCAAAAGTTTGCAGCCAGTCTTCGTCCCGGCGGTGTGTTATTTGTCGGTAGTACAGAGCAAATCTTTTCTCCTAACCAATATGGTCTGGAATCGACGGAAACCTTTTTTTATCGCAAAAAAGCATAAGCCTGCACATATCATCCGTAGTTTCGTAGAAAGTTATTTTTTATCATTGAGTACATGAATGGTTGGCTTAGCAGTAACGCACGTCCTTTGGCCCCTTTGGCTAAGGGGCGTGTTTTTGTTTATCTGCATAGACGTGGCTTTTCTTGTCAAAGAAAGGTGCGTATACTATAATGAAGCACAGTTAAAGATTTTAGCGATGCACAGTTTAACAGTTTAAAGGGGGAACGCGTCATGAGTTTACGTTATCTAACCGCGGGGGAAACGCATGGTCCCCAGCTAACTGCCATTGTAGAGGGTATGCCGAGCAATTTAAAATTGGATTTTGAGGAATTGAATTTTCAGCTGCACCGTCGTCAGAAAGGATATGGACGGGGTCGGCGTATGCAGATTGAAAAAGATACGGCGAAGATTGCTGGAGGCGTGCGTCACGGTTATACCACGGGTGCACCGATTGCGCTGGTTGTGGAAAATAACGATTGGAAGCACTGGCAGAACATTATGAATATTGAGCCTATTGAAGGCAGTGATGAAGAAAAGCGTCGGGTTCACCGGCCACGTCCGGGTCATGCGGATTTGAATGGTGGAATGAAATACAACCTGAAGGATCTTCGTAACGTACTGGAGCGCTCCAGTGCGCGTGAAACAGCAATTCGTGTGGCATGCGGCGGTTTGGCCCGTCAATTGCTGGCTGAGCTTGGAATCAAGGTGGCAGGTCAGGTTATCCGAATTGGGGAAATCGAAGCTCCTTACCGCGATTTGCCGATTGACGAGCTGATTGCCGTGACAGAAGCCTCTTCGGTGAGAGTAACCGATCCAGAAACCGAAAAGAAAATGGAAGCGTACATTGACCTGATCAAGCAAGAAGGTGATTCAGTCGGTGGGGTAGTGGAATGTATCGTGGAAGGTGTTCCGATTGGTCTGGGCAGTCATGTACAGTATGATCGGAAGCTGGATGCACGTATTGCACAAGGAGTCATGTCGATTAATGCTTTTAAAGGCGTGGAAATCGGCATCGGCTTTGAAGCAGGAGAGTTACGCGGTTCACAGGTGCATGACGAGATTCTGTATGATGAGGAACGTGGATATCACCGTCGTACCAATCGTTTGGGCGGTTTTGAGGGTGGTATGACGAATGGAATGCCAGTTGTGGTTCGTGGCGTAATGAAGCCGATCCCAACACTGTACAAACCGCTGCAAAGCGTCGACATTGATACGAAGGAAGCGTTCACCGCACAGGTTGAGCGTTCGGATGCATGTGCAGTGCCAGCGGCAAGCGTAGTCATGGAGCATGTCGTAGCTTGGGAGATTGCGAAAGCTTTGCTTGAAAAATTCGGCGGGGATTCGATTGAAGAGATCCGTGCGAATATTGCATCCTACGAAGAACAACTGGGACGGTACTAAGATGAGTACGCTGACGGTACAACTTGGGGAACGTTCTTATCCCATTCATATCGGACGTGGGCTGTTACATCGAGCCGGAGAGTTGTTGAAGAAACGAGGGATTGCGCAAAAAAGTCCATTGTTGATTGTTTCTGACGAACATACAGCGGGATTCTACTTGGCAACACTGGAGAACAATCTTCAGGTATCCGGCTATAAGACGGTATCCTTTGTCGTTAAGCCAGGTGAAACCTCCAAGTCGCTTGCTGTATTTGAGCAGGTAATAACAGCAGCCATTGAGGGCGGTTTGGATCGCAATTCAGCTGTTATCGCACTTGGTGGTGGTGTGGTGGGTGATTTGGCCGGATTTGTAGCAGCCTCTTTTATGAGAGGCGTCAAGTTTGTACAGATCCCAACCACGATCCTTGCCCATGATAGTAGCGTGGGCGGTAAGGTTGGCATCAATCATCCTTTGGCAAAAAATATGATAGGAGCCTTCCACCAACCAGAACTCGTGCTGTATGACGTAGATACGTTGTCAACATTACCTCCTCGTGAGGTATCCGCCGGGCTCGCTGAAATGATCAAGCACGGCTTGATCTGGGATGCTGATTTCGCCCAGTGGTGCCGTGACCATGCGGCTGATTTGCTTGCGCTGGATGCGACAGCCCTAGAGTACGGACTGGAGAAGGGATGTTCCATAAAAGCCGAAGTCGTGTCGCGCGATGAACGAGAAAATGATTTACGTGCTATTTTAAACTTAGGCCATACGATTGGTCATGCGATTGAAGCAATTGCGGGATATGGTGAGTTTTTACACGGGGAAGCCATTTCTATTGGTATGGTCGGCTCTGCACTTCTGGGTGTGAAGCTGGGGGCAGATCCTTCTTTGGTAGACGAAACGAAGGTTATGTTGTCTTCGCTACGGCTACCGACCTCCCTTCCGTCACATCTCGATACAGATCGGCTACTGGACGCGATGATGCATGACAAAAAGTTCAAAGAAGGCAGCATTACTTTTGTCGTCCCACGTAGCATCGGGCACGTGGAGGTTGTGAAAGATATTTCCGTCTCTGACATCCGACAAGTCATTGAACAGTTAAAAGAGGAGGCGTAACGATGTACAATCGGGGAATTCGTGGCGCGACGACCGTAGCGAATAATGAAGAAAACGAAATTTTGGAAGCAACAAGCCAACTACTGGAGGAAATTGTATCCTACAATGAGATTCAGCCGGAGGATATTAGTAATGTATGGATTACGGTGACTCACGACCTAGATACTGCCTTTCCAGCTAAGGCCATCCGTCAGCTTGACGGCTGGGATATGGTTCCGCTCATGTGTGCATTAGAAATTCCTGTGGCAGGTAGTTTGCCCAAGTGCATCCGTTTGATGGTACAGGTGAACACCGATAAATCCCAGCGGGAAATCAAACATGTATATTTGAACGGAGCGCAGACGCTAAGACCGGATCTGGCTTCCCAAGGGAAATAACCGCCCGTTTTTTAAGTTGATGGTTGCCAAAGTAACATCCTATGAGATATAGTGTGTGTAGCAGAGTTGAGTAGAGTTAGCCAGAGCCAGAGTTGAGATGAGAAGAGTGCAGCCTTAGCCAATTCCATATGAGATTACAGAGACCGGCGGTAGCGGGTAAGCTTTTGTCGATGAAGAGATATTCTTCTACAGAGAAGCTTATTTGAGGCAACCCGCGGTTATGCAAAAGGGATGAGTGTATACTTTTTCTATTTGCTGTAGTCATTTTACATATGGTAGCATTCTTATAATTTCAATAACTGACAGCCTCTACCTTCCGGGTAGAGGCTTTTTTATATTCTCTCCTTTGGTTCTGCGCCAATTTGGAAAGGAAGTGATCTCATGTTAACGCCGCATGTGGAGCAAGTGATAACGATGGCGAATGAATTTAACCTGATTCCTGTGTACAAAAAAGTGCTGGCTGATATGGAGACGCCGATTCGGATTTTCCGTCGGTATGCCGAGCGGGACCGTGCCTTTCTGCTAGAGAGTGTAGAGGGAGGCGAACAGTGGGCGCGACATTCATTCATCGGTACAGACCCGTTTCTAATGGTGTCGGGTAAAAAAGGTCGTTTGATTTTGGAACAACACGGTAAACGGCAAATATTAAACGACAAGCCGATTGAAGCGCTCAAAGCGTTGCTTCGCAAATACCGTAGTCCGAAACTGAAAGAAATGCCTCCATTTACAGGCGGGGCTATCGGATTTTTTGGATATGACTTGCTTCAATACTATGAAAAGCTGCCAGAGCATTCGGTAGATGATTTGAATATGGATGATATCCGTTTTATGTTCTGCGATCAAGTGATTGTCTTTGATCATGTGAAACAGCAAATTTTGCTGGTCGGCAATGTTCATGTAGGCGAAGGGTTCCGCGATGAGGACATTCGTGCTGCTTATGCGGATGTGGAACGCAGGTTGGAGGAAACGGCGCAGTATCTGCGCAAGCAGACCCCACCAGAACGATTAGGATCAGCTTCCATTCCGGATGATGTGGAACTGGGTGAGATTCAATCCAATGTGACGAAGGAACAGTTTATATCAAACGTGGAGCAGGCGAAGGAGTATATCCGCTCCGGTGATATTTTTCAGGTTGTACTATCCCAGCGTTTTCACATTGATACAGAGGCCTCTCCTTTACAGGTATACCGCGTGCTGCGCACGATGAACCCGTCGCCATATATGTATTATTTGAAAATGGATGACGAGATCATCGTGGGCACTTCGCCGGAGGCACTCGTCAAGGTGGAAAACGGCCGGGTAGAAACCCGTCCTATTGCAGGAACGAGGCCGCGTGGTGTAACGGAGACAGAAGACGAGGCGCTTGCTGAAGAACTGTTGAAGGATGAAAAAGAGCGTGCAGAGCATCTGATGCTGGTCGATTTGGGAAGAAATGATCTGGGTCGCGTATCACAGTTTGGCACAGTCAAATGCGATACGTTCATGGAGATTGAACGCTATTCCCACGTCATGCACATTGTATCCAATGTGTCGGGTGAGCTACGTGAGGACAAAGATTTCTTTGATGCTTTCCTGTCTTGCCTGCCAGCCGGCACCGTATCGGGGGCTCCAAAGCTACGGGCCATGGAGATTATTGCCGAGCTGGAGCGGGAAGCACGCGGACCCTATGCAGGGGCGATTGGATATTTGGGTTTCTCGGGCAATATGGACGCTTGCATTACGATTCGCACGATTGTATTTAAAAAGAACCGGGCCTATGTCCAGGCAGGCGCTGGAATTGTGTGGGATTCGGTTCCGGAAAGCGAGTATCAGGAGACGGTAAACAAGGCAAAGGCATTGCTGAAAGCAATCCGCACGGCAGAAGCGATGTTCCCGGCAACGACACAGCCCTATAACAGCGTCATCAACCAGGATTATTTGTACACTCCGTAACACACAAAAATCTGATTTTGAGGAGGAGACGACAATGGAACGACATGACATGATGCAAGTGGGGTTAAGCCGAATCATTGAGGGGCAGCATCTTTCGCGTTCGGAGGCCCGTAGCGTGATGGAACAGATTATGAGTGGGAGTGCTACACAGGCGCAAATTGGCGGGCTGCTGACGGCTCTTCGCCTCAAAGGGGAAACGGTAGATGAAATCACTGGTTTTGCCGAGGCTATGCGTAGCTACGCTAGTCCAGTGCAAGCTGAAGAAGGCAGCGGTCGTTTGCTGGACACATGTGGCACTGGAGGTTCGGGTATTCACAAGTTTAATATTTCCACGATATCCGCGATCATCGCAGCTTCGGTTTCTGTACGGGTAGCAAAGCATGGCAACCGTTCTGCAAGTGGCCGTGCCGGGAGCGCTGATGTGCTGGAGGCATTGGGAGTCAACATTCATTTGACGAGTGATCAGGCTAGGTCATGTCTGGACCGAATCGGCATCTGCTTTTTATTCGCACAGCTGTATCATCCGTCTATGAAGCATGCCGCCGCGCCGCGCCGCGAGCTGGGTGTGCGGACGGTATTCAATATGCTTGGTCCTTTGACGAATCCGGCTGGTGCGGATCGGCAGTTGTTGGGCATTTATGACGCCGGAAAAACGCAAGTGATTGCAGAGGTACTGAATCAGCTCGGCTCCAAACGGGCCATGGTTGTCAGTAGTCTGGATGGACTCGATGAAATTAGTATTTCAGCTCCGACACGAGTATCCGAGCTGAAGGACGGAAAGGTTCACACGTTCGAGCTTCATCCGTCGGATCTGGGCTTGCAGACGCATTCTCTCGATCAGGTGCTGGGCGGCGATGCACAGGTTAACGCAGGTATTATACGACGAATTTTGAATGGAGAGCACGGAGCTTATCGGGATGTTGTATTAGCGAATGCAGGAGCGTGCATTTATGTATCAGGCGCAGCAGCTACCCTGACGGACGGAGTAGCACGAGCGGCAGAAGCCATTGACTCTGGACTGGCACTGTCCAAGCTGGATCAATTAATACAGGCAACGGGGGAATATCAATATGTATCTTGATAAAATTGTGGTGACGAAGCGACAAGAAGTGGAGCAGCTTAAGGAGCATTTTCAAATAAATAAAGCTGAACGATTAATTGCTGATTTACCTGCGACGAGAGGATTCGAAAATGCGATCGAGATCGGACGCAACCGTCCGCTCGGACTGATTGCTGAGGTGAAGAAGGCTTCACCGTCCAAAGGGTTGATCCGACCGGATTTTCATCCGGTGGACATTGCACGTGCATATGAGGGAGCAGGAGCCGATTGCATTTCTGTACTGACAGATGTGACGTATTTTCAGGGGAGCCCTGAATATTTACAGCAAATTCGCGATCAGGTGAAGATTCCGCTGCTGCGAAAGGATTTTATCATTGATGAACGGCAAATATATGAAGCTCGTCTGCTGGGAGCGGATGCGGTGCTGTTGATTGCCGCTATACTGGAACCGCGTGTATTAGGCTCCTTTTTACAAATCGCCAAGGACCTGGGGCTGGACGCATTGGTAGAGGTGCATGACAGTGAGGAGCTTAAAGCGGTGCTGGATCTGGGGACAGCAACCTTGATTGGCGTGAACAACCGAAATCTGCGGACATTTGAAACTCGTCTTCAGACGACAGAGGAGCTGATCTCACTGATTCCTAAAGGGGTTACGTTCATCAGTGAGAGCGGCATTGCGGGACCGGAAGATGTAAAGTATCTGCATTCGGTAGGTGCACACGGCATCCTGGTAGGGGAGCATCTGATGCGTAAGAAAGATGTAGGACAGGCTGTAGCCGAATTGATGGACGGGGTTAAAGCATGAACAAAACGGGCGTAAAAATTTGTGGACTTCAAAGCGTTGAAGTGCTAAAATCTATGGTAAACTTACCGGTCGATTATATAGGTTTTGTGTTTGCCGACAGTAAGCGCCGGATTGACGGCGCACAGGCTGGGGAGCTGCTTCGCGTATTGGATGAATGGACCCCAGGCAGCAGACCGCGCAGCGTGGGCGTATTTGTGAACCCTAGTGACGCACTGTTAAATGATGTGATAGAGAAAGCACCATTGGATGTCATTCAGTTGCATGGACAGGAGAGTCCGCAGCGCTGTCGGGAGATCAGGGAGCATTTTGGCACACAGGTATTCAAGGCATGGTCTGTGGACAGTCAAGGGCAGACTGAACGCTCGGCGGACGAATTGGATGCCTATTTCGGGACAATTGACGCTTTACTGCTGGATACATACGATCCCCTTTATGGTGGCGGCTCCGGAAAAACGTTTGCGTGGGATCGAATTCCTGCCTATCAGGCTTGGACCCATCAACATGGAATACCTTTGTTTGTAGCCGGCGGGCTGACTGCCGATAATGCGGAAAAGCTAGTTCATGAGTATCATCCCGATGGGCTGGATGTATCCAGCGGTGTAGAGACGAACGGTTTCAAGGACATTGCAAAAATCACAGCATTCGTAGAAAGGGTGAAGCAGGCATGACACAATTACCTGATAACAACGGACGTTTTGGAACATTTGGAGGACGTTTTGTACCGGAAACGTTGATGAACGCACTGATTGAATTGGAGGAATCCTACCGTAAGTACGCGGATGATCCCGAGTTTAAAGCAGAGTTGAACGGGCTTCTAAAGGACTATTCTGGTCGGGAAACGCCGCTTTATCATGCGGAGCGTCTGAGTCAGCATTTGGGCGGGGCTAAAATTTACTTGAAGCGCGAAGATTTAAATCATACCGGTGCTCACAAAATCAATAATGCATTAGCTCAGGGATTGTTGGCGAAGCGTATGGGTAAACAGAAGGTCATTGCTGAGACAGGCGCAGGACAGCATGGTGTCGCGACAGCGACTGTGGCTGCGTTGCTCGGATTGGAATGCAAGGTGTTTATGGGCGAAGAGGATACTGTTCGCCAGCAGCTAAACGTCTTTCGGATGCAGCTTTTGGGTGCAGAGGTCATTCCGGTGACATCGGGTACACGTACACTTAAGGATGCCGGGAATGAAGCTTTGCGTTACTGGGTCAGCCATGTCCATGATACGTTCTATATTTTGGGTTCAGCTGTCGGCCCGCATCCTTATCCGATGATGGTGCGGGACTTCCAACGTGTGATTGGTGATGAAACACGTCGCCAGATCCTAGAGAAGGAAGGCAGACTTCCGGATGTCATCGTGGCAGCGATCGGTGGCGGAAGCAATGCCATCGGCATGTTTTATCCTTTTATTGAGGATCAGGGTGTCGCTTTGATTGGCGTGGAGGCCGCTGGAAAAGGTGTCGAAACGGAATTCCATGCAGCTACGATGACCAAGGGAACACAAGGGGTCTTCCAAGGCTCTATGAGCTATCTGCTTCAGGATGAGTACGGACAAGTGCAGCCTGCGCATTCCATCTCGGCTGGACTGGATTATCCAGGTGTTGGACCGGAGCATTCATACCTGAAAGATATTGAGCGGGCCAAGTATGTTCCGATTACCGATCAGGAAGCGCTGGATGCGCTTCAGCTTCTCTGCCGTACCGAAGGAATACTTCCTGCATTAGAGTCGGCACATGCAGTTGCACAGGTCGTCAAGCTGGCACCTACCTTGACGGCAGATGATATTATCGTTATTTGTTTGTCTGGACGCGGGGATAAAGATGTGGACTCCATTATCAAGTATTTGGGAGGAAATCCGTCATGAATTTAATTGATCAGGCGTTTGGTCGCCTTAAAAATGAAGGTAAAACGGCATTAATTCCTTTTCTGACGGTAGGCGACCCGGATGTGGATACTACAATAGAGATCATTCGGCAGTTAGAGTCGGCCGGAGCTGACATATTGGAACTGGGTGTACCCTATTCCGACCCGCTGGCTGACGGTCCTGTAATTCAGCGCGCGTCTGAGCGTGCACTGAAACGGCAAATTTCCATCCGCACGTGCATGGAGACAGCTTCTCTGGCTAGGGCGGCAGGTTCAAGCCTGCCTTTTATTCTGTTCACGTATTATAACCCTGTATTACAGATGGGCATGGATGCTTTCTTTGCAGGCATGCAGGAGCACGGTATCAGCGGTCTGATTATTCCGGACCTTCCGCTTGAGGAAGCGGAGGAGCTGGGAGGACGGGCAGCAGAGGTGGGTGTGCATCTGATTCCTCTGGTGGCTCCAACTTCTGAACAGCGGATCGAGCGAATTGTCCGTCAGGCCCGAGGATTTGTATACTGTGTATCTTCGCTGGGTGTAACCGGGGAAAGAGCTTCCTTTTTTGAAGGTATAGAGGGCTTTATCGCACAGGTCAAACGTCATACGGATATTCCGGTAGCGGTGGGCTTTGGCATCTCCACTCGAGAGCAGGTAACTCGGTTTTCAAACATTTGCGATGGAGTTGTGGTCGGCAGTGCTATTGTACGTCAGGTGGAGGAGGCCATTCCATTGCTGGATGATTCTGCGCGCAGGGAAGAAGGTCTTTTGCAAATTCATAATTTTGTGGCACAATTAAAGCAGTAATGGGTGTCAAAATAGAGAGTAATAAATATAGTTCTGATTGGATAGAGGAGGTAGGGGCATGCAACCTAAACCGCATATTGTACATTTGCCAGTATATCAGCCCGGTAAACCGATTGAAGATGTGAAACGTGAGCTGGGACTCGATGAAGTCATCAAGCTCGCCTCGAACGAGAATCCGTACGGTAGTTCTCCCAAAGTATTGCAGGCCATTCAGCAGGAGTTTGCTAACATTAGTGTGTATCCTGACGGAAGCGCGGTAGCTTTGACACAGGCACTGGCTAAACGGACGGGTTTAAAAGAGGAACAGTTTATCTATGGCTGTGGCTCTGACGAAATTATTGCGTTGATTACGCGTGCTTTCCTCCTTCCCGGGGAAGAAAGCATCATGGCCGATCAGACATTTTCTGTATACAAAAGTAACGTGGAAATTGAGGGAGCGGTTGCTGTAGAGGTGCCTTTGCGTGACGGTGTACATGATTTGGATGCTATGCTGTCCCATATCAATGATCGTACGAAAATTATTTGGATTTGTAATCCAAATAACCCGACGGGCACGATTGTACCCGAAGCAGAGCTGATTGCGTTTTTGGACCAAGTACCAAAGCATATCATGGTTGTACTGGATGAAGCCTACGCCGAGTTTGTGACGGATCGCTCGTATCCAGACGGCATTCGTTTGTTGCCAGCGTATGAAAACCTGGTTGTACTGCGCACCTTCTCCAAAATCTATGGGCTTGCTTCGCTGCGCATTGGTTATGGTATGGGAGCCGAGTCAATCATTCGCTTGATAAATCAGGTTCGTGAACCGTTTAATACATCACGGGTAGCACAGGCTGCGGCCATTGCTGCCTTGGAAGATCAGGAATTTGTTCAAGAATGCCGGGATCGTAATGCAGAGGGCAGAGCTTATTTGCAAAATGAGCTGAAGCGTCTGGGACTGGAGTATTTCCCGGCACATGGTAATTTTATTATGCTGGATGTACGTCGTCCATCCGGTGAAGTATTCCAGGAGTTGCTTCGTAAAGGTGTGATTATTCGCGCAGGTCATCACAAATATCCGACATATATTAGGGTGTCGGTTGGATCACAGCCGCAAAATGAGTTGTTTATTCGTGCGCTGGAACAGGTCCTGGGGGCGGAAGCGGCGAAAGTACGCCTATAATTTCCGCAGATGGGATTTGATAATTGATGAAGATTGCCATTTTCGGCGTGGGACTGATTGGTGGGTCCCTCGCACTTTGTTTTAAAGGGAAGCCGGATATTACGGTTGTCGGCCATGCTCATCTCCCTGAACTGATGGAACCGATGTTAAGCCGTGGTGTCGTGGACACCGCGACTCTCTCGGTTGAAGAAGCGGCAGCGGATGCCGATTTTATTTTTTTATGCGTACCTGTGGGCTTACTGGAGCATTATCTCGAACTGTTAAGCAAGCTACCCCTTAAAGCGGGTTGTATTATCACTGATGTAGGCAGCACGAAATCGGCAATCGCCAAAAAAGCAACGGAAATTTCTTTGCGCAACGCTTACTTTATCGGGGGGCATCCGATGGCCGGCTCGGAGCGTTCCGGTGTAAAGGCTGCTTCCGCGTTGCTGTTTGAAAACGCATATTATGTACTCTCCCCGATAGAGGGTGTGCCTGAGGAAGCATACAGTTCGCTGGAACATTTATTAAAATATACGGGTGCTCATGTTGTGCGTGTCCAACCTAATATGCATGATGACATTGTCGGTGCGATTAGCCATCTTCCGCACATTATTGCAGCGGCGCTGGTGAATCAGGTACGAAAGCACAATGATGAAAATCCGTTGTACCGTACATTGGCTGCCGGGGGGTTCCGTGATATTACACGGATAGCCTCTAGTGATCCGGTTGTGTGGCGGGACATCTTGCTGAGCAATCGTGAAGTTTTACTAGGCCTGTTGGAAGAATGGAACGGGCAGATTGAGCGTTTTACCCATTTATTGAGAATACAAGACGGTGAGGGAATCGCTGACGAGTTTTTGACAGCTGGGCACTTCCGCAGTGAACTGCCAGAGCGTCGCAAAGGAGTCATCGTCTCAACGTTTGATCTGTATATTGATGTACCGGATACTCCAGGGATTATCGGACGAATTGCAATGGAACTGGGGAATCACAGCATTAATCTGAGTAATATGCAAATCATTGAAAGTCGGGAGGATGTTCCAGGCATCATGCGGCTTTCCTTCCGTCAAGAGCAGGATTGGGAACGTGCCAAGACCCTGCTTGATTCGATGGGCTATAAAGTGGTGGTATAGAAAGGAAAGTGTGTGTTGGTTAAGAAGACGCTCCGCGATTCATTTGATCTTACGATCGCTGTTGCCTGCGGATTTTCTGAATATATGTTCAAAGGTGAAAATCCGCAGGCAAAGGCGAACGCTACGCTTCTCCAGATTCAAATGAACCTCTGCGCTACGGATCGCCTTAAAAGCACCATACTTTCTGGGAGTGAAGTAGTAGAAAAGATTTAGAGCGGCCGGAGATTCTCTTCGCCTGCTTTTTTGTTATTTAAAAGCTAAAAAAAAGACCACCCGGGTAAAGCCCCGGGTGGTAGCTACTTTCAGTAAAGTAGCTGAGTAGGATAGGAGTGGAGAGAAACCATACTGTACTTTTATTATATGTATACGTTTTCATTTTGTCAATGATTTTTTAAAGCGTTTTCTTTTTATGCAATTATCCTTACTAGTGCATTTAAAATGGAACGTATTTGATGGGTTTGTCATTTTATCTTGAAAAAACTTAAAATTCGTTGAAAAGCTGTATATATGAATCAGTTGCCAGCGTTAGGGAGCCTTTGATGGAAATCGTGGGGATTTTGGACTTTTTTACTGGCGGCCATTTTGTGGTACAATGGGTAAGTCCATTTTGGATGTTGAATATTGTTGGGGATAGCACCGTTAATGTTGGCACTACATAGGGTAAGAAAATAACAAATGTTCCATGATGCTGTTTCATCCATTTGCGCAGAGGGCGCAACTTTTTTTGACCTGTTCGGTATATATAGACAGAATCGGACGGGAAAACAGCACATGTATGGGCGAGGAGGGTCTCACTCGGATGATGACAGATTCCCAGATGATTCAGGAAATCAAACAAGGTAATGTTGAGGTTTATTCAGAATTAATGAGGCGGCACCAACGTAAAATTTTAGCTTTTGTTTATCATATGCTGAAAAGTTCGAACCTGGAAATGATTGCTGAGGACTTATGCTCGGAGACGTTTTATAAAGCGTATCGGAGCCTGCACTCTTTTCGCGAGGTAGACGCATCTTTCTCCACTTGGTTATATACAATTGCACGCAATACGGTGCTAAGTGAGCTTCGTAAGCACCGCAGTGGTCAGGTTCCATTGGAGGAGAGCGGTTATGTACCAGTAGCTCCATCGGATGTAATTCCGGAGCAGGCCGTCCTTCGCGGCGAGAAGGTAGAGATGGTTCGTGAAGCGATCAACAGATTGCCTGAGAAGCAGCGATCTGCGCTGATTTTGCGTGAATATGAGCAATTGGACTATCAGGAGATTGCGACTATTTTAGGACAGACGGTCAGTGCGGTGAAGTCATTGCTTTTCCGGGCAAGAACCAGTGTGAAGACGCAGTTGGAGCCTTATTTTTTTGAGCCTCTCTATGAGGAAAACGAAGGGATGAGCAGCCAATGAAATCCAGGGACGCTGAGGATTTGTTCGCTACAGGCAAAAATGTATCGAAACAAGACTCGGAGCGCAGACGGGCCAAAAGCTCGTCTGCCGGGTGGGAGCATGGTTCGGAAGAAAATGAGTGGAATTTGTCAAAAGAAAGCCGATCCGCTATTCGTGATATTTCCTTTGAAATAACAGATGAACAAGCTGAGGCGATGAATCGCAGGGTCATGGATCGAATTTATGAAGAATCTCCGTGGCTTGTTCCGGGCGAGCATCGACGTGCGCGTGTGAACCCAGCAGCCCGTAAGTATATGTCTGTATGGATCGCCGGCTTCTTGGCCGTATTTTTGTGTAGCTTTTTGTTTTTGAACTGGAATGGAAGCTCCTCTCAGGAAAATCCCCCTCAAGCGGCACCTGTCATGGACACGGGTATTTTACCGACAGGCCTGCTGGAAACTACAAGTACATCTCCACAATATCAATACCACATTAAAGATGTGAATAGTGGCATTATGGACCCGCTGGTTGCAAGGATTGTTCCTACTTACCCGCAATATTGGATGTTGTTGTCTGTATTGGCACTTGCGCTTGCTTTATTTTCTCTGGGCTGGATCCATCGGGCGAGAAGGGTTAGAAATTAGCAGGACAGCTGGGCTCCAATATGAATTCATATCAATGCCTGAATAACAAAACAGCGGAGGAAACGACACGATGCTTATTGGCTTAATCAGACATGGATTGACGGATTGGAATGCGGTAGGTAAAATCCAAGGCCACAGTGATATTCCGTTGAATGAGGAAGGGCGTCGGCAGGCACGCTTGCTGGCAGAACGATTAAAGGAAGAGCCTTATCATTGGGACGGACTTATTACAAGTAGTCTCTCCAGAGCGAAAGAGACGGGGGATATTATTGCTTCTGCTCTGCATCTCCCGTTGCTGGAACCTGACGATCGACTAAGAGAACGTGCTTATGGTCAGGTTGAGGGCATGACACAGACCGAACGTGAAGAGAAGTGGGGAGTCAACTGGCATCTGTTAGATCTAGGGCAGGAGAGCGATGAGAATCTTCAGCTTCGCGGGCTAGCTTTTATGGAGGCCATTTGGACAGAAAATCGGGACAAGAATCTGCTGGTCGTTTCCCATGGTGGTTTTTTAGCTAATTTGTATAAGGCTCTGTACCAGGAAAAATTCACGGAACGAATTGGCAATTTGTCACTAAGTGTACTCCAGCGTGAGGATACGGATTGGGCACCACTTCTGTATAATTGCACGAAGCATTTGCAAGAGAAAAGTGACTGTAACTCAAAAAGTTAGTGAAAGACCACGGCTTCTACTCATCGTAGGAATCGTGGTCTTTTTGTTTTTTAATTATACCTTTGCAAAAAAATAGGTTTAGAGTCTGAACATTCCGTCAAAGCTGTGGGTACAACAGGTAAGAATCATTTCCGGATGACAGTCCAGTGACGAGGCGATGGAACAATGAATCTGGCGGATATGCTGACATTTGCGGATATTGTGCATTTGAACAGAATCGCGGTGTATTACGATTGTGACTGTAAACCCAATTCCAAGCATGAATTGATCCAGGGGATTTTGACGAAGCTCGGCAGTAGTAGTTTTTTTGAGATGCAGGTCAAGGAGCTGCGGTTGTCAGAGGTAAGGTTTCTGAACGCGCTGCTGTTCGATGACCGACCTTATTTCAGTATGGAGGAATTGATTGCGATTGCCAAACAGTCTGTCGAGGAGGACGGAAATCCTGGTGAGCGACCACGGGACATTGTGACCCGCCTTCGTTCTAGTGGCTGGTTGTTCAACGGTTCGACGCACAATACGAGGTATTTATACCAAATTCCGTTGGACATGAAGGAGCGCTTTCGCCGCGTTATGGTACATGACTTCCAAAACGGAATGACCCGGGTAAGTGAACCGTCGTCGTACCGGGATGAAGGGCATCTACTGGCGGAGGATTTACGGCTTTTCCTTCAATACATGGGGCAGCATGAGGTTCCACTAAATCCCGAGGGCGCCTGGTACCGTCGCCATCAGCAGCAGCTGATGGAGCATTTCCACATTGCGGAGCCGCTTCTGGGTAAAGGAGGATGGCGTTTCGGGTATGGCTCCTCTTTTAAGTTTTATCCGGATCGAATGGCACTACTGTATGATTATGCCCGTCACTCCAAGTACATTGAGGAGAAGGGGGACCAGGTTGTGCTGACGGCAAAGGGTGAGGCGCACCAGGAGCACCAGGAGCACACAATCGAGGACGAAATGATACAGCTATTCAGGTTTTGGTTAAGATTGTATAAAGGAGCCGTACCCAATCTGCTTTCTCTAGTCTACTGGATTGGAGAATGTGCCAGGCCGTGGACGTCCTCAGAGTCGCTTTTTGTACATATCGGCCCGCTGATCCGACCGTTTTACTACGATACGCCCCGTTCGGTCTTTGATCAGAGGATTATACGAATGATGCTTCACTTGGGTATGCTTCGTCAGGGTGAGCATTCAACGGGACCATCTGTACAAATGACGGCCTGGGGGCTGAAGTTGGCGGGAGAGTACCGCATTGGGCGGAACGACTCGGGTATACGGCTCCATTGACAAGCAGCACACATGTTGATAGAATTTCACCCAAAATGAGAGGGTGAAGTTGATGCTGGTTCACTATAACGGAAACATGCCACAGCTCCATTCATCTGTCTATGTGGCAGAAGGAGCAAAAATTGTCGGAAAAGTAACGATCGGTCAAGATTCCTCTGTATGGTTTAATGCCGTGCTGCGCGGGGATATGGCACCTATCGTCATCGGTGAACGCTGCAATATTCAGGACGGTGTCGTGGGACATGTGAACACGGATCAGCCCCTGTTGCTGGCGGATGACATTTCGGTAGGACATGCTGCAATTATCCACGGCTGTACGGTAGGCAAAGGCACTTTAATCGGTATGGGGGCCATTGTACTCAACGGAGCGGAGCTTGGTGAATATGCTTTAATAGGAGCAGGGTCGGTCGTTACGGAAAATACCAAAATACCACCCTATACTCTTTCTCTCGGTACACCTGCCAAAGTGGTGCGAGAATTGACAGATGCAGATTTGCAGCGGATGTCAAGAACGACACTCAGCTATGTGACAAAAGGAAAAGAATATAGGATCTCTTAAACTCATGTTGGAGGTGCATCCTATGGATAAAATGAAGGTTACTTATGAAGTAATGTTGGGCCTGTCTGCTGAAATGGTTTTGGACGAGGCATTACGTAAACACCGGAGTGAAAAACTCTACAAGGATATTGATGAGGCGCTAGCCTCCGGAGATGAAGTAGCTTTTCGTCATCTTACGGATGAGCTGAAAGCAATGAGTTAGAACGATTTTAGGAAGCTTAAGTTGGACATTTCAGACAAATCGTCAGTTCGAGATTATAATCATCAAACCTGACCGTAGCGCGGTCAGGTTTTTTTGATACGCTTGGATATGATATAGTCTTTGTAGGATAGAGCCTGTACAAGGCATCTGTCGTATGAACGGAGGATGAAGGACGTGTCGTTATCTTATTTGTGGAGCCGGTCGTTCTTGACGAGCCGGCCTTTTTTATGGCTGCTGTTCTGGTGTAATCTGGTTGGAACGGTGTATGGGTACATATGGTATGGGGGGCAGTTGGAATATACACTAAACTATCACCCGATGTGGCAGATTGTATTTGTGCCTGATAGTCCGACGGCCAGTCTGTTTTTTACGATTTCTATAGCATTTTTGCTCTATCCTCCACGTCTCAAGAGCTTGAAGGTCATTCGTCAGATCATGGAGGCGTTGGCTGTCGTCACGAGTGTAAAGTACGGCATCTGGGCTTCAGCTATTATTTTTTGGGGAGTTGCGCAGGGTGGACATATGATATGGCAGGATTGGATGCTGGTGGCATCTCACACGGCAATGGCGGTCGAAGCGTTGCTGTTCGTGCGTTTTTTCACCTGTAAATGGACTGCTTTATGCTTAGCCGCTCTTTGGACACTGTTAAATGATACGATGGATTATACATTTGGTATATACCCGTATTTACCAAAAACGCTAACGGATGATGTACCGCAAGTGCGAGCTTTTACCTATATGCTGACCCTTGTCAGTATTATAGCGGCATGGCTTGCCATGTTTGTGCGCAATCGAATGGCATCTTCTGATCATTCCTTATGAATTCCATGAAGAAACAGCAGAATGGGACTAGAAGTGGAGAAATAGAGATGAACATTGTTATAAACCAAAAAGAATATATATTTAAAAAAGGAATTCGTAATGATCATAAAATAAGAAGGAGCTTTAATCAATTAGCTGAACAAAGTTTTGGTTTTGATTTTGAAGCTTGGTATCAATTAGGATTTTGGAATGAAAAATATATACCTTATGTACTTTTAAATGGGGAAGCTGTTGTGGCTAATGTATCTGTAAGTCTGATGGATTTTTATTTGTCGGGTGAAATGAGAAAGTACATCCAAATCGGAACTGTAATGACGGATGCTAACTATAGGAATCAAGGTTTGAGTCGTTTTTTAATAGAACGTGTACTAGAAGATTGGCATAGCAACTGTGATGCTATGTATTTGTTCGCGAAGGATAGTGTGAAGGATTTTTATCCTAAATTTGGGTTTGTTTCGGCCCAAGAGTATCAATTGAATCGGGACGTAACCACAAACAAGCTGGACATTAAAGTTGAAAAATTGAACATGGAAGAGCAGTCAGATTTAAAGTTACTGAAAAATAAAAGCGCTGACTTAAATCCGTATTCACTTTTTGCTACGGAAAGCAGTGAGTGGTTGGTCTTATTCTATGGCATCTCGTTTTTTAAAAATAAATTTTTGTATATACCTCAATACAACACAATTGTGGTTGCAGATTTTGAAGGGGATACGATGAACTGTTACGATATTTATGGAACCGGCGAAATCCCTATGGACAGGATACTGTCAGCAGTAATGAAAAAAGAGACGAAGAAGGTTGTTTTTGGTTTTACTCCAAAAGAACAGGAAGGCTGTGAAATTTCTCTATTGAAACAGGAAGATACCACGCTATTTTATAAAACTAAAGATCAAAACATATGTAAAGGAAATAAACGGATGTTTCCTATTTTGTCCCGGGCATAACCTGGCTTAAAACGATTCTCCCTAAAGCAAGTTCTAGTCCCGGTAACCTTGCCATACAGTAAGGTGAGGAGGGATGTCCCATGATTAGGGGTCAGGCGTTTCAGGTTATGATACGTATTGTTTCGAGTGTTGTTTTATTTATGGTCCTGCTGCTGTCCATCTGTGTCCCTCCAGGTATGGCAGAAGCACGTGACCATTCAAAACCCGTAGGGAATACAAAGGAAATTGAGGAACTGGATCATGCAGCCGCGATACTGTACCGGGACGTGATGGACGGGAACATTGAAAAAGCGCGCGCGGATGTAACCGAGGTGAGCCAATGGTTCAGCACCGGACAGGTACAGGCAGCGCTAACTGTAGAGGCCATTCATGCTTTATCCGGCAGCATCCTTGAGGTGCAGCAAGCTACACAGTCCGTGCAAGCATCACCGGATGAGTGGGTGAAAGCTGCGGCAAATTTACGACTTGCGACAGATGCGCTTGCACATCCGCGCCAGCCCTTATGGCAGCAGTATTATAAGATATTAAAAGAAGATGTTAGTGGCTTGAACAGCCAGTTTGCTAAAGGTAACATGAAGGGTTTTAAAGCTGGAGCCGCAGTGCTGGAGGACCACTATGAGACGATCCGTACAGCAGCATTGATTCATGGCAGAACAAGCGAGGTCGTACGGGCTGATTCATGGATTTCCTACGTCAAAGGATTGGGGGATCAGCAAAATGCAGATGCCTCAGCGATTAGAGGGGCATTGGAGCAGGGAAACCCAACATTTAATGCCTTGTTTGGACGTGAAAAAGACGCCACTGCACTGGCGCCATTTATTCCGCGTGAAAGTGAGCGCCGGGCAGAATTGGCAATCGGCATGATTATTCTGCTGGCGCTGGCCTATGTGGGTTACCGTAAATATCGAGCTGCTTTCTCTAGGTAACGATGAAAAGTTCGAACATTCGCGTCTTTGGCTGCTGAGCCATCCATATATGTTAGTCCATCGCCCGGATTTCCGGGCTATTCCTCTTTGAACCCCTCTCCATGTACATCGTGTACATCCTGTATGATGATAAACGCCCGTGGATCAACCGATTTAACAATTTGGTGCAAACGTCGTATTTCCTGACGGGACACGACACAATAGGCAACATGCTTGGCCTGCTTGGAAAATGCACCTACAGCCGGAATAATTGTAACTCCGCGATCCATGTCCCTAGTAATAATATCCGCAATGTCCATCGTATGGTCGCTGATAATCATAAAGGCTCTGGCGGAATAGGCCCCTTCTTGTATAAAATCAATAATCTTGGACGCGATGAACACAGCGACAAGTGTATATAGAATTTTTTCTTTTGGTATGTAAAGTAGTGAAGCACCGATAATGACAATGTCAATCACCAGCAGAATCCTTCCCATACTCCAGCCAAACTTTCGGTTTAAAATACGCGCGATAATATCCGAGCCACCCGTGGTACCGCCAAAGCGGAACACAATACCTAACCCGGCCCCAATCGTAACCCCGGCATATAATGAAGAAAGTATAAAATCGTGTTCAGTCTGAAAGGTCCCCATCCATCCGAGATGAATCATTTTTTCAAACAACCACAGAAAAAAAGTGAGCGACCCGATACCGACCCCTGTATATAGAATTTGCTTGCCGCCAAGCATTTTCCATCCAATTAAAAATAGAGGAATGTTCAGAAGCAAAGTGGAAAGAGAAGGTGAAATTGAAAAAGCATAATTGAGCAGCAGGGTGATACCTGTAATACCGCCTTCCATCAGTTTACTGGGTATAATAAAATAAAGCAGACCGAATGCATAGATGGCGGTGCCGAGCACAATGGATAAAATCATTTTAAGCTGTTCCATGGACTTGGATATCTTCATGTGATCCCTCGCAGTAGCAGTTTAAGGATGAACGACTTCATGCTGATTTTGCTAAATCGCAGATCCTTATGTTTAGTATACCTTTTTACGGTAGCTTTAAAAGAATGATGACTGCAAGTTGGGGTTGTAAGTTCACAATTAAAAAAAATTTGTTTTAAAATGGGCTTTACGATAACATATGAATAAACCTGCACATGGGGGGATTGCGTGTTTCATGGAAAAATCGTTAGATGAAATTCAACGTGAGGTAGACCAGTATATATCTCAATTTAAGGAAGGGTATTTCAGCCCCTTGGCGATGTTAGCCCGGATGTCTGAGGAAGTCGGGGAACTGGCGAGGGAAGTGAATCACTCCTTTGGCGAGAAACCGAAAAAAACGGATGAGGCGGACAATTCCATTGAGCTGGAGCTGGGGGACATTTTGTTCATCACAGTTTGTTTTGCGAACTCACTAGGTATAAATTTGACCGAGGCTCATGATAAGGTCATGCATAAATTTAACACGCGTGACGCGAATCGCTGGACCAAAAAGGACACCGATTAGGCGCTTTGTACATATGCTGTACCAAACCGGTTACCCGGAGGTGCAGTGTCATGAAGGCGGAGGAATACGTTCAGAAAGCTTATCAGTGCATTTTGCAGAACGATTTTGAGCAGGCCGTGGAATGGTTTGAAAAAGCGATTTCAGCCCAACCTGATCATGCGGAGCATTATTTCAGGTGCTCGGTTACCTATGCTCGCAGTGGACGTTTGGAGCAGGCCCTCGAATATGCAGAGCATGCGGTTCGTCTGGCTCCACAGCAGGATGAATATGTTCTTCATCTGCATGCGCAGGAAGCCAGACAATATACGGAGAAGGCCAGAAAAATGCTGGATGTCGACAGAGCTACGCCACAGTTGCGTCGAGATGCGATCTTGCTGCTGGAACGGGCAATTGCCCTTGATCCGTTATGTGGTGACGCTTTTTTGCTGCTTGCATTGATTTATGACGAATTGAATGAATATAAGCTGGCTGTGCAGGCTGCTCGTGAGGCGGCTGCGCTGTTTCCTCACAATGTACAACTTGCCAACCTCATGAAGAAGTTATGCCAGCAGATGAATGAACAGATCTAGCACAAATTGATGCATAAGGAGTTGTAGGGATATGTCAGAACCAATAAAAGTGGCTGTCGTAGGAGCAGCAGGGCGTATGGGCCGTGAGGTTGTCAAATTGGTTCTTCAGGATGAGGAACTACAGCTTGTGGCCGCAGTGAACAGAACACACGCCGGCAGTGATGCCGGCCTTCTGGTCGGACTACCGGAAGCGGGCATCGCTATTGTGGAGGATGTGGAGCAGGCTTTGCTGGAGAGTCGAGCGGATGTCATGGTCGATTTTACGGGGCCGCGTTTTGCGTACGCACATACAGCGCTTGCTATCAAGCATGGAGTTCGTCCGGTTATCGGAACGACAGGGTTTACCCCTGAACAGATTGATGAACTGGACAAGCAGTGTCGTGAGCAACAAATTGGTGGTCTGATCGCACCTAACTTTTCGATTGGAGTCATTTTGATGATGCGTTTTGCGGCTCAGGCAGCGAAATACTTCCCACATCTGGAAATCATCGAATATCATGGTGACCAAAAATTGGACGCGCCATCGGGCACAGCCATTAAGACCGCAGAGCTGATCGCCGAGCAGCGTCAGGAGCTACGACAGGGCAACCCGGAAGAGGAAGAAACGTTAGAAGGATCACGCGGCGGTTACTATCAAGGGTTTCGTATCCACAGTGTCCGTCTTCCTGGTGTGTTCGCGCAGCAGGAGGTTATATTCGGAGGGTTTGGACAATCTCTGAAAATTCGTCAGGACTCTTACGAACGGGCTGGCTATATGCCTGGTGTCAAAATCGGCATTCAGAAGGTCATGGAGCAGCCAGGGCTTGTATATGGTTTTGAGCATTACATTGATTAAGAATAATGCGAATGAATTGACGAATGGAATTATAGAATGAGGCAGGAGGAATTTCGAATGTTAAAGATTGCATTTATAGCGCATGACCGCAAAAAGGATGAAATGGTTAATTTTATAACGGCATATGAGCATGTTTTTACAGATCACCAATTGTATTCAACAGGCACAACAGGTCTGCGCATTATGGATCAAACAAAGCTTCAAATTCACCGTTTCATGTCAGGGCCGCTTGGAGGAGATCAGCAAATCGGGGCTATGGTTGCGCAAAATGATATGGACTTGATTATATTCTTACGTGATCCGCTAATGGCACAGCCGCATGAGCCGGACATTAGCGCCTTGTTACGCCTGTGTGACGTGCAGGGGATTCCTTTAGCAACCAACGTTGCAACTGCTGAAATACTGGTCAAAGCGCTAGACCGTGGCGATTTTGCTTGGCGTGAGCTGGTACATAAATATAAACCGGGCATTGACCAGCAGGGTGATCTAAAATGACGCTGGACATCCTGATTTTCGGAGCCCATGCCGACGATGCAGAAATAGGAATGGGAGGCACGATTGCCAAGCATACAGCCGCTGGTTTAAAGGTAGGCGTGTGCGATTTGACGCGGGCTGAAATGTCATCCAATGGTGATGTGGATACTCGTATGGCAGAAGCTGAACACGCTTCGAAAGTGCTCGGGCTTGCCGTGCGGACGAATTTGGGTCTGCCTGATCGTGGATTATATGTGACTCCTGAGCATGTAGCTGCAGTTACAGCAGAAATTCGGCGCCATGCACCCAAAGTCGTATTTGCCCCTTATTGGGAGGATCGGCATCCAGACCATGTCATGTGCAGCAAGCTGGTGGAGGAAGCGGTGTTTAACGCCAAGTTGCGACGTTTTATGCCAAAAAGTCCTGCAGTACAAGTGGAGCAATTATATTTTTATTTTATTAATGATATTGGCAGAACGGACTTGATCGTGGATATCACCGAGCATTATGAAGCCAAGGAACGGTCGTTGTTGAGTTATGCTTCGCAATTTCAGGCCGCACCGGGGAAGGATACGGTATCCACACCATTAAATCAGGGATATGTGGAACGTGTAAAAGCTCGAGACTCGTTGTTGGGTCAGCGCAAACTGATTTCGTATGCGGAAGGCTTTGCGTCCAAAACGCCTTATCTGGTTAAGCTATTCACATAAGAATTCTATACTTGAGCATTTTGCAGAATGCAGAAATAAATTGGAATAAAAGTAAAAGTTATCACTGATGGACGGAAGGAGGCAGCTAGCTTGAATGACAAACTGAAAATTGGAATTACCTGTTATCCGTCGCTGGGTGGCTCCGGCGTAGTGGCTACTGAGCTGGGCAAGTTGCTGGCAGAAAAAGGGCATGAGGTCCATTTTATTGCCAATAGCATTCCGTTCAGATTAGGCGGGGCGTTTCAGAAGAATATTTTTTATCATGAGGTTGAAGTTAACGATTATTACGTGTTTAGATATCCGCCCTATGACTTGTCACTTGCGACAAAAATGGCCCAGGTGGCTCAAATGAAGAATTTGGATGTACTTCATGTTCATTATGCCGTACCGCATGCGGTATGCGCTTATTTGGCGAAGGAAATGGTGGGCGATCATTTAAAGGTGGTAACCACTTTGCATGGTACGGACATTACAGTGTTGGCACAGGATGAATCGTTGAAGGACCTGATTCGGCTGGCTATTAACAAAAGTGACGCTGTAACAGCGGTTTCCAAGGATTTGATTCGGGAGACGATAGATGCGTTGGAAATTACACGGCCTATTGATTTGACCTACAACTTTGTAGATAAACGGGTATATTATCCACGAGATGCCGCTGCGCTAAGGAGAGATTTTGCCCAACCGCATGAAAAAATTATGATGCATATTTCCAATTTCCGTCCTGTCAAAAGGGTGGGAGATGTACTGGATATATTTGAAAGAGTGCAGCGGAAAGTACCTGCGAAGCTGCTGCTGGTGGGGGAAGGACCGGATCTTCCAAAAATTCGTTGCAAAATCGAGAATTTAGGTCTGCAGGATAAGGTCTTCTTTTTGGGCAAACAGGATCAGATAGCAGAAGTGATTTCTATGGCGGATGTGCTGCTGCTTCCCTCGGAAAAAGAAAGTTTTGGTCTGGTTGCGCTGGAAGCAATGGCCTGTGGAGTGCCAACAATCGGTTCTCAGGCAGGGGGAATACCTGAACTCGTTGTGCATGGGAGTACGGGGTATCTTGCTGAAATCGGTAATACCGAGGCGATGGCTGAATATGCAGTAGAGCTGTTATCCGATGAAGCGATGGCGGAACGTTTCCGTGAAGCGTGTCTGACACGCGCCCGAACCGTTTTCTGTGATGAGCTGATTACTCGTCAATATGAAGAGATATATTACCGTGTGTTGGGACGCGAGGTGCCGGATCTTAAACCGATCAGCGTTTAAGGGGGCGGACTCGCGTCCGTTTTTTATATTGAATACTTGCAAAGGGGGAAACCCTGTGAATACAAATAATTGGCAATATGCTGATCAAAAGATGGCTCTTCATGGCAGAGAGGTCATACATACACTAACAGCAGCAGGCCACGAAGCTTATTGGGTCGGTGGCTGTGTGCGGGATGAGCTATTAGGACGAGCTATTCATGATATGGATTTGACCACTTCGGCTGAGCCTGAACAGGTCATAGCGCTATTCCCTCACGTCATTCCGACAGGGATTCAGCATGGGACGGTTACGGTCATGCAGGACGGTTATGCGTTTGAGGTGACCACTTTTCGTACGGAAAGTGGTTATGCTGATCACCGCCGTCCAACGGAAGTTGCCTTCGTGAAGGATATTCGTGAGGATCTGATGCGACGGGATTTCACCATGAACGCGATTGCGATGGCTGAACATGGGGAGCGGGTGGACCCATTTGGAGGAGAAGCCGATTTGCGAGCCGCTCTCGTTCGTTGTGTGGGCCGAGCCGAGGAACGCTTTGAGGAGGACGGGTTGCGGATGCTTCGTTGTATCCGTTTTGCCTCCGTGTTTCAGTTCCGTGTTGCTTACAACACCTGGAAAGGTATGATTCGGCGCAGAAAGGGACTTCGTTACATAGCCATGGAACGTGTGCGGGTCGAGCTGGAAAAGATGCTGGCGGGGCCAGACCCATTGCGTGGGTTGGAGATGCTAGGCCGTAGCGGATTGCTGGCCTGTACGAAGGTTCCAGTTCCCTGGGAACAGTGTGAAGCTCAGGCGCTCAAGGGGATCGTGCAACTGCCAGAAGAACTACGGTGGGGCCTGCTCCTAATGTCTTGTAGACTTAGCTCAGAGGCAGCGGACGAGCTATTAAGAGCTTGGACCTTCTCCAACGCTGTACGTCTACGGCTGGTTCATTTGCTGGAATGGGAGACCGAGTTAATCCACAGCGCTGCTGTCATAGCTGGCGACTCCGTTCCGGGGGAGTCTGACAGTATCAACGATGAGGCGCTGCGTCGTAGCTGGATTCGACTGTTAATTAAGCTAGGAAAGGATACAGCTTCAGACTGGCTTGAGCTTTACAAGACACTGCCTGCTTCGTTCCGCGGTTTACCGCCATGGGTAGAAAAGCGTGTGGCGAAAATAGCCGAACTGGCAAGCACGTGGACAAAGCAGGCTGTAGTCGTTCGTATCAAAGATTTAAATATTACAGGAAATGAACTGGTTCAGGCGATGAATCGACCAGGCGGACCTTGGCTGGGACAGATGATGGAACGGCTTTTACAAGCTGTCGCCTGCGGAGATATCCCTAATGAAACAGAAACATTGCTTCAGGAAGCGAAACGGGTGGTAAGTAATGAATAATCATGAAAGATTGTTAGGCATACTGGAGGAAGGTTCATCCGATTACGTGTCTGGGGAGGAAATCAGCCGACGCCTCTCAGTTAGCCGCACAGCGGTATGGAAGCAGATCAACAAACTGCGGGAGTTGGGCTACAGTATTGATGCCTCCTCTCGTCGGGGCTATCGGTTGATATCCCGACCGGATCGGCTGGAAGTCTCCAAATTGGCTTATATGTTAAATACTCAATCGTTTGGCCAGCGTATCGTTGTACTGGATTCGACGGTCTCCACTCAGCAAGATGCCATGCGTTTGGCAGAAGAGGGTGCGCCAGAGGGGGCAGTAGTGCTTGCGGAGGAACAAACGGCAGGTCGAGGGCGTTTGGGGCGGAAGTGGTATTCACCTCGTGGCAAAGGTGTCTGGATGAGCATTGTGTTGCGCCCCACCCAGCCCTTGGCCTTTACCCCCCAGCTAACGTTGCTTACAGGTGTGGCGGTGTGTAGGGCTATTCGTCGGCTGACGGGTGTGGAGGCTGGCATCAAATGGCCAAACGATCTGCTTATTCATGGTCGCAAAGTATCCGGTATTCTGCTGGAATCTGCAACAGAGGATCAACGGGTTCGCTACTGTATTGCAGGTATTGGCATTGATGTAAATTTGAATGTAGAAGATTACCCAGAAGAGTTATCTCAGGTGGGAACGTCCTTGAAAATAGAAGCAGGGCGTGAAATTGACCGTACTGCACTGATTGCCGCAGTGCTGGAAGAGATGGAACAGCTAAGTAAGCTGTATGCGGAGCAGGGGTTCCAGCCTATAGCCATGCTGTGGGAGGCGTTGTCCGTGACTATGAACCGCAGTGTACGGGCACATACTGGACAAGGGATAGCGGTGGAAGGTACAGCCGTTGGGTTGGACCCTTCTGGGGCATTAGTGGTAGAAACGGATCAGGGAGAGCAAATTCAGATCATTTCAGGGGATATACAATTGTAGAATCGACCCTAGCTATGAAATACGAACGCAATCGTTCTGTTCCCTGTGCAAAACTTCACGTGAAAAAGCTGGTGTTTTTTGTTATACTGTGCAGGAGGCGGCATCGGACGGTCCGAGCTGCACTCCAGGGGCACATGCTCTACTTTAGCAAGTTTGTAAGACCATCATAACTTCATTTGAAGGTTACGTTGGATTCTGCTCTGAGCCGAACAGGACCGAGACAGAAGGGACGATCTCAAAATGAGTGTCTTTTTTGGCTGTTCGGACCTTTTGATGACGCAGATGTACAGGCGTTCATAAAAAGGTTATTTTTTGTGCCAAAAAAAGATGGAAGGGAGCCATTCGCAATGGCAGGAAAACAAGCACTGAATGTTGTGAAAATGAAAAAAATGAAGCAGGAGGGTATTCCGCTCAGTATGCTGACAGCCTATGATTATCCATCGGCTAAAATAGCCGAGGAGGCGGGAATTGACATGATTCTCGTGGGTGACTCGCTGGGTAACGTAGTTCTCGGTTACGATTCAACCATCCCTGTAACCTTGGATGATATGGTGTATCATTCCCGGGCAGTCGCAAGAGGCGCGGAGCATACATTTATCGTAGCGGACATGCCTTTCATGACATATCACGGCAGCGTATCGGAAAGTCTTCAGGGCATCCGCCGTCTGATGCAGGAAGGACATGCGCATGCTGTTAAATTGGAGGGCGGAGCGGAAATTGCCGACGTCGTAAAAGCAACTGTTCAGGCAGGTGTACCTGTACTGGGACATATCGGGCTTACTCCGCAGTCGGTTAATCAGATTGGCGGATATCGCATTCAAGGCAAGGACGAAGTGGACGCACGCCGGTTGATGGCGGATGCCAAGGCGCTGGAGCAGGCGGGTGCCTTTGGCGTTGTATTGGAACTGGTGACTGAGGAAGTGGCAACTGCGATTTCTAAAGAACTTTCCATTCCGACCATTGGCATCGGTGCTGGACGTGGATGTGACGGTCAGGTGCTTGTTTATCACGATCTGATTCAATACGCATCGCCTTATTACAGCAAACGCTTTGTTAAAACCTATGCCGATGTAGGCGGCTTGATCCGCAGCAGCATTGAGCAGTATGTGAGCGATGTGAAGGGGCGGGCATTTCCGGCCGCAGAGCATGTGTTCAGCGCGGACGACCGCGTTGTGGAATCCCTGTACGGTAAAGCAAAAGGACAGGCACAGGAACAAGCTAAGGAAAAGGTGGAATCTCAGTCATGATCATCGTAAGAGAAGTGGCCCAGCTGCGAAAGGTTATTGCTGAACGTCGGCAGCTTGGGACAAACGGAGCAAAAACGGTACACGGTTCTGCCTCTTTACAGCAACATAAAGTCGGCTTTGTACCAACAATGGGATACCTGCATGAAGGACATGCGAGCTTGATGCACAAGGCGCGTGAAATGGCAGATACGGTGGTGCTTAGCATTTTCGTAAATCCGATTCAATTTGGACCCAACGAAGATCTGGACAGCTATCCCCGCGATGAAGCTCGTGATTTGGAGGTAGCGCGGCGCGAGGGCGTGGATATTGTATTTTTGCCAACTGTAGCAGAAATGTATCCGCAGCCAACCCAAACCAAAATTCGCGTATCCGCTTTGACGGACCGCTTATGCGGCGCTTCCCGTCCAGGACATTTTGATGGTGTAACTACGGTGGTAGCCAAGCTTTTTAACATGGTAGGTCCTGATTTGGCCTTCTTTGGAATGAAGGACGCGCAGCAGGTTGCTGTGCTCCAGCAGATGGTGACTGATCTCAATATGGATGTGACCATCGTACCTTGCCCCATCGTCAGAGAGGCCGATGGTTTGGCCCTCAGCTCCCGTAATGTGTATTTAAGCGCGGAACAGCGTGAGCAGGCGTTGGTGCTGTCCCAGTCACTGCGCAAGGTGCGTGAAGTGAGCGAAGATGTTGTACAGAACACATTTACGATCCGTCAGTTACATCAAATGGTGGAGTCCACCATTACTTCCTCGCCCTTGGCGGACATTGACTACATTGAAATATTAACTTTTCCCGGTCTGGAGCCCCTTCGTCCCGAGCAGCGGCTATGTGATGTTCAGGAAGACGTCATTGTAGCGCTGGCTGTGAAATTTGGGAATACTCGACTGATTGACAATATAAGATTACAGAAAGCGGAGGTGCTTTCCCATGTTTAGAACCATGATGAAATCCAAAATTCACCGGGCAACGGTTACGGAAGCCAACCTTAATTATGTGGGGAGTATTACCATAGATGAGGATCTTATGGAAACATCGGATCTGCTGGAGAATGAAAAAGTTCAAATTGTAAACAATAACAATGGAGCTCGACTGGAAACCTATGTTATCCCCGGACCGCGTGGTAGCGGCGTGATTTGTCTCAACGGTGCAGCAGCGCGTTTGGTGCAGCCTGGTGATACGGTCATTATTATTTCCTACGCTTCTATGTCGAATGAAGAGGCAAAAACATACAAACCGACTGTGGTATTTGTTGATGAACATAATAAACCAGCCCAAACGTTGAACAAGGAAGTACACGCGACGATCATGTAATGAATGGGAGTGCGGATGAAACCCGTCCTTTAAGCGAAAAATGTGAGTGTATTAATCCATCTTTCGTAAGGGCGGGATGCACATGTTCCAGCATGTATTCGCAGAAATGAACAGCATGTTAGATGATATCGTGAAGCATTACCCATCAGCCCAGGGCTCCCGCAGGCAGGAGCTGCTACAGCACTGGAGTCTGCTGCGGAGAATGAGTGACGGAATTATGGATGAGTGGCTGGCCTTTGAGGAAAAAATGGTTTGCCTGCGTGCGGCCGGCTTTTCCACAGAGTCCGGTATGTCTGACACAGAGCTTTCTGAAAAGGAACTGCCTGAAAAGGAGCTGCCGGCTTTTAGCCGGGGGCAAGGGTATTACCGATTACTTATGTACCCTGAGGCAATCCAACAATTTGAGCAGGTGCTACAGCATTTTCCAAACAGCTGGCAGAGTCGCATGTATATGGGAATGGCATATTTTCAATTGGATGATCCAGTGGAGGCTGTATGCCATTTTCAGAAGGTGCTGCACCTGACTGAGCGGCCAGGACTAAAGGCTGTTATCTATAATGCGCTAGGCTGTCTGATGGCAAAGCAGGCCGACGTAGAGGAGGCGCAAAAATGTTTTGCTCTCGCGCATCAGTTCGATCCTGCGTTGCCCGAGCCGTTGCACAATATGGAAGCCTGTTTGTCCGGTGCCGAAAAGCTTCGATACGACAGCTCTATGATGACCTGGATGTAGTTGTCAGACACCGAGTAAGACGATGCATGCCCACCTCCTTAGGCGGCGTGTGCATCGTCTTTTTTGGCTGTCTTAATTTCCAAACAGGCGATCTTCTGCTATGCTATTATACAGAGTTATTATTTTTGTATGTGTCACAAGAAAGGATTAAGTTGAATGAAATTTGCGGTATTGGATTTTGAAACGACAGGCACCCAGTCCGCGGATGACATCATTCAAGTCGGACTTGCAATTATAGATCATGATAACAGCATTTCCCGTGTTTACGGCTCTTATGTGAACCCTGGCAGATCTATTCCACCTTTTATCACCGGGTTGACCGGAATTACAGACGATGACGTCAAGGATGCTCCTGCACTCGAAGAAATGATGATGGAGCTCGTGCCTATGCTGGACGATGTCGTGCTGGTCGGTCATAATGTGGCGTTTGATTTTAATTTTTTGCAAAACGCTCTGGATCGGTGCGGCTACTTGCCGTTTAGCGGAAGAATTTTGGATACGATGGATTTTCTAAAAATTATGTTTCCATCACTATCATCTTATCAGCTGGGTTTTGTTTCTTCTGAGTTCGGGCTGGCGCATGACCGCCCTCATCAAGCAGACAGCGACGCGTTGGCTACGGCTGAGGTGTTTTTAAAGTGTCTGGGTGAGCTTCAAGCGTTGCCTCTGATAACTATACAGCGGCTCAGCGATTTGTTCGCAGAGGAAGGCAGTGACCTTGGATGGTTTCTTGACGGGGTGCGTGAAGAGAAAGAGCTTGATCCTATTCAGGATTTGGAGGGACATCAGTTTTTTCGTCAGCTTGCACTGAAAGTGGAAGATTGGACGGATCTGGCTGCTCCGCGTAGAGAAGATGACCCGAATCCACTATCAGGCGTTTCCTTTGAGGAGTACATGGATGATGTGCGGGACAATTTGCGTTCATCCTTGAGCCAATATGAGGAGCGCGAGGCGCAGATACAAATGATTGAGGGTGTAAATCAGGCACTGAGTGAAGACAAGCATCTGCTAATCGAGGCAGGTACAGGAACAGGCAAGTCCCTCGGTTATTTGCTCCCATCGCTGTATCACAGTGTGAAAAAAGGACAGCGAGTCATGGTAAGTACACATACAATCAACCTGCAGGAGCAATTACGCGAGCGCGATATTCCGATGCTGACCAAGGTGATTCCGTTCCCGTTTCGGGCTGCCATTTTTAAGGGTCGGGGACATTATTTGTGTCTGCGCAAGTTTGAACATAAAATAAACAGAAGAGACTTCGCGACACCAAAGGAAGATTTAGTTACAGCGGCTCAGATGATCGTCTGGCTGACGCTGACGGAAACCGGTGATGATGAGGAACTGAATCTGAGCAACCGTGGCGGGGATTTTTGGGAAACGGTGGCCAGTGATTCCGAGTCCTGTCTTGGTCGTTCTTGCCCATGGTTTCGCAAATGCTATTATCATCGTGCACGTCACGAAGCAGGAATAGCGGATGTGGTTATTACGAATCACTCCAAGTTGTTCACGGACGTCAAAGCAAGTCATCAGCTGTTGCCCAGCTATGAACATCTGGTGATTGATGAAGCCCATCATCTGGAGGAAGTAGCTGGTAAGCACTTGGGAATGCATATGAAATATTTCACACTCGTGCATACACTGACGCGACTGTTCAAAGACAGCAAGAACGGCCAACTGCCTTCACTTCGTCAACAGTTGGCAAAATCGGGCCATGAGAAGTCGACGGATTGGGCCTCAACCATTGACCAGCTGTATCCACTCGTGTTGGAGGTTAAGGAAACTTGGGACCTGCTAAGCGACAAGCTTTTTGGCATGTTACCGGAGCGAAGTGATGCGACACCGGGTGAAACAGGGCAGTTTTCTTCCCGGCTCAAACCGTCGGCCAAGCCTGGGAAGTGGGATCAGGCGGCGGCGTTGGAAAATCAGCTTTATGTAACGATGAGCGAAATTTTGCGCAAGGGCGATAAGCTGATGCTGGACGTCAAGGAAGAGCATGACGATTATGCGGCTGATAGCCTTATTACAGATATTACGGGTCTGCTCAAGGATTTGGCGGGGATCAGGGAAAATTTGCGCTTCTTTATGCGTCTCGATGATGAAACAACCGTATACTGGCTTGAAGCGAGTGGGCAATTCCGTAGTAAATCATTGCAATTTTATGCGGTGCCCGTCGATGTGAGCCGCCAGTTGAAAGAAATGTTTTTTGACAAAAAAAGAAGCATTATTTTGACGTCTGCTACTTTATCGGTAGATAAATCATTTCAGTACATGACTGATCAGCTCGGCTTGCAGGAGGCCGCAGATCAAGGGCGGCTGATGACTTCGCAGCTCCCGTCACCCTTTAATTACAGGGATCAGGTGTTGCTGGTCATTCCACGGGATTTCCCGAGTGTAAAGGGCAGTGTAGGAGATGCACATTTTGTAGATATGCTCGTTAACTCTCTAGGAGCGACTGCTCAGGCGACGCGGGGGAGAATGCTCGTTCTGTTTACTTCCTATCGGATGCTCCGGCAAGTGTATGAGCCGCTCAAAGAGGCGTTAGCATCCAGCGATATTACCGTGTTGGGACAAGGTGTGGACAGTGGGAGTCGCAGTAAGCTAACCCGCCGTTTTCAGGAAGCCAAGGCTTCTGTATTGCTGGGAACCAGCAGTTTCTGGGAAGGCGTCGATATTCCGGGGAAGGCTCTGACTTGTCTGGCCATCGTCCGCTTGCCGTTTCAACCGCCGAATCACCCGTTGCTGGAGGCAAAAAGCGAGTTGCTCCAGCAGCAGAAAAAGAATCCATTTATGAAGCTGTCTGTACCACAAGCGGTCATTCGCTTCAAACAGGGATTTGGGCGGTTGGTACGTACAGCGAGCGACCACGGGGTCGTCATCGTTTACGATACGCGCGTGATCGAATCCTATTACGGAAAGCACTTTTTGTACTCGTTACCGGGACCAAAAATGGAGCATATGCCATCGGAGCAAATGGTGCCCCGCATCGCTGAATGGCTCCAATCCGCCCCGGAGACAGAGGCATAACGGACGGACACCTAAGCATGTCCGTTACAATTAGGGGGAGCAAGTATGAAATCAGATAAAATTTCAGAAGCTGTCGTACGGAGGTTACCCGTATATTTACGTTATCTGAATGCACTGCACAAACGGGAGGTGGCTACGGTCTCTTCTCAAGAGTTGGGACAGAGGTTAGATTTGAATCCGGCCCAAATCCGGAAAGATCTCGCCTATTTTGGAGATTTTGGTCGGAAGGGTATCGGCTATGATGTTACTTATCTTATTGAGAAAATACGCCATATCCTGAAAATCGACCAGCAAATTAATGTGGTATTGGTCGGAGCGGGTAATCTGGGGCAAGCCCTTTCGAATTATAACGCTTATTTAAAAGACAATATGAAGATTGTAGCGGTATTTGATTCGTTTCCGGATAAAGTTGGAACCAAGATCAATACGTTGGTCGTTCAACCAATGGATGAATTGGAAGCAACTGTTAAGGAAAAAAACATTCGAATCGGGATTATTACCGTACCTGATTTTGAAGCACAGCACGTGGCTGACAGGCTTATTGAGAGTGGAATTGGAGCAATCCTGAACTTTGCACCCACTACTCTTAAGGCACCGGCCAATATTCGGATACATGCCACAGATTTTACAACGGATTTGCTAAGCCTCGCTTATTATTTAGAGGACGGAAAGGAAGAAACACAATATGACAGTGAATAAATGGATAATTAAAAACGGCTCTTTTGCCGTAAATAGACCGGAAGCTGGGGTAATCCATGGTTATATGATTGTGGAGGATAGCCGTATTACTTACATTGGTGAGACTTTGCCTGCGGGTGAGGAAGAGACGGAAGCGATTGACGGTAAGGGACTGCTGTTTTTACCTGGCCTGATTAATACACATGGTCATGCGGCGATGTCTCTGCTACGTGGGTATGGGGACGATCTAGCTCTTCAAATATGGCTTCAGGAAAAAATGTGGCCTATGGAAGCCAAGTTTACATCTACGGATGTGTACTGGGGTACATCCTTGTCTGTGCTGGAGATGCTGAAAGGTGGCACAACGACCTTCCTGGACATGTACGATCATATGGATGAGGTGGCTCGTGTAGCTGAAGAGTCAGGTATTCGTGCAAGTCTGATGCGTGGAGCAATTGGATTATGTTCGGAGGAAGAACAGCGGATCAAGCTGGCTGAGGCCGTGACTTTTGCGCGTAACTGGCATGGTAAGGCAGACGGCCGTATTACAACGATGATGTCTCCACATGCGCCATACACATGTCCGCCTGCGTTTATTGAAAAATTCGTACAAGCTGCGCATGATCTGGATTTACCGTTGCATACGCACATGTCTGAGACGATTGCCGAAGTTGAGCAAAACGTACGCGACTACGGTTTGCGTCCGGTTGCACACTTGGATCAGCTTGGCTTTTTCTCCCGTCCTTCGCTTGTTGCCCATGGCGTTCATTTGAACGACGAAGAAATAGCTTTACTGGCTGAACGTGGTGTAGCGGTTTCGCATAATCCAGGAAGCAACTTAAAGCTGGCAAGTGGTGTGGCAAGAGTGCCTGAATTGCTGCGTGCAGGTGTTACCGTTTCTCTCGGAACAGATGGTCCTGCCAGCAATAATAATCTGGATATGTTTGAGGAAATGCGTCTGGCGGCACTCATTCACAAAGGAGTATCCGGTGACCCTACGGCAGTTCCTGCGAATGAGGCGCTGCGTCTGGCAACGGAGTACGGCGCAAAGTCGATTGGTTTAAAAGAGGTAGGAGCGCTGGCAGCAGGCAACAAGGCTGATTTTATCGCGCTGGATCTGAATCAGGCACATTTCTTGCCGCGTACAGATCTTATTTCCCATGCCGTATACTCTGCAAGCGCCAAAGATGTGGCTCATGTGTGGGTAGACGGTCGTCAGGTTGTGAAAAACGGTGAGTGCCTGACTATGGACGAGGAACGCATCAAACATGAGGCACAAGCCGCCTTTGAAGGGCTGCTGTCGCGCTAATTCAGGTGTCACATCCCCTTAGAGAGGAAGCACAGGTTTGAAAAATAAGAAAAAATGGATAGCGGTCGCCATTTTGGCCGTGATACTGATCCTGGTCAGCATCTTCTGGTATTATTCCTATGTTACTCAAGACCAGGTGGCTGAGAAAAATGCCGCTATCATTAAGGCTAAGCAATCGGGTGGTCTGGTCAGCACGACTGAGACATGGAAGTCAGTGTGGGATCAGGTATATTGGGTGGTTCAAGGGAAAAACGCACAGAATGAAAATATAATGGTATGGGTTCCTTTTCAAAAAGTGGAGGGACAACCTAATGTACCTGCCGCAGATAATAGCGGTGTTCATACCGAGCTGCTGAAAAACGGAGTCGACGAGCAAAAAATGACGGCGATAATTCAGCAGCAGCTTCCGGGTGTAGAAATTGTAAGTCTCCAGCCGAGTGTGTTCAATGGCGAATATGTATGGCAGCTGTTTTACGATGATGGAAGTCATCATTACTATACCTTTTACCGTTTCTCAGATGGGGGAGCGACGGGTGTAAAGTATACTTTGCCCAATAACTGAGGTGATGGCAGGTCCAGATTCCAATTATATGACAGTCCAATTCCCACTGATCGACGGCGGTATGACGTTCCTTTAAATAAGGTAATAAGCCTCTTTATTACAAAGCGTAGGGCTTTATGCCGTATAGGAACTATAATCCGTATGATTGTTTACACATAAAAAGTAAATAGCAAAACAAAAAGCCGTAAACACGATAAAATTCGTATTTACGGCTTTTTTTACTACCGCTCGCGAAGCTTGGCTGAAAGCTAGCATTCAACCTTTGCGCACCTTGGGTTCGATCCATAGCTTTTCTGGCCTAGAGTCTTTTCAGTTTATCAAAAGGAACAAATTGCATTTATAATTTATTCGGCATACGTGTTAAATTAATAGTCCAGCCGATAAAGGCTGACTACAAACGGTCAAACAAAAATCAGAGATTTTTTATGAGTTTGAACAACCTGGAATTATTTAAATGTTGATTTGATCGGTTTAAAATGATATATTATTGCTCCGGTCCGAAAATCATTATTGAATAATAAGGCTCGGGTGACTCAGCTGGAATTATTTACAGGTTGATTCGATTAGATGAAAATGTTATATTATTATTCTGGCTTAAAAGAAGCCGAATGAAAAATTGATCTTTGAAAACTGAACAACGAGTGAGTAATGATTTTGCTTGCAAAATCAACTGCTGAAATTCTAGTACAAGCCGTCAGGCTGTATAAAATGGAAGCAAACAAGAGATATTTTTTATCTCGTCAGTTTCAAAATGAGCTTATCGCTCTTTCTATATTGTTTCATCTTTGGTTCTTCTTAATGGAGCGGATGAAGATGAAACAGGTTGACGTTACTTTGTAACGTCTTTAATGGAGAGTTTGATCCTGGCTCAGGACGAACGCTGGCGGCGTGCCTAATACATGCAAGTCGAGCGGGGTTATGTAGAAGCTTGCTTCTACATAACCTAGCGGCGGACGGGTG